>NZ_LR134318.1:5907500-6033966 GCF_900636825.1 Pseudomonas fluorescens | reverse complement strand
GCACTGCTGCCAAAGTTCCACTGACACGGATATCCCCTAAGTTGAAAGCCGGTGAGGCAAAAACAAGCGGCCATTGTAGCGGCGAGGCGTCCACTTATCCACATGCAGGTAATGGTCAGAACATGATTTATCGCAGCGTCGGCCTCTGAAAAAGCGACCAACGGTGTGTGAATAAGCTCTGTGGATAACCAGCTCTAAGGGCACTGGACAACTGGGGGCCGAACTCGGTGGATAACCTGCCTGTGGATAACAGCTCATTCCGCGCACAGGTTATCCGAC
This sequence comes from Pseudomonas fluorescens, assembly GCF_900636825.1. NCBI lineage: Bacteria > Pseudomonadati > Pseudomonadota > Gammaproteobacteria > Pseudomonadales > Pseudomonadaceae > Pseudomonas > Pseudomonas fluorescens. Next base: position 6,033,687 of record NZ_LR134318.1, on the reverse strand, counting down.
AGTGCAGCACAGGCAAAACACCGTTTTCCACCGTAGTTGTCATTCCCTGTACATCACGTAAAACAAGGGCTGATCCAGCTTATCCACAGCGGGGTGCGTCCCCAGCTTTAATAAGCTTTACAGAAAAGCTTTAAATAATTCCCTTCTTTATTTTTATGTATGGCAAGGAAGCGATCAGGCGATGAAGGCCTTGAGATCTATTTATAAGGAAACGTTGGTTGGAAATTGACCTGAAGGCTTGCTTTCTCTAGAATCCCCGGTCTCTTAAAACGGGGGCCATTCCGGCCCGTTGTGGACGAACCAGGTAACACGACATGAAACGTACTTTCCAACCAAGCACTATCAAACGCGCTCGTACCCACGGTTTCCGTGCTCGCATGGCTACCAAGAACGGCCGCGCAGTCCTGTCGCGTCGTCGCGCCAAAGGTCGTGCGCGTCTGGCAGTTTGATAATCCGGTACTGGAGGTGAGTCAGGACTTCAGTCGGGAAAAGCGTTTGCTTACCCCCCGGCATTTCAAGGCAGTCTTTGACTCCCCTACCGGCAAGGTTCCGGGGAAAAATCTCCTGCTCCTTGCGCGCAACAACGATCTTGATCACCCCCGTCTCGGGTTGGTTATCGGGAAAAAGAGCGTCAAGCTCTCCGTCGAGCGCAATCGCCTCAAACGTTTGATGCGCGAATCGTTTCGTCTGCACCAGGATTCACTGGTCGGCTGGGACATCGTTATCGTCGCGCGCAAAGGTCTGGGCGATGTAGAAAACCCCGAATTGATTCAGCATTTCGGCAAGCTCTGGAAGCGTCTGGCGCGTAACAAGCCAGTTCCGGAAGTCAAAACCGAAACTGTAGGGGTAGACAGTCCAGATGCGTAAACTGGCACTCGTTCCGATCCAGTTTTATCGCTATGCCATTAGTCCTTTGATGGCCAGCCACTGTCGTTTCTACCCCAGTTGTTCCTGCTACGCGTATGAAGCCATCGAAAATCATGGCCTTCTGCGCGGTGGCTGGCTGACCTTTCGTCGTTTAGGTCGCTGTCATCCGTGGAATCCCGGTGGTTATGACCCGGTTCCACCTATCCCTACCTCCCGTTCTTCTTCGATGGCCGAGTAATCATGGATATCAAACGCACGATCCTGATCGTCGCCCTGGCAATCGTGTCCTACGTTATGGTTCTTAAATGGAACCAGGACTATGGCCAGGCTGCCCTGCCGACTCAGAATGTTGCTTCCAATACGACTACATCCGGTTTGCCGGACACCGCCACTGGCACCAGTACTGCCGCCAGTGACGATATTCCGCGCGCCGCGAGCGATACCAGCGCACCTGCCGAAACACCGGTAGCCGCCAGCAAGGATCTGATCCAGATCAAAACCGACGTGCTCGATCTCGCGATCGACCCACAAGGTGGCGATGTTGCTCAACTGACCTTGCCTTTGTATCCACGTCGTCAGGATCGTCCTGATGTTCCGTTCCAGCTGTTCGATAACGGCGGCGAACGTATTTACCTGGCGCAAAGCGGTCTGATCGGCACCAACGGCCCGGATGCAAATCCTGCCGGTCGTCCGATCTACTCCTCGGAGAAGAAGACTTATCAACTGGCTGATGGTCAGGACCAACTGGTCGTAGACCTGAAATTCAGCAAGGACGGCGTCAATTACATCAAGCGTTTCACTGTTAAACGTGGCTTGTATGACGTTGCTGTCTCTTACATTGTGGATAACCAGAGCGCTCAGCCCTGGAATGGCGCAATGTTCGCCCAGCTGAAACGCGATCCTAGCGCTGACCCTTCGTCCACAACGGCGACTGGCACTGCGACTTACCTGGGCGCTGCCCTGTGGACAAGTTCGGAGCCGTACAAAAAAGTGTCCATGAAGGACATGGACAAGGCGCAGCTCAAAGAAACCGTCACCGGTGGCTGGGTAGCCTGGCTGCAACACTACTTTGTGACCGCGTGGATTCCGGCGAAGGGCGAAAACAATATCGTCCAGACCCGTAAAGACAGCAAAGGCAACTACATCATCGGTTATACCGGCCCGACATTGACCGCTGCTCCAGGCGCCAAGGTTGAAACCGGTGCTGTGCTGTACGCCGGTCCGAAAAGTCAGGCGGTGCTGAAAGAGTTGTCCCCAGGTCTGGAACTGACCGTCGACTACGGCATTCTGTGGTTCATTGCCCAGCCGATTTTCTGGCTGCTGCAACACATCCACGCCATTGTCGGTAACTGGGGCTGGTCGATCATCTTCCTGACCATGCTGATCAAAGGAATTTTCTTCCCGTTGTCGGCTGCCAGCTACAAGTCGATGGCGCGCATGCGTGCCGTGGCGCCGAAACTGGCTGCGCTGAAAGAGCAACATGGCGATGACCGGCAGAAAATGTCGCAAGCCATGATGGAGCTGTACAAGAAAGAGAAGATCAATCCACTGGGCGGCTGCTTGCCAATCCTCGTGCAGATGCCGGTTTTCCTCTCGCTGTACTGGGTTCTGCTGGAAAGCGTGGAAATGCGCCAGGCGCCATTCATGCTGTGGATCACTGACCTGTCGATCAAGGATCCGTTCTTCATCCTGCCGATCATCATGGGTGCGACCATGTTCATCCAGCAGCAGTTGAACCCGACTCCTCCGGATCCGATGCAAGCGAAGGTCATGAAAATGATGCCAATCATCTTCACCTTCTTCTTCCTGTGGTTCCCGGCGGGTCTGGTGCTGTACTGGGTGGTGAACAACTGCCTGTCGATTGCACAACAGTGGTACATCACGCGTAAGATCGAAGCGGCGACGAAAAAAGCCGAGGCGTAACTTGCACTGTGGATAACACCACTCAAAACGCCCCCTAGTGGGGCGTTTTGCTATCTGCCACTTTTGTCTGGATTCCGGTTTATGAGCACACCGCGTGAAACCATTGCCGCTGTCGCCACCGCTCAAGGTCGCGGCGGTGTGGGCATCGTCCGTATTTCCGGGCCTCTGGCAAGCGTAGCGGCGCAAGCCATCAGCGGCCGCGCACTGAAACCGCGTTACGCCCATTACGGCCCTTTTTTCAGCGACGACCGACAAGTGCTGGACGAAGGTCTGGCCCTGTATTTCCCGGGACCGAACTCATTCACCGGCGAAGACGTTCTGGAATTACAGGGGCACGGCGGCCCGATCGTTCTGGATATGTTGCTCAAGCGCTGCCTGGAACTGGGCTGCCGGCTGGCTCGTCCGGGTGAGTTCAGTGAACGCGCCTTCCTCAACGATAAACTCGACCTCGCCCAAGCTGAGGCGATTGCAGATTTGATCGAAGCCAGTTCTGCACAGGCTGCGCGCAACGCCTTGCGTTCACTGCAGGGTGCATTCTCCCAGCGTGTGCATAACCTGACCGAGCAACTGATCAGGTTGCGTATTTATGTCGAAGCCGCGATCGACTTTCCGGAGGAAGAAATCGACTTCCTCGCCGATGGCCATGTATTGAGCATGCTGGACAAGGTTCGTGGCGAGTTATCCACAGTCCTCCGGGAAGCCGGGCAGGGGGCGTTGTTGCGCGATGGCATGACCGTAGTCATTGCCGGTCGCCCGAATGCGGGCAAGTCCAGCCTGTTGAATGCGCTGGCCGGTCGTGAGGCTGCGATCGTCACTGAAATTGCCGGCACCACCCGGGATATCCTGCGCGAACATATCCACATCGACGGCATGCCACTGCACGTCGTTGATACTGCCGGCCTGCGCGATACCGAGGATCAGGTGGAAAAGATTGGCGTTGAACGGGCCTTGAAAGCCATCGGTGAAGCGGATCGGGTGCTGCTCGTCGTTGACGCCACTGCACCCGAAGCGCTTGATCCGTTTGCGCTATGGCCGGAGTTTCTCGAGACCCGCCCGGATCCGGCGAAAGTGACCCTGATTCGCAACAAGGCTGATCTGTCCGGGGAAGCCATTTCTCTGGAAACCAGTGAAGACGGCCATGTCACGATCAATCTCAGCGCCAAGTCCGCCGATGGACTCGATCTTTTGCGTGAGCATCTGAAAGCCTGCATGGGTTACGAACAGACCTCGGAGAGCAGTTTCAGCGCACGCCGCCGCCATCTTGAAGCCCTGCGCCACGCCAGTGCCGCGCTGGAACACGGGCGCGCGCAGCTGACCTTGGCAGGGGCCGGCGAATTATTGGCCGAGGATCTACGTCAGGCTCAGCATTCTCTTGGAGAAATCACTGGAGCATTCAGCTCTGATGATTTGCTGGGAAGGATTTTTTCCAGTTTCTGCATCGGCAAATGAACAAAGGGGCTGTGGAAAAGATATCCACAGCCCCTTTTTCGTTTACCAGTTGTAAGAAACCGTACCGAGCAGGGTGCGGTCTTCACCCCAATAGCATCGGCCGGCATCGTTGCACCCAGACACGTATTCCTTATCGAACAGATTTTTTGCATTCAGGTCGACGTTCCAATGCGAGTCGATCTGATAACCGATGGCTGCATCCACCAATGTCACATCACCAGCATCGAGCTTGCCGTAGAGCGACGGCGAGGTGTAAGCGAACGCACTGTCGAAGTAACGCACGCCGCCGCCTACGTACAGACCTTTCATATCGCCATCGAGGAACCGGTATTTGGCCCAGACCGAAGCCTGATTGCGCGGCACGCCGGTCATTTGATGGCCTTTGACTAACGACGCCGCGGCATCCTTGGTGATTCGCGCATCGGTGTAGGTGTAGGCCGCAGTGAGGTTGAGGTTCTGCGTCAGGTTGCTGTTGAGTTCCAGCTCCACACCCTTGGAACGGCTTTCGCCTACTTGTCGATAGCTTGAGGTGGTGGCATCGAAGTAGGTGTCATCCTTCTTGCGCAGGTCATACACCGACGCAGTGAACGCGGTGTCCCAGCCGATCGGTTCGTACTTCAGGCCAACTTCGTATTGGCTGCTGGTGATCGGATCAAGCGGCGCGCCGGCATTGGAAATCTGCTGCACCGGGACGAACGAAGTGGAGTAACTGACATACGGCGTCATGCCATTGTCGAACTGGTACATCACCCCGCCCTGGTAAGTGAACTTCTTGTCCTCGGAACTGATGTTGCTGCCCTGGGCAACTTTGTCGCGAAAATCGCTGTCGACCCAATCCTGACGACCGCCGAGCAAAAATAGCCAATGATCGTACTTGCTCTGAATCTGCGCATAAACGCCTTTCATCTCTTGTTCGAGCAGAGTGTTTTGCACAGCGATCGGGGTGGTCGGATCGCGCAGGTATACCGGGTTATACACATCGATCGGGCCGACGAGGCCGGCATTCCAGTCCTGACTGAACGAAGTTCTGTCATAGCTGGCGCCGAACAGCAGCGTATTCTCAAGGCCTCCAACCTGAAATTTGCCTTCCAGTTGGTTATCCAGCGAATAAACCATCGACTTGTTGAAGCGGTCGTAAGCGGTCATGTTCAGGCGTCTGCCGAATCCGGCATTGTTGAGATTGCCGGGCCAGGTTTCGTGCCGCGTGATGCGCGACTGCAGGTACCGTGAGTTCTGACGGAACTGCCAGTCATCGTTGAACGCGTGGCTGAACTCATAACCCGTACTCCATGTTTCCCGTTCGAAAGTGTTCCAGTCCGGGTCACCGAGCATGGTGCCTTTGGATAACTTGCCGTTAGGATTGCTCAGCAAAGTGCCGGCAGCAGGCAGGCCCAGTTCCATGTTGGTGTGATCTTTCTGGTAGTTCGCCAGAAGTGTCAGGGTATTGAATTCGTCGAAATTCAGTGTCAGCGACGGGGCGATGTAAATGCGGTCATCCGGAACATGATCGGTCTGGGTGTCGGACTTGCGCCCGAGCATCACCACTCTACCCAGCACTTTGCCGTTGTCGGTGAGCGGACCGGATACATCGACGCCGAGCTGGCGGCGATTGTTCGAGCCGTAGCCCATTTGCACTTCGCCTTGCGCGGCGGCGGTTGGCCGTTTACTGACCAGATTAACTAACCCACCCGGGGCGTTTTCACCATATAGCAACGAGGACGGACCGCGAAAAATCTCGACCCGCTCCAGTCCGTACGGCTCAGTGCTGGTGTCGTAGCGGTTGCCCTGTACGCGCAGTCCATCGCGCAACAGACCGTAGCCGTAATCGGTGGCGTTGAAGCCGCGAATGTAGAACAGGTCTCCCGCCAGGCTGTCGCCGGCAGCGAACGGTGGAGCAAAGATCCCCGGCACGTAGCCGAGAACCTCGGTGAGTGTCTGAGATTTCTGGTCTTTCATGCGTTGCGCGGTAACGACTGACACCGATCGCGGCGTTTCCGACAGTGGCGTGCTGGTTTTCGTACCGATGCGGCTGTTCTGCGCCTTGTAACCGACGTCGGCGGCATAGTCCAAATTCATTGGGTTAGCCAATTGAGCGTTGATGCTGGTAGGTGCCAACTCCAATGAAGCACCGTTCGGCAAGGCCTGCAAAACATAACTGCCCGGTGCCTGGGGCACGGCTTGCAAACCCGAACCCTGCAGCAGTTGCGCAAACCCTTGGTCAACGCTGAAGTCCCCGTTCAATCCGGCGCTGCGCAAACGGCTGGTCTGCTGCGGCGAGAACGACAGAATCACATTCGCGGCGGATGCAAACTGGCTCAATGCACTGTCCAGCGGGCCGGCAGCGATCACGTATCGCTGAACCGAAGTTGCAGCGAAAGTGCTTTGGGAAATGATCAGACAGGACGCAGCGCAGGTCATCAGTAGGCTGTAAGCGATGCAGTGGTGGGAAAAACGCTGACGGAGCGTAGGAAGGCGCATGTGTGGATAAGCCCTGAAGGTGACAAAGAGCCGCGTTTATCGCGATTACCTGTAGGGCCGGGACAGGGCAAAAAAAGATAACCCCTGCCTGCGATTTTTTTCTCAACGCGATATTTTGATCAAGCCCGGCGGCTGACCGAAACCCAGTAACGGCTGAAATAACGCACGTTGATAGGCAGTGAAGCCTGAAGATTGGCCAGAACCGCCTCGGTGGAATCGAGGCGGAATGTACCGGATACGCGCAGATCCGCTGCCCTCGCATCGCAATGCAATACACCTCGGCGATAGCGGCGTAATTCCCCAATCACATCGCCCAACCGCGCATCGAGGACGATCAACTGGCCGTTTATCCACGCCACTTCCGAAGATTTAAAGGGACGAACAGGTTCGATGTGTTGGCGGTCGAAATCCGCGCCTTCGCCTGCTCGCAGTATTCTTGCGGCTGTCGATAGCTCGGCAGGCTGAACATTGACTCGGTCCTCCAGCACCCCCACTCGCGTCGAGCCGGATAGCTTATGTATTGAGAAACGCGTGCCGAGCGCTTGAATTCGCCCATCATCGGTTGCGACAAAAAATGGCCGCTGGTCACCGAGCTTGCCGGTTTGCACAAGGATCTCACCGGAGCGCAGGCGAATCAGCCGCTGCGCTGGATCGAAAGACACATCAATGGCGGTATCGGTGTTGAGCTGAATAAGACTGCCATCTGCCAACGTGATAGTACGCCGCTCGCCAACACCGCTTTTATAGTCGGCCCAGACATTCCCAATGGAGGTATGTTGCTGAACATTCCAGCCAACCAAGCCAGTACCGGCCGCCAGCAGCAATAGCTTCAGCACTTGTCGCCGTTGCTGGCCGTTACTCAGTGCACGGCGCTTGAGGTCCTGTGGCAGGGTGCCGAGATGGCGCTGCAATTGTTCCATCTGGGACCAGGCCGCCAGGTGTGCGGGATCACTATCTATCCACACCTGCCAGGCTTTTTGTTCGGCGAGCGTCGGTGGGTCAGTCTGAAACTGCACATACCAACTGGCGGCGGCTTCGAAGACCTGACGACTCGGTGCGATGGCCATCAATGCTGCGCCATGATCAGGGCACATTCCGTGAAAGCGCGGATCATGTGCTTCTTCACGGTGGTCAGCGAAACTTTCAACTGAGCTGCAATCTGTTGATAAGTCAGGCCATCAATCTGCGAGAGCTTGAAGATCAGTTCGGTCCTCGCGCCGAGGACTGCCAGTGCTTTATCCACAGCAACCAGTGTTTCAATAATCAGAGCCCTGTCTTCCTCGCTGATGGCGGTGGCTTCAGGCCGAGCGGCCAGTGTTTGGAGGTACGCAGCCTCGATCGCACGTCTCCTGTAGCGGTCGATGACCAGCCCGCGCGCCACTGTAGCGAGATAATCCCGAGGTTCGCGGATTTGAGCAGCGTTGCGTGCTGCCAGAATTCGCAGAAACGTGTCATGCGCCACGTCGGCTGCATCGCAGGCGTCATGCAGTTTGCCCTTGAGCCATCCATAGAGCCACGAATGGTGTTGCGCGTAGATTTGCTCAATCGCAGCAGTATGGTTGGATGAGGACATGGGCAGAGGAGGCAAGTTAATGATAATGCCTATTATTAGCCTCTGTTACGTTCCCTCACAATAGCCTTTCAACTCGCCCCGTTTCACTGCACAGCGCTATCCGATCACTCGATGGCGCTTTTTTTGCGCCCGAAAAATCCTTTCATGCTGATTTTCTGTGGATTAAGCCCTGTGAATAACTGCCACGGAGATCGGTTGATAACTGGGGTTGAAACGTGGACATAACCCCGCCTGTGGATAAGCAACCCTTTAATCCACAGGCTTAAATCGGTTATCCCAAAGCGTCATTGGCACATGAACACAGAGTTTTGAATCGCTGTACACACCGAGTTTAAAGGCTTGTAGAGATCTATCCACAGAAACGTGGGTCAGTAAGAATAAACATAAAAACAAAGGTTTTATAAATTTCTATCTTTTTTATTCTTTTAACCTCGAGTTCTCCACAGCTGGTTAAATTTTGTGCAAAGGGTTCTTTAGGAAGGGCGAAGTCCCTATACTTGTCGACCAGGTTCAAAACCTGATCTCAAATTGATTCCTGAATGACCTACTTAAGCAGGCACGAGGTGCGTGGTGGATTTCCCTTCCCGTTTTGAAGTGATCGTCATCGGCGGCGGTCATGCCGGTACCGAGGCAGCACTGGCCTCAGCACGTATGGGGGCAAAAACCCTGTTGCTGACGCATAACGTGGAAACCCTCGGTGCCATGAGTTGCAACCCAGCCATCGGCGGCATCGGCAAAAGCCATCTGGTCAAGGAAATTGATGCCCTTGGCGGTGCGATGGCGATCGCTACTGATCTGGGTGGCATCCAGTTTCGCGTATTGAACAGCCGCAAAGGTCCGGCCGTACGGGCGACCCGTGCGCAAGCCGACCGGATTTTGTACAAAGCCGCTGTCCGCGAAATTCTCGAAAACCAGCCGAACCTGTGGATATTCCAGCAAGCTGCCGACGACCTGATCGTCGAGCAGGAACAAGTCCGTGGGGTTGTCACCCAAATGGGTCTGCGGTTCTTCGCGGATTCTGTGGTGTTGACCACCGGTACGTTCCTCGGCGGACTTATCCACATCGGTTTGCAGAATTTTTCCGGCGGTCGCGCTGGTGATCCACCGTCGATTGCCCTGGCCCACCGCCTGCGTGAGTTGCCATTGCGTGTCGGGCGTCTGAAAACCGGTACGCCACCGCGGATTGACGGCAAGTCTGTGGATTTCTCGGTGATGACCGAGCAACCCGGTGATACGCCGATCCCGGTAATGTCGTTCATGGGCAACAAGGAACAACATCCGCGGCAAGTCAGTTGCTGGATTACCCACACCAACGCTCGCACTCACGAAATCATCGCGGCTAACCTCGACCGTTCGCCGATGTATTCGGCTGCCGGTGAAATCGAAGGTGTTGGTCCGCGCTATTGCCCGTCGATCGAAGACAAGATTCATCGCTTTGCCGATAAGGAAAGCCACCAGGTGTTCATCGAGCCGGAAGGTTTGACCACCCATGAGCTGTACCCGAACGGGATATCCACAAGCCTGCCGTTCGACGTGCAATTGCAGATCGTGCAATCGATTCGCGGCATGGAAAACGCGCACATCGTGCGTCCGGGCTATGCGATCGAGTACGACTATTTCGATCCGCGTGATCTGAAATACAGCCTGGAAACCAAAGTCATCGGCGGTCTGTTCTTCGCCGGACAGATCAACGGCACCACCGGTTACGAAGAGGCGGGCGCCCAAGGTTTGCTGGCCGGAGCCAACGCTGCACTGCGCGCCAAGGGCAAAGAAGCCTGGTGCCCACGTCGCGACGAGGCGTACATCGGCGTTCTGGTCGACGACCTGATCACCCTCGGCACCCAAGAGCCTTACCGCATGTTCACTTCCCGTGCCGAATACCGCCTGATCCTGCGCGAGGACAACGCCGATCTGCGTCTGACCGAAAAAGGTCGCGAGCTTGGTCTGGTCGATGACGCCCGTTGGGCGGCGTTCTGCAAAAAGCGCGAAAGCATCGAGCTGGAAGAGCAGCGCCTGAAAAGCACTTGGGTTCGTCCGAATACGCAGCAGGGTGATGCCATTGCCGAAAAATTCGGCACGCCGCTGACCCACGAATACAACTTGCTCAACCTCTTGAGCCGTCCGGAAATCGACTACGCTGGTCTGGTCGAAGTGACCGGCCAAGGCGCGGAGGATCCGCAGGTCGCCGAGCAGGTTGAAATCAAGACCAAGTACGCCGGTTACATCGACCGTCAGCAGGATGAAATCGCCCGGCTGCGCGCCAGTGAAGACACAAAACTGCCTGTGGATATCGATTACACCAATATTTCCGGCCTTTCCAAGGAAATCCAGAGCAAGCTCGGCGCGACTCGGCCAGAGACTCTCGGCCAGGCGTCGCGGATTCCAGGCGTGACCCCGGCAGCGATTTCACTGTTGATGATTCATTTGAAAAAACGCGGCGCGGGCCGTCAGTTGGAGCAAAGCGCTTGAGTTCTAAGGTCACTTCGCAACACGCCGAAGAGTTATCCACAGGGGCCCGCGAGCTCGGCGTTACTCTCACTGAAACCCAGCACCAGTTACTGCTGGGGTATCTGGCCCTGTTGATCAAGTGGAACCAGGCCTACAACCTGACCGCCGTGCGCGATCCGGACGAAATGGTTTCACGCCACTTGCTCGATAGTCTGAGCGTGATGTCGTTCATTGAAAACGGTCGCTGGCTGGACGTCGGCAGCGGCGGTGGCATGCCGGGAATCCCTTTGGCGATTCTGTATCCGGACTCGCAAGTGACCTGTCTCGACAGTAACGGCAAGAAAACCCGCTTCCTGACCCAGGTCAAACTCGAACTCAAACTGAATAACCTGCAAGTTATCCACAGTCGCGTCGAAGCATTCCAGCCTGCGCAACCGTTCAACGGGATCATCTCCCGCGCGTTCAGCAGCATGGAAAACTTCACCAACTGGACTCGCCACCTCGGCGATGCCGATACGCGTTGGCTGGCAATGAAGGGCGTTCATCCGGCCGATGAGCTGGTAGCATTGCCGGCAGACTTCAAACTCGATAGCGAACAGGCCCTGGCCGTACCCGGTTGCCAAGGCCAACGCCATCTGCTGATACTGCGCCGCACGGCATGATTGGGAACACAAGCAAGAATGGCTAAGGTATTCGCGATAGCGAACCAGAAGGGTGGCGTGGGCAAAACCACCACCTGCATCAACCTCGCAGCATCCCTGGTCGCGACCAAGCGCCGGGTGCTGTTGATCGACCTCGATCCACAGGGCAACGCCACCATGGGTAGCGGTGTGGATAAACACGGCCTGGAAAATTCGGTTTACGACTTGCTGATCGGCGAATGTGATCTGGGCCAAGCCATGCACTTCTCCGAGCACGGTGGTTATCAACTACTGCCGGCAAACCGCGATCTGACCGCGGCTGAAGTCGTGCTGCTGGAAATGCAGATGAAGGAAAGCCGTCTGCGCAGTGCGCTCGCGCCGATTCGTGATAACTACGATTACATTCTCATCGACTGCCCGCCGTCGCTGTCGATGCTCACCCTCAACGCGCTAGTCGCCGCAGACGGGGTCATTATCCCCATGCAGTGCGAGTACTTTGCGCTTGAAGGTTTGAGCGACCTTGTGGATAACATCAAGCGCATCGCCGAATTGCTGAACCCAAACCTGAAAGTCGAAGGTTTGCTGCGGACCATGTACGACCCGCGCCTGAGCCTGATGAACGACGTTTCTGCGCAGCTCAAGGAACACTTCGGCGAACAGCTCTACGACACGGTGATCCCGCGCAACATCCGTCTGGCCGAAGCGCCGAGCTACGGCATGCCAGCGTTGGCGTACGACAAGCAATCGCGTGGCGCCCTGGCTTATCTGGCCCTGGCCGGCGAGATGGTTCGCCGCCAGCGCAAAAATTCACGCATCGCCGCCGCTCAGGCAACTTAAGGAATCCCCATGGCCGTCAAGAAACGAGGTCTCGGACGTGGACTGGATGCACTGCTGAGTGGTCCGACCGTCAGCGCGCTGGAAGAACAAGCGGCGCAGGCTGACACCCGGGAACTGCAACATTTGCCACTGGACCTGCTGCAGCGTGGCAAATACCAGCCGCGCCGCGACATGGATCCGCAGGCGCTGGAGGAGTTGGCGCAGTCGATCAAGGCTCAAGGTGTCATGCAGCCGATCGTTGTGCGTCCGATTGGCGGTGGTCGCTTTGAAATCATCGCCGGTGAACGCCGCTGGCGCGCCAGTCAGCAGGCCGGGCAGGAAACTATCCCGGCGATGGTGCGTGACGTTCCGGATGAAACCGCGATCGCGATTGCGCTGATCGAAAACATCCAGCGTGAAGACCTCAACCCGATCGAAGAAGCGGTGGCGCTCCAGCGTTTGCAGCAGGAATTCCAGCTGACCCAACAGCAGGTGGCCGAGGCTGTGGGTAAATCCCGGGTCACCGTAGCCAACCTGTTGCGTCTGATCGCACTGCCGGAAGTCATCAAGACCATGCTGTCCCACGGCGACCTGGAAATGGGTCATGCGCGTGCATTGCTCGGTTTGCCGGAGAATCAGCAGGTGGAAGGGGCGCGACATGTTGTCGCACGCGGCCTGACCGTGCGCCAAACTGAGGCACTGGTTCGTCAGTGGCTGAGTGGTAAACCGGAGCCCGTGGAAGCCGCAAAACCCGATCCGGATATCGCTCGTCTCGAACAGCGTCTGGCCGAGCGCCTAGGCTCTGCGGTGCAGATTCGCCATGGGAAGAAGGGCAAAGGCCAATTGGTGATCGGTTATAACTCGCTCGATGAGCTTCAAGGTGTGCTCGCACACATCCGCTGAAACATTTCCTCATGTAGCGTGCAGTCGGAAATCACTACCTGACAGTTGAATAGGGGCAGAACCGCCCCTATACTCTGCGCGCATTTTGTCGGCACAAATTATGCCAAGTTATTGAATTCTGGCAGCCGACCATTGGAGAGCAAAAGTGATGGAAACCCGCAAGCCAAACCGCCTGCCGTTCCATCGCCTGGCAGTTTTTCCGGTGTTGATGGCTCAATTTGTCGTTTTGCTCATTGCCGCTTTGGCGCTTTGGCAATGGCATGGAGTCGTTGCCGGATACTCGGGACTTTGCGGAGGCCTGATAGCCTTGCTGCCCAATGTTTATTTCGCTCACAAGGCATTTCGGTTTTCCGGCGCCCGAGCAGCCCAGTCCATCGTCCGGTCTTTTTACGCCGGCGAGGCAGGCAAACTGATTTTGACAGCAGTGCTCTTTGCGCTGGTGTTTGCAGGTGTGAAGCCACTGGCGCCGATAGCTGTATTCGGCGTGTTCGTGCTGACTCAGTCGGTCAGCTGGTTCGCTCCCCTGCTGATGAGAACAAGACTTTCGAGACCTTAGGGCGTTTGAGGCAACCATGGCAGAAACAACCGCTTCGGGCTATATCCAGCACCACTTGCAGAACCTGACTTTCGGTCAGCTACCCAACGGCGGCTGGGGCTTTGCCCACACCGCAGCAGAAGCCAAGGAAATGGGCTTCTGGGCTTTCCACGTCGATACTCTCGGCTGGTCGGTCGCGCTGGGTCTGATCTTCGTTCTTCTTTTCCGCATGGCGGCGAAGAAAGCGACTTCGGGTCAGCCGGGTGCTTTGCAGAACTTCGTTGAAGTATTGGTCGAATTCGTCGATGGCAGCGTGAAAGACAGCTTCCATGGCCGAAGCCCGGTGATTGCACCGCTGGCACTGACCATCTTCGTCTGGGTGTTCCTGATGAACGCCGTCGACCTGGTACCGGTCGACTGGATTCCTCAGCTGGCCATCCTGATTTCCGGTGATGCGCACATCCCGTTCCGCGCCGTGTCGACTACCGACCCGAACGCGACCCTGGGCATGGCGTTCTCGGTCTTCGCACTGATCATTTTCTACAGCATCAAGGTCAAGGGCATCGGCGGCTTCATCGGCGAACTGACCCTGCACCCTTTCGGCAGCAAGAACATCTTCGTTCAGGCGCTGCTGATTCCGGTGAACTTCCTGCTGGAATTCGTAACCCTGATCGCCAAACCGATCTCTCTGGCTCTGCGTCTTTTCGGCAACATGTATGCCGGTGAGCTGGTGTTCATTCTGATCGCTGTGATGTTCGGCAGCGGCCTGCTCTGGCTGAGCGGCCTGGGCGTTGTTCTGCAGTGGGCGTGGGCTGTGTTCCACATCCTGATCATCACGCTGCAGGCGTTCATCTTCATGATGCTGACCATCGTCTACCTGTCGATGGCGCACGAAGAAAACCATTAAGACCAGTCTCGACTAGTCTGATGTCCCTCCCGGTCAAACGGGAGGGGGCTCCTCACAGAGCACCTGAAACGATTTGTTTTACCGCTTTAATCTAAAAAACCTAAACCATACGACGTAAAAGTCGGGAGGAAAGATGGAAACTGTAGTTGGTCTAACCGCTATCGCTGTTGCACTGTTGATCGGCCTGGGCGCACTGGGTACCGCAATTGGTTTCGGCCTGCTGGGCGGCAAGTTCCTGGAAGGCGCAGCGCGTCAGCCAGAAATGGTTCCAATGCTGCAAGTTAAAATGTTCATCGTTGCCGGTCTGCTCGACGCCGTAACCATGATCGGTGTTGGTATCGCTCTGTTCTTCACCTTTGCGAACCCGTTCGTTGGTCAGATCGCTGGCTAATTACCCGGATTCTTCCGAGTAATTTGGTGTGATGGACAACGTAACTGCGAGGTGTTGGCGTGAACATTAATGCGACCCTGATTGGCCAGTCCGTTGCGTTCCTGATTTTTGTACTGTTCTGCATGAAGTATGTATGGCCTCCGGTCATCGCTGCTCTGCACGAACGTCAAAAGAAGATCGCTGATGGTCTGGACGCTGCCAGCCGTGCAGCTCGCGACCTGGAGTTGGCCCAAGAAAAAGCGGGTCAGCAACTGCGCGAAGCGAAAGCTCAGGCAGCTGAAATCATCGAGCAAGCCAAGAAACGCGGTAACCAGATCGTCGAAGAGGCTGTTGAAAAAGCCCGTATCGACGCTGACCGTGTGAAGGTTCAGGCTCAAGCCGAGATCGAACAGGAACTGAACAGTGTCAAAGACAAGCTGCGCGCCCAAGTGGGTTTGCTGGCTGTCGGCGGCGCCGAGAAGATCCTGGGTGCCACAATCGATCAAAACGCGCACGCAGAGCTGGTTAACCAACTGGCTGCTGAAATCTAAGCGAGGGCGATCATGGCAGAACTGACCACGTTGGCCCGACCTTACGCTAAGGCGGCCTTCGAGCACGCTCAGGCCCACCAGCAACTGGCCAATTGGTCAGCCATGCTCGGCCTGGCTGCAGCGGTGTCACAAGATGACACCATGCAGCGCGTGCTCAAGGCCCCGCGACTGACGAGCGCAGAAAAGGCCGCCACGTTTATTGACGTGTGCGGCGACAAGTTTGATGCCAAGGCACAGAACTTCATCAATGTCGTTGCCGAAAACGACCGTCTCCCGCTTCTGCCGGAGATTGCCGCTCTTTTCGACCTGTACAAGGCCGAACAAGAGAAGTCGGTAGACGTTGAAGTGACCAGTGCTTTTGCATTGAACCAAGAACAGCAAGACAAACTCGCCAAGGTTCTCAGTGCACGACTCAACCGGGAAGTGCGCCTGCAAGTTGCGGAGGACGCTGCCTTGATTGGTGGTGTCGTGATCCGCGCCGGCGACCTGGTTATCGATGGCTCGATTCGCGGAAAAATCGCGAAACTTGCCGAAGCATTGAAATCTTGAGTTTGAAGGGGCAGCAGAGCAATGCAGCAACTCAATCCTTCCGAAATAAGTGAAATTATCAAGGGCCGCATCGACAAGCTCGATGTGACCTCCCAAGCCCGTAACGAAGGCACTGTCGTCAGCGTATCTGACGGCATCGTGCGGATTCACGGTCTGGCCGACGTCATGTACGGCGAGATGATCGAGTTTCCGGGCGGCGTCTACGGTATGGCCCTCAACCTGGAGCAAGACTCCGTAGGTGCCGTTGTACTGGGCGCTTACCAGTCGCTGGCTGAAGGCATGAGCGCCAAGTGCACCGGCCGCATCCTGGAAGTTCCTGTTGGTAAGGAACTGCTGGGTCGCGTAGTCGACGCATTGGGTAATCCTGTTGACGGCAAAGGTCCACTGGGCAACACCGAGACCGACGCGGTCGAGAAAGTTGCTCCGGGCGTGATCTGGCGTAAGTCGGTAGACCAGCCTGTACAGACTGGCTACAAGGCTGTCGATGCCATGATTCCTGTCGGCCGTGGCCAGCGTGAGCTGATCATCGGTGACCGTCAGATCGGTAAAACCGCTCTGGCGATCGACGCGATCATCAACCAGAAAAACAGCGGCATTTTCTGCGTCTACGTAGCAATCGGTCAGAAGCAATCGACCATCGCCAACGTGGTTCGCAAGCTGGAAGAAAACGGCGCCCTGGCCAACACGATCATCGTGGCTGCCAGTGCTTCGGAGTCTCCTGCGCTGCAATTCCTGGCACCGTACTCCGGTTGCACCATGGGTGAATTCTTCCGCGACCGCGGTGAAGACGCGCTGATCGTTTATGACGATCTGTCCAAGCAAGCAGTGGCTTACCGCCAGATTTCCCTGCTGCTGCGCCGTCCACCAGGCCGTGAAGCTTACCCAGGCGACGTGTTCTATCTCCACTCCCGTCTGCTGGAGCGCGCATCCCGCGTTTCGGAAGAGTACGTAGAGAAGTTCACCAACGGCGCAGTGACCGGCAAAACCGGTTCCCTGACCGCACTGCCGATCATCGAAACCCAGGCTGGCGACGTTTCCGCGTTCGTTCCGACCAACGTGATCTCCATCACCGACGGTCAGATCTTCCTGGAATCGGCCATGTTCAACTCGGGCATCCGCCCTGCAGTGAACGCCGGTGTTTCGGTATCCCGTGTGGGTGGTGCCGCTCAGACCAAGATCATCAAGAAGCTCTCCGGTGGTATCCGTACCGCTCTGGCTCAGTACCGTGAACTGGCGGCATTCGCCCAGTTCGCTTCTGACCTGGACGAAGCGACCCGTAAGCAACTTGAGCATGGTCAGCGCGTTACCGAGCTGATGAAGCAGAAGCAATACGCACCAATGTCGATCGCTGACATGGCGCTGTCGCTGTATGCCGCTGAGCGTGGGTTCCTGACTGACATTGAAATCGCCAAGGTCGGCAGCTTCGAACAAGCGCTGATTGCTTTCTTCAACCGCGATCACGCCGATTTGATGGCCAAGATCAACGTTAAAGGTGACTTCAATGACGAAATCGACGCTGGCATGAAAGCCGGTATCGAGAAGTTCAAGGCCACCCAAACCTGGTAAGCCGCAGCGGGAGCCGCGAGGCTCCCGCTTGCTAACCTGATAGGTGTTACATGGCAGGCGCAAAAGAGATTCGCAGTAAGATTGCGAGCATCAAAAGCACGCAAAAGATTACCAGCGCCATGGAAAAAGTGGCGGTAAGCAAAATGCGCAAGGCACAAATGCGCATGGCTGCTAGCCGTCCCTATGCGGAGCGTATCCGCCAGGTAATTGGGCATCTGGCCAACGCCAACCCGGAATACCGCCACCCGTTCATGATCGAGCGCGAAATCAAGCGCGTCGGTTATGTCGTTGTGAGCAGTGACCGTGGTCTGTGCGGCGGCTTGAACACCAACCTGTTCAAGGCCCTGGTCAAGGACATGGCGGTAAACCGCGAAAACGGCGTCGAGATTGATCTGTGTGTAGTCGGTAGCAAGGGTGCGGCCTTTTTCCGCAACTTCGGCGGTAACGTCGTTGCAGCTATCAGCCACCTGGGTGAAGAGCCGTCGATCAATGATCTGATCGGCAGCGTCAAAGTGATGCTGGATGCTTACCTGGACGGCCGTATCGATCGCCTGTCCGTGGTGTCCAACAAGTTCATCAACACCATGACGCAACAGCCTACGGTGGAGCAGTTGATTCCACTGGTGGCGACCCCGGATCAGGATCTCAAGCACCACTGGGACTATCTCTACGAACCGGATGCCAAAGAGCTGCTTGACGGCTTGATGGTCCGTTACGTCGAGTCGCAGGTCTACCAGGCGGTGGTCGAGAACAACGCGGCTGAACAAGCTGCGCGGATGATCGCGATGAAGAACGCTACCGACAACGCCGGTGATTTGATCAGCGATTTGCAGCTGATCTACAACAAGGCGCGTCAGGCTGCGATCACCCAAGAGATCTCGGAAATCGTCGGCGGCGCTGCCGCGGTTTAACGGTTCAAATATTCAGAGGATCCAGCTATGAGTAGCGGACGTATCGTTCAAATCATCGGCGCCGTTATCGACGTGGAATTTCCACGCGACAGCGTACCGAGCATCTACAACGCGCTGAAAGTAATGAGCGCGGCTGAAACCACTCTGGAAGTTCAGCAACAGCTGGGCGACGGCGTGGTTCGCACCATTGCCATGGGTTCCACCGAGGGCTTGAAGCGCGGTCTGGAAGTCACTGACTCTGGCGCAGCCATTTCCGTGCCGGTCGGTAAAGCGACCCTGGGCCGGATCATGGACGTCCTCGGTAACCCGATCGACGAAGCTGGCCCGATCGACACCGAAGAGCGCTGGGGCATTCACCGCGCAGCACCTTCGTTCGCCGAACAGGCAGGCGGCAACGATCTGCTGGAAACCGGCATCAAGGTTATCGACTTGGTTTGCCCGTTCGCCAAGGGCGGTAAAGTCGGTCTGTTCGGTGGTGCCGGTGTAGGCAAAACCGTAAACATGATGGAACTGATCCGTAACATCGCCATCGAGCACAGCGGTTATTCCGTGTTCGCCGGTGTGGGTGAGCGTACTCGTGAGGGTAACGACTTCTACCACGAGATGAAGGACTCCAACGTTCTGGACAAAGTGGCACTGGTTTACGGTCAGATGAACGAGCCGCCGGGTAACCGTCTGCGCGTAGCACTGACCGGCCTGACCATGGCCGAGAAGTTCCGTGACGAAGGTAACGACGTTCTGCTGTTCGTCGACAACATCTATCGTTACACCCTGGCCGGTACTGAAGTATCCGCACTGCTGGGCCGTATGCCTTCTGCAGTAGGTTACCAGCCGACCCTGGCTGAAGAGATGGGCGTTCTGCAGGAACGTATCACTTCGACCAAGGAAGGTTCGATCACTTCGATCCAAGCGGTATACGTACCTGCGGATGACTTGACCGACCCGTCGCCAGCGACCACCTTCGCCCACTTGGACGCCACCGTCGTTCTGTCCCGTGACATCGCTTCCCTGGGTATCTACCCGGCGGTAGATCCACTGGATTCGACTTCGCGCCAGCTGGACCCGAACGTAATCGGCCAGGACCACTACGACACCGCTCGCGGCGTTCAGTACGTTCTGCAACGTTACAAAGAGCTGAAGGACATCATCGCGATCCTGGGTATGGACGAGCTGTCGGAAGCCGACAAGCAGTTGGTTAACCGTGCTCGTAAGATCCAGCGCTTCTTGTCGCAGCCGTTCTTCGTGGCTGAAGTCTTCACCGGTGCTTCGGGTAAATACGTTTCCCTGAAAGACACCATTGCTGGCTTCAAAGGCATCCTCAACGGTGACTACGACCACCTGCCAGAACAAGCGTTCTACATGGTTGGCGGCATCGAAGAAGCGATCGAGAAAGCCAAGAAACTGTAATCCCGGCGCCCGGCAACGGGCGCTAATTTAGGTTGAGGCAATCAGATGGCTATGACAGTCCATTGCGATATCGTCAGCGCGGAAGGGGAAATCTTTTCCGGCCTGGTCGAGATGGTGATTGCGCACGGTGCACTGGGTGATCTTGGTATCGCTCTGGGTCACGCGCCGCTGATCACTAATCTGAAGCCAGGTCCGATCCGCCTGATCAAGCAAGGCGGGGAAGCCGAGGTGTTCTACATCTCCGGTGGTTTCCTCGAGGTTCAGCCGAACATGGTCAAGGTGCTTGCCGATACTGTGCAACGTGCTGCCGACCTGGATGAAGCTCAGGCTCAAGCAGCTCTCAAGGCTGCCGAGAATGCCCTGAACGAAAAAGGCGCGGACTTCGATTACGGCGCCGCTGCCACACGTCTGGCCGAAGCTGCAGCTCAGCTGCGCACCGTCCAGCAGATCCGCAAGAAGTTTGGCGGTTGATCCGTCAACGCTTGTTGTGTGATTGATAAAAAAGGGTAGCCTCGGCTACCCTTTTTTCTTTTCCGAATTCAAACCCCGGTCGCAGTTGCTGACCACCCAGGATTGGTAGCCAGTCATGTCTCTTGAAATCGTTATCCTCGCGGCCGGTCAAGGCACTCGTATGCGTTCGGCGCTACCGAAGGTGCTGCACCCGATTGCCGGCAATTCCATGCTGGGCCATGTTATCCACAGCGCACGGCAGTTGGACCCGCAACGCATTCATGTGGTCATCGGCCACGGGGCCGACGCAGTGCGCGAGCGTCTGGCGGCTGACGATCTGAATTTCGTTCTGCAAGACAAGCAACTGGGCACGGGCCACGCGACCGCGCAAGCCGTTCCGTTCATTACTGCCGACACCGTATTGATCCTTTACGGCGACGTACCGCTGATCGAAGTCGAAACCCTGCAACGTCTGCTCAAACAAGTGGTGCCGGGGCAAATGGGCTTGCTCACTGTTGAACTGGACGATCCAACCGGCTATGGCCGCATCGTGCGTGACGCGGACGGCAAGGTTGCGGCAATCGTCGAGCATAAAGATGCCAGCGAAGCACAACGCGCTATCACCGAAGGCAACACGGGCATTCTCGCTGTTCCCGCCAATCGGCTGGCCGACTGGATGAGCCGGCTGTCCAACAACAACGCTCAAGGCGAGTACTACCTGACTGACGTGATTGAAATGGCGGTCAGTGACGGTCTGGTGGTGGCTACCGAACAACCCCACGACGCGATGGAAGTGCAGGGCGCCAATGATCGCAAGCAGCTGTCCGAGCTGGAGCGGCATTACCAGTTGCGTGCTGGCCGTCGTCTGATGGCACAGGGCGTGACGCTGCGTGACCCGGCGCGGTTTGATGTGCGTGGCGAAGTGACCGTCGGCCGCGATGTGCTGATCGACATCAACGTGATCCTCGAAGGCAACGTCGTGATTGAAGATGATGTGGTCATCGGTCCGAACTGTGTCATCAAGGACAGCACCCTGCGCAAAGGCGTGGTGATCAAGGCCAACAGTCACATCGAAGGCGCAGTCCTCGGTGAAGGCAGCGATGCCGGACCGTTCGCGCGTCTGCGTCCCGGCACCGTGCTTGAAGCGCGCGCGCATGTAGGCAACTTCGTTGAACTGAAAAATGCACACATGGGCGAGGGCGCCAAGGCTGGTCATTTGACCTATCTGGGCGATGCCGAAATCGGTGCACGTACTAACATCGGCGCTGGCACCATCACTTGCAACTACGATGGCGCCAACAAGTGGAAAACCGTGTTGGGTGCCGACGTGTTCATCGGCTCGAACAATTCGCTGGTGGCACCTGTGGATATCTCCAACGGTGCAACCACTGCGGCTGGATCGACCATCACGCAAAATGTGGATAACGCGCAGTTGGCGGTGGGCCGCGCGCGGCAGAAGAACATCGATGGCTGGAAGCGCCCGGAAAAAATCAAAAAATCCTGATTTATCCACAATCTCTGTGGGAGCGGCCTGCTCGCGAATGCGGTTGATCAGTCACATATCACGTGGCTGAGTCGCCCTTTCGCCAGCAGCTTGCTCCCACAGTCATTTCAAGCTTTCTGAATTTTTCTGCTCAAGACTTGACGGCATCCTTTCGATAGAGTTTCATTGCTTGCGTTATCTTTCGAATCGAAACTTAGGTCATCATGTCGAAGCGCAACACGCCACAACGTCGCCACAACATTCTCGCCTTGCTTAATGAGCAGGGAGAAGTGAGCGTCGATGAATTGGCCAAGCGCTTCGAAACCTCTGAAGTTACGATTCGCAAGGATCTGGCGGCGCTGGAAAGCCATGGTCTGCTGCTGCGCCGCTACGGTGGCGCAATCACCATGCCGCAGGAACTGGTCGCGGAAGCTGCGCAGAGCGTTTCCAGATACAAGCAGGCGATCGCCCGTGCCGCGGTGAAACGCATCCGCGAACACGCGCGCATCATCATCGACAGCGGCAGCACCACCGCCGCGATGATCCCTGAACTTGGCCAGCAGCCTGGTTTGGTAGTGATGACCAATTCATTGCATGTCGCCAATGCCTTGAGCGAGCTCGAACACGAGCCGGTGCTGTTGATGACCGGCGGCACTTGGGATCCGCATTCCGAATCCTTTCAAGGCCAGGTCGCCGAGCAGGTACTACGCTCCTACGACTTCGACCAGTTGTTCATCGGTGCCGACGGCATCGACCTCGTCCGCGGCACCACGACCTTCAATGAATTGCTCGGTTTGAGCCGGGTCATGGCTGACGTCGCGCGGGAAGTCATCGTCATGGTCGAAGCCGACAAGATCGGCCGCAAGATCCCCAATCTGGAGCTGCCGTGGAGCAGCGTCCATACCCTAATTACCGATGATCGCTTGCCTGAAGATGCACGTGATCAGATTCAGGCGCGCGGTATCAATTTGATCTGCGCGACTGTCAGCCAGGAGAAATAACCATGTGTGGAATTGTCGGCGCAGTGGCTGAACGTAACATCACCGCGATCCTGCTCGAGGGCCTCAAGCGCCTCGAATACCGTGGCTACGACAGCGCGGGTGTGGCGGTATACACCAACGACGAAACCCTCGAGCGCATGCGTCGCCCGGGTAAAGTCAGCGAGCTCGAAGCGGCGTTGGCCGAGCATCCACTGGCTGGCCGTCTCGGTATTGCCCACACCCGCTGGGCGACTCACGGCGCACCGTGCGAACGCAACGCGCACCCGCATTTCTCCGGCGACATCGCTGTGGTGCACAACGGCATCATCGAAAACCACGAAGCGCTGCGTGAGCAACTCAAAGCGTTGGGCTATGTATTTACCTCGGACACTGACACCGAAGTCATTGCGCACCTGCTCACTGAAAAGCTCAAGGAGCAACCTGACCTGACCGTTGCACTCAAGGCGACGGTCAAGGAGCTGCACGGGGCTTACGGTCTGGCGGTGATCAATACCCGGCAGCCGGATCGCCTGGTGGCCGCGCGCAGCGGCAGCCCGCTGGTGATCGGTTTGGGTCTGGGTGAGAACTTCCTGGCGTCCGACCAACTGGCGTTGCGTCAGGTCACTGACCGTTTCATGTACCTGGAAGAAGGCGATATCGCCGAAATTCGCCGCGACGACGTGCAGATCTGGGACGTCGATGGCAAATCCGTCGAGCGCCAGACCGTGCAATACACCGACGGCGCTGAAGCGGCCGATAAAGGTGAATTTCGCCACTACATGCTCAAGGAAATCCACGAGCAACCGGCCGTTGTGCAGCGCACCCTCGAAGGTCGCCTGAGCAATGATCAGGTGCTGGTTCAGGCGTTCGGCCCACAAGCGGCCGAGCTGTTCGCCAAAGTGCGCAACGTGCAGATCGTTGCCTGTGGCACCAGTTATCACGCCGGTATGGTCGCCCGTTACTGGCTCGAAGAGCTGGCCGGCATCCCGTGCCAGGTCGAGGTCGCCAGCGAATTCCGCTACCGCAAAGTAGTGGTGCAGCCAGACACGTTGTTCGTAACCATCTCGCAGTCCGGCGAAACCGCCGACACCTTGGCTGCCTTGCGCAACGCCAAGGAATTGGGCTTCCTCGCCAGCCTGGCGATCTGCAACGTCGGCATCAGCTCGCTGGTGCGTGAATCCGATCTGACCTTGCTGACCCAGGCCGGCCGCGAAATCGGCGTGGCCTCGACCAAAGCGTTCACCACGCAACTGGTTGGTCTGCTCCTGCTGACCCTGTCCCTGGGTCAAGTGCGCGGCACGCTGGACAAAGCTGTTGAAGCAACGCTGGTCGAAGAACTGCGTCGCCTGCCAACTCGCCTCGGCGAAGCGCTGGCCATGGACAGCACCGTGGAAAAAATCGCCGAGCTGTTCGCCGAGAAAAATCACACGCTGTTCCTCGGCCGTGGCGCGCAATTCCCGGTGGCCATGGAAGGAGCCTTGAAACTCAAGGAAATCTCCTACATCCACGCCGAAGCCTACCCGGCAGGCGAGCTCAAGCACGGTCCGTTGGCACTTGTGGATAACGACATGCCAGTGGTCACCGTTGCGCCAAACAACGAACTGCTGGAAAAGCTCAAATCCAACCTGCAGGAAGTCCGCGCCCGCGGCGGCGAGCTGATCGTGTTCGCCGATGAAAAAGCCGGGATGACCAACGGTGAAGGCACCCACGTGGTGCACATGCCGCACATCCACGACATCCTCTCGCCGATCCTCTACACAATCCCGCTGCAGTTACTGTCGTACTACGTCGCCGTGCTCAAGGGCACGGACGTGGATCAGCCGCGTAACCTCGCGAAATCGGTGACGGTGGAATAATTTATCCACAATTGAGTTAATCGCCGCAAAAGATCGCAGCCTGCGGCAGCTCCTACACGGGAATCGTATTTCGCCTGTAGGAGCTGCCGCAGGCTGCGATTTTTTGATTTTTGATGTGAGGGTTGACCCCATGGACCGCTTCCAGGAAATGCACATCTTCGCCACCGTCGCCCAAGAGCAAGGCTTCTCTTCTGCCGCTCGGCGTCTGGGGCTATCGGCGGCGAGTGTGACGCGGGCAGTAGCGGCGCTGGAGTTGCGTATTGGCACGCAGTTACTGGTTCGCACCACGCGCAGTGTGCATTTGAGTGAGGCGGGGCAGCGTTATCTGGAAGACTGTCGCAGGATTCTCGCCGAGGTGCAGGAAGCCGAGGATTCTGCGGCCGGCAGCCATGCGCAGCCGCGCGGGCAACTGACGGTCACCGCGCCGGTATTGTTTGGGGATCTGTTTGTCACGCCGGTGATGGCGGCTTACCTCGCGCAGTATCCGGATGTCACGATCAATGCGGTGCTGGTCGACCGGATCGTCAACATCGTGGAAGAGGGTATTGATGTTGCGGTGCGTATCGGTGATCTGCCAGATAGCAGTCAGCATGCGATCCGGGTCGGCGACGTCCGACGAGTCATTTGTGGTTCGCCGCAATACTTTGCCCGACATGGGCGCCCGAAGCATCCGCAGGAGCTCGCCACGGCGCCGGTGGTGGCGACATCGGCCACCGGCCAGCAACGCAGTTGGCCGTTTCTCGACGCTGGCGAGGCAATTACTGTGCGGCCAGAGCCGCGTTTGATTGTCACGGCCAATCAGGCCGCAATCACTGCCGCGTCGCTGGGGCTGGGTCTGACCCGGGTGCTGTCGTATCAAGTGGCAGCGAAGGTGGCCGCCGGCGAGCTGGAGATCGTGCTGGCGGACTTCGAGCTGCCGCCGCTGCCGATCCATCTCGTATATCAGGGCGGTCGCAAAGCCCCCGCGCGGGTGCGCAGCTTCATCGACTTCGCCGTCGCTGCGCTACGCCAACATCCTGCGTTATTGCATGAGCTGAAATAACTCATTGCACTTGCTGGTGATTCTGTTGTTTTCGAGTTCCGTGGAAGATAGCTACATCAGGCGCGCTCATCACCGCAGCGACGCCACTCTTCAGCGGAGTCGACCATGCAAGCGATCAAACTCTACAACTTCCCGCGCTCGGGCCACGCTCACCGGGTTCAGTTGATGCTGTCCTTGCTGCAACTGCCGACCGAGCTGATCCTCATCGACTTGGCTAAAGGTGAGCACAAGCAAGCGCCTTATCTGGCGATCAATAGCTTCGGTCAGGTGCCGGCGATCGATGACGACGGCGTGGTGCTGGCCGATTCCAACGCGATCCTGGTGTATCTGGCGCACAAATATGGAAACGGTCGTTGGCTGCCTGCTGACCCGCTGGGTGCTGCGCAGGTGCAACGCTGGTTGTCAGTCGCCGCTGGGCCAATCGCTTTCGGGCCCGCTACCGCGCGACTGGTCACGGTGTTTGGCGCCCAACTGAATGCAGAAGAGGCAATCGCCCGAGCGCACAACCTGCTCAAAGTAATGGACGTCGAACTGGCCAGGACCGTGTATCTGGCCGGCGCCGAACCGACCATTGCCGATGTTTCTGCCTATAGCTATATCGCCCATGCACCAGAAGGCAACGTCTCGCTGGATGACTACGCCCATGTGCGCGCCTGGCTGGCCCGCGTCGAAGCCTTGCCCGGTTTTGTCGGCATGCCGCGCACCGTCGCGGGTCTGCAAACCACTGCCTGATTTTCGCAACCCAGACTGCCGACGGTGCAGGGGAGAGGTCATGATGGAACGTTCACCGTGGCACGTTCAATACGCTGGGCAATCTGCTGCACGATCCCCGCACAGAGCACCCAGTCGCTGATCCTCGATCTGTAACGCGCGCTCCTACACGTGGAGACGTGTTCAGGCGTAGGACAGGGATTTTTCCTCGAGCAATTCCTGATACAGCTCGGTCCATTTGCGGCCCATTTCATCGGCTGTGAATAACTGTCGGTAACGTGCTTCCGCTTTCACGCCCATCGCAGCGGCCCGCGCCGGATCGTCCCACAACGTACGCATCGCTTCACGAAACGCCTGTGGATTACTCGGCGGTACGACCAGACCGGTCTCGTTATGGATATTGATATAACTGGTACCGGTACCGATCTCACTGGAAATCATCGGTTTGCCATACATCGCGCCTTCGAGCAGCGAAATACCGAACGCTTCCGAGCGCAGGTGCGATGGGAAGACGATTGCGTAGCTCAATTGCAGCAACGCAACTTTGTCTTCATCTCCCAGGCGCCCGAGGAAGTGAATGTTGCGCAGTCCAAGAGCCGCCGCTTGCGCATGCAACTGCTGTTCGAGCGGGCCGGCGCCGACGATTACCACCGGGTAATCAACGTCCTTCAAGGCATCGAGCAGGATGTGCAAACCTTTGTAATAACGCATGACGCCGACAAACAGGAAAAACTTATCCCCAAGCTGCTGGCGCCAATGGTTCATGCGTTCCGTATCGGCCTGTGGATAACCTGCCTTGTTCAAACCGTAAGGGATGACTCGCGTCTTGTCTTGAAACTGTTGCAGCACGTCGCTGGTATGCAAGTAGTTCGGCGAAGCCGCGACGATGCGATCGGCACTGGCAAGGAAGCGGTTCATCAGGGGCCGATAAAGTTTGAGCAGGTGCTTCTGACGGATGATGTCCGAGTGGTACGTGACCACGCTGGGTTTATTCACGGCGCTGGCGAAATGCACCAGATCCATGAACGGCCACGGGAAGTGGTAATTGACCACATCGGCTTCGGCGGCCATTTCGCGGAATTGCTTGAACACACTCCAGGAAAATCCGGTGGAGGCAAACTGAATGTCGAGTTTGGCGCGATGCACTTCGTGGTGACCGACTTTCAGCACGGCTGGCGTCGGATCGGTGCTCAACGTCAGCACCTGGCCGTCGATGCCGTGTTTAGCGCCGCTTTCGCAAAGCTGGAAGATCACTTGCTCGATGCCGCCGACCGAGTCAGGCAAGTAGGTTTTGAAAAAATGAAGTACGCGCATTTCAACCTCCCATGGCCTGGCGGTAGGCACCGGCCGTAGCCTGTGCGCAACGCTGCCAGGAAAAAAGCCGTGCCTGCTGCAATCCGGCTTCTCGGCATGCCTGCCAATGTGCTTGATCGTCGATCAGTCGGGTCATCGCATCACGCAAGCCGACAGCATCGTCAGCTTCAATATAGTTGCCGGCCGCGCCCGCGACCTCCGGCATCGCCGAAGCACGGGTCAGGATCACCGGCGTGCCGCTGGCCAGTGCCTCCAGCACCGGCAGGCCAAAACCTTCGTACAACGACGGGAAGACCAACGCCCGCGCCCCGGCGAGCAGTTGCGCAACGTGTTCATCGGGCAAATAGCCGAGCAGACACACATGTCCACCGGCCAGAGCCCGACGCAGTTCGTCGCTGAATTGTTCGCGCTGCCAGCCGGCCATGCCGACGATGAGCAGCGGAAAACGCTCGCGCACCGCTTCCGGCAGCTGGGCATGAGCGCGCAGTGCCAGCGTCAGATTCTTGCGCGGTTCCAAGGTGCCGACACACAGGAAATACTCGCGCGCAGTGACCGCATGCGCCTTCAGTACGGTGTCGATTACCGTTGCCTCACGGGGATGAAACCGTGTAGCGACGCCCAACGGTGCGACGACAAAACGCTCGGCGGGCAGCCCGAAATACTCCTGTGCCTCCTCGGCGATGGCGTTCGAGTCGGTAAGAATCAGCTGCGCCTGTTCGACACCCAGCGCCAGGCGCCGCTCGATTTCCTTCAGGCGCGCTGCTGGCTGCGTGTCCGGAAAATGCAGGTGCGTAAGGTCGTGCAGGGTGATGACTGTCGGGCCATCGAACGCCAGTGGCCACAGACTCGGTTCGTGATACAGATCGATCCCTTGCGCGCTGCCTTGATCGAAACGTTTTTGTTCCAGCCAGCGCCGCGCCTGATAAGCGCCGGGAATTTGCCGCAGCAGTGGCGTCAGTCGCGAGTAACCGGGCAGGGCCGCGTCCGGCAGCGCCGAGCTCCAGCCCCAGCCGTGGAACAGTGTTACTTCAATGTCAGGTTCGCTGTGCAAGGCGTTGACCAGCTCGGCAACGTATTGGCCGATGCCGGTGCGCGGTGCCTGCAAAATGCGGGCGTTAAGGGCAATGCGCATGCTGCCTCGCTGGCGCCGTCGGCGCTTCCAGAATATTGCGCACGCTGCGTTCGGCCAGTTGCTGACTGGCTTCGCGCCAGCCGATCCACTGCCAGTCGGCGACATCGCGAGCCGCGGGGAACTGGCCGCTGTGCTCGAAAGCGATGATCAGCTCGGCCAGGCTTTGCGGCGCCTGCAGATCGAAATAGGCCATGAACTCGCCACCAATTTCCCGGAACACCGCGATATCGCTGCCCATGGCCGGCAAGCCGCGCTGCATGGCTTCCACCAGTGGCAGGCCGAAGCCTTCGACGAAGGATGGAAAGACCAAGGCGCGGGCATTGGCATAGGCGTGTTCGAGGCTGGTGTCGCTCAAGTCATTGAACATGAACAGGCGTTGATTCAGTTCGGGATGCCGGCGCACCCGCTCGAGCAAAGCATCGCATTTCCAGCCAATGCGCCCGGCGATACACAGGCGAGCGCTGGAACCCGCCGCCCAAGCACGTTCGAATGCATCAAGCAGATAGTCGTGGTTCTTGCGCGGTTCGATGGTGCTGACCATCAGGAACACCGGCCCGGGCCTGGCAAACATCTGCGTCAGACGCGGCTCAATGGTTTCCTCGCTGCTGTGCAGGTCCAGTTCCGAGCCGAGGTGAAAGAAGTCGAACCAGCGCTTGTCGCTCTGCGTCACGCCGAGCCGACGTTGCAGCTCGTCACGCACCTGGTCGCGCACCGTGGCGGAAATCGCCATGTAACCGTCGGCCGTGCGCGTGATCCAGTCGAACCACTCACTGAAAACCTGCACCAGCCGGGCGTCGTAGAACTGCGGGTGGGTCAATGGAATCAGATCGTAAACCACCGCGATCATGCCGACGCCGTCACGCTTGAGTTGTTCGGCGTGGGCAAAAAAATCCGAATGCCAGGACGAATCCAGCAGCACCAGCTGATCGCCGGGCTGATGTTGCAGCGGCGAGCAGCGTTTGAGCAGTTGCGTATGGTTGATGGCGCCAATCAAGCGCAGCGGTAAACCGAATATGCCGAACGACGTCAGGCGATAGGCGACAAACAACACACGCCGCACCGATTTCGCGCTGCACTGGCCGTCGAGGCGCTGGTGCCATTGCCAGAAGCGATGCGCCAGCCGTTGCAGGCGCTCGCCGAATGTCGCCAGAGCGTTGAACACCGGTGTGTCCAACGGTGCCAGACGCTGCACCCGATAGAGCTGACCATTGAGCAGGATCACCGGCATGCACTCGACACCGTCGGCACTCGCAGGCAATTGCTTGATGACGTTGCGCACCACGCGCTGGATCCCCGAGTTGACCTTCGGGTGCTTGAATACGTGCGTGCATTCGACCAGCAGGCGGGTCATGAGGTGCGCTCGACAGGCCTGACTTCGGTTTGCCGAGTGATCGTGGTCTGGGCGTTGAGCCAAGAGCAGCCGACGAAATCCTCGTGGCGATTGTTGATCACGTGGAACACCAGGCCGTAGTCGCGCCATTCGTAATTGCGATCCAGGTGCGAGTCCAGCCGCGACAGGCTTAGCGACACTGAATAATTGCCTTTGCCCAGGCCCATAATGAAGGCGAAGCGATAGGTAAAGCGTTCGCCGGCACGCAGATCGGTGAGGGCTTTGTTCTGTCGATGGGTGTTAATGCCGTACATCATCTGGCCCAGGCGATCCTTGAGGATAAAACCCAGCACCAGCCGTTCGATGTCCTTGCGCACTTCGACCTGCACTTCCAGCACCACCGGTTGCCCGACTTCAGCGGCATCGATGCTGCGCTCGTTGGCGTCGAGCAGGCGCACCCCAAGGATCGCCGCTTCGCCGGTGCCGGACACGGTTTGCACCTCGCCGCCGGCGAGCATTTCCTGGCGCACCACCTGACCTTCGCGTTCGGCCATCAGCGCGTTGTAATAATCGAGCACGGCCTCGGGTTTGCCGTACATGGCCATGCGCCCATCCTTGAGCAGGATCGCCGAGTCGCAGATCGACTGGATCGCCGAGCGGTCGTGGGACACGATCAGCAGCGTGGTGCCGGCCTTGCGGAAACTGCGGATGCGCTCAAAGCTCTTGTGCTGGAAATAGGCGTCGCCCACTGACAGCGCTTCGTCGACGATCAGAATATCCGGGCGCCGGGCGGTGGCGACGCTGAATGCCAGGCGCATCTGCATGCCGCTGGAATAAGTGCGCACCGGGTGGTCGATGGCCTCACCGATTTCGGCAAAGTGTTCGATCTCGGGCATTAACGCCTCGATCTCTTCGAGCTGCATGCCCAGCAACTGACCGGCCATGATCGCGTTCTGGCGACCAGTGAAATCGGCATGGAAACCCATGCCCAGTTCCAGCAGCGCGGCGACCCGGCCTTCGAGTTCGATCTTGCCGGCGGTTGGCTGGGTGGTGCCGGTGATCATCTTCAACAGGGTGCTTTTGCCGGCACCGTTGGCGCCGACGATGCCCACCGCTTCTCCGGGGGCGATCTCGAACTCGACGTCGCGCAGCACCCAGTGCTGATGGTGACGGATGGGCGAGAAAGGGATCAGCCATTCGGCCAGCCGCGCCCAGCGATTGGGGTATTGCTTGTAAGCCTTGCTCAGGCCGGTGACTCGAATATGTCCCATCAGAGTTCATCCACCATTTCGCCGACGCGTTGACGAAACAGCCGCAGCCCGATCAGGCAGAACACGATACCGGTGACGAAGATTGGCAGCAGCGAGCTCCAGACCGGCCACTGACCATAGAGAAACAGGTTCTGATAACTGCTGAACAGGTTGGTCAGCGGATTGAGTTGCAGCAGACGCTGTACCCAATCCGGCAGGATGCTGATCGGGTAAACGATCGGTGTCAGCCAGAACCAGAACTGCAGGCAGATCGCGAAGAGCTGGCCGACGTCGCGGAAGAATACGTTCAACACCCCAAGCACCATGCCAAGGCCAGCGCAGAACAGCATTTGCAGAGCGATCAGCGGAATCAGCGCCAACAGGGCCATGCCCGGCCAGCGCCCGGTCACCAGCAGGAAACCGAGAAACAGCGCAATGATGATCGCGAAGTTGATCCCGGCATTGATCAGCACGATCACCGGCAGGCAGATCCGCGGGAAGCTGATTTTCTTCAGCAGGTTGGCGTTATCGAGAAACATCGTCTGGCTGCGCAACGTGATCTCGGAAAACAGACCCCAGGCCAGCAGACCGGCGCACAGGTAAACGCTGTAAGCCATGCCGTCGTCCACGCCCGGCAGGCGCGCACGCATGATGTGCGAGAAGATCACTGTGTAAACGACGATCATCGACAGCGGATTGAAGATCGGCCAGAGAGCGCCGAACAGCGAGTTGCGGTAACGCGCTTGAAACTCTCGTTGCACGCTACCGAGGATGAAACCACGGTAACTGCGCAGCGAGCGGTACAGGGAAAGCAGCATTCAAACCGTCCTGCCGTATTGGTCTTCGAAGCGAACGATATCGTCCTCTCCCAGGTATTCGCCGCTCTGCACTTCGATGATCACCAGATCGATCACGCCGGGATTCTCCAGGCGGTGCTTATGGCCGGCCGCAATAAACGTTGATTCGTTCTTTGCCACCAGTGTCGTGCCTGAGCCGTTGTTGGTGACCTTGGCCATGCCTTCGACCACCACCCAGTGCTCGTTGCGGTGATGGTGCATCTGCAAGGACAACTTGCCGCCGGGTTTGACCACGATGCGCTTGATCTTGAAGCGCGGGCCTTCTTCCAGAACGGTATAGCTGCCCCATGGCCGGCTGACCGTACGATGCAGGCGATAGGCTTCGTGGGATTTGTCCTTGAGTTGCTTGGCCACGCGGCGCACGTCCTGCGCGCGATCGGCGTGGGCGATCAGCACGGCGTCGGCGGTGTCGATCACGATCAGGTTATCCACACCCACCGCAGCGACGAGACGCCCTTCGCTCTGCACGAAGTTGTTGTGGCTGTCCACGAAGATGGCTTCACCGCTGGCGCGGTTGTTGTCGGCGTCGGCCGGAATCAGCGCGGCGACAGCGCTCCACGAACCGATATCGCTCCAGTCGAATCCGGCGGGCACCACCACGACTTTTTCCGAGCGCTCCATCAACGCGTAGTCGATGGAAATGTCGGTGATGTCAGCGAACAGTGTCGGCGACAGTTCCTGTTGCAGGCAGCCGGCGGTTTCCACCGGCGCGCTGGCCTGCATGCAGGTGCGGGTCTGTTCCAACAACTCGGGTGCGTGCAGTTGCAACTCGGCGATCAGGGTGGCGGTGGTGAAACAGAACATTCCCGAGTTCCACAGGAAGTTGCCGCTTTCCAGATAATGCGTGGCGGTTTGCAAGTCGGGTTTCTCGACAAAGCGCTGCACTTTCGCCGCGCCTTTGGCGTCGAGTGGCGCGCCGGTTTCGATGTAGCCGAAGCCGGTTTCCGGCGCGGTCGGGATTACGCCGAAGGTCACCAGATAACCGTCCTTCGCCAGATTGACCGCGTGTTCGACCGCAGTTTTCAGCGCGTCCTGATTAACGATCAGATGATCTGCGGGCATCACCACCATGATCGCGTCGTCACCGTGCAGCGCTTGCAGCGACAGGGCCGCGGCGGCAACGGCCGGGGCGGTGTTGCGCCCGGTCGGCTCCAGCAGGAAATGCCCGCGATGGCGCGACACGTGGGCGGCGCAATAGTGATCCCTGCTCTGGAAGTAATATTCGCGGTTGGTCACCGTGACAATGTCGCCCCAGCCGTCAAGCAACGCGGCGGCGCGCTGATAAGTCTTGCCGAGCAGCGACTGGCCGTCGGGCAGGGTCATGAACGGTTTGGGGTGGCCCTCGCGGGACACCGGCCACAAACGCGTGCCGGCACCGCCGGACAGAATCACGGGAATCAGCATGGCCTACTCCTTGGCGACGCGTTTCATGTCCGCATCCATCATCATGCGGATCAAGCTATCCAGATCGGTTTTCGGCTTCCAGCCCAGCACTCGCTGAGCCTTGGCCGGGTTGCCGAGCAGCACTTCAACTTCGGCCGGGCGAAAGAATGCCGGGTCGATTTTCACGTAGTCGCGGTAGTTGAGGCCGACGTGATCGAAGGCGATGCGGCACATTTCACGCACCGTGGTGGTGACGCCGGTGGCGACCACAAAATCGTCGGGTTTGTCCTGTTGTAGCATCAGCCACATGGCTTCGACGTAATCGCCGGCAAAGCCCCAATCGCGTTTCGTGTCGATGTTGCCCAAGGCCAGCTCCTGCTGTTTGCCTTGCTTGATGCGAGCGGCGGCGTCGGTGACCTTGCGGGTCACGAACTCGATGCCGCGCAGTGGCGATTCGTGATTGAAGAGGATGCCGCTGCTGGCGTGCAATTTGAAACTTTCGCGGTAGTTGACGGTGATCCAGTGGCCGTACAGTTTGGCCACACCGTAAGGGCTACGCGGATAGAACGGCGTGTTCTCGTCCTGTTGCTCTGCCTGGATCAGACCGAACATTTCACTGGTCGAGGCCTGGTAGAAACGTGTGTGCGGGCTGAACTGGCGGATCGCTTCGAGCAAGTGCGTGACGCCCAGACCGTCAACGATGCCGGTGGTCACGGGTTGATCCCACGATGCGGCAACAAAACTCTGGGCGGCGAGGTTGTACACCTCATCCGGCGAAGATTTGATGACGGCGCGCTGTACCGAGCAGGCATCGGCCATGTCGCCGTCGAGGTAGACGATATCGCCTTCGACGCCCATCTCGCGCAGGCGCCAGCGTGAATCGCTGCTGCGGCGTGCGACCAGACCGTGAACGTTGTAGCCCTTGTCGAGCAGCAACTTGGCCAGATATGCGCCGTCCTGGCCGGTGATCCCTGTGATCAGTGCACTTTTTGTCATTCTTGTCGTACTCGCATCTCCCAGTCGGACAGGATCGCCCGCAGGGATTGTTGTGTGGTGATTTCTGGCGCCCATCCAGTGGTTTTAGCCAGTCTTGCGTGGCTGCCGCAAACGCGGCGCTGATCAGCGCGACGCATGCGCGCCGGATCCTGAACCAGTTGCATCTCGACCTCGGCCAGATCGCCCAGCTGCTCGATCAGGCTGCGGATGCTTTGCTCGCGCCCCGAGCAAATGTTGTAAACCTGCCCCGGCGTGCCTTTTTCCAGCAGGGCGAAATACGCCGAGACGACATCGCCGACATCAAGAAAATCGCGCGTCACGTCGATGTCGCCGACTTCCAGCTGCGGCGCTTGCAAGCCTTGTTTGATCCGGCTGATCTGGCGAGCGGCGCTGGCGATGACGAAACTGTCTTTCTGCCCGGTGCCGATGTGATTGAACGGCCGCGCGACCAGCACCGGCCAGCCTTCGCTCAGGCCCCATTGCAGGCTGAGAAACTCGGCAGAGAGTTTGCTCACGGCGTAGGGGTTGCGCGGGAAGGGCGGTTGTTGCTCAGTGATCGGCAGGTGGTTTTCGCCCACTTGACCGTAAACATCACCGGAGCTGACGTACAGGAACGTGCCGGTGAAGCCACGAGCCTTGAGAGCCTGCAGCAGATTGAGCGTGCCGAGCAGGTTGACCTCAAGGGTCCGTGCCGGGTCGCGGAAAGCTTCGGGAACGAATGTCTGCCCGGCCAGATGAATCACGGCGTCAGGCAATTGCGGCCAGAGATCGATGAGGCTGTGCGGGTCCGTCAGGTCGTAAGCCGCTGCGGCAGGCAGCAGCTCCCACGGCGAATCCGGCGAAGCCAGACGTGACTGAATATGTTGTCCCACGAATCCACTGAGACCCGTGATGAACAGACGCTTTTTCAAACAGCGACCCCTTGGTCCTGGACTTGCGCCACTTTCCCACAAGCTTTGAGGGGAAGTCTGTCAGACCGGAGGAAAAAACCGGCCAGATCAGGGGCGAAGTCATTGTTGTAGTTGTTTGGTTGCCAATCTGTGCCAATTGCGCCGCAATTTCAACAGGTCCAACCGTGACTGGTCAGTTCTCGTCAGCGTAGCCTGATTTATTCTCGTCGGACGGTTCCCGGATCCTCGATGGATGTGTTTAGAATGCCCCTCGTCGCGCAAATCGGACAGGGTTTCGCGGACCGCGACGCAGGGTGAAACCGACCACTAAAACAAGAACGAAGACGCGCTTCATGACCCAGGACGAGAACGGTGCTACCGACTCGATCCAAGGCTGAACCGTCAATAGCATGAAGGCGCCAGGACGGCAGTTTTCATCGTGGGATGCCATGAATTTCATTCTCTTCTCGGACGTCAACGACAGCTCCATCAGCCAAAGCCTGGGGCGTCCCGAATACAGCTATTACTTTGTGCTCAAGGCTTATCGCCCGGTGCTGGAAAGCCTTGGCCGAGTGCATGTGGTGGCGTCCACCGCCGAGGTCGACGCGCTGTACCGACAGCTGCTCGCTGCGGGCGAAGACAGTGTGTTTCTGTCCTTCACCCCGCCGCAGAAAACCCCGGTCGATCTGCAATGCCCGACGATTTGCGTGGTGGCCTGGGAATTCGATTCGATCCCTGATGAGCAGTGGGACAACGACCCGCGTCAGGACTGGACGCAAATGCTCGCGCGTCAGGGCCGGGTGATCACCTTGTCCAGCCACACGGCTCGCGCCATTCGCCGGGCCATGGGCGAAGACTTCCCGGTGCTGGTGTTGCCGACGCCGCTGTGGGAGAACTTCGCGGGCATTCGTCAGCAACATGCGCCAGTGCCGGTGAATCCGGGCGCGACCCTGGCAATCAAGGGCTGCATCTTCGATACCCGCACACTCGGCCTTACAGCCGATGCATTGATTCCAACGCCGCTGACGCCGGAAGAGGAGGCCGCGCTGGCCGCCGAACTCGAAGCCGCGCGCCCGCCGCCGCTGACCCTCAAGCGGCGCTTAGTCATTGCCCGGCATTACCTGCGTCTGTGGGCGCTGAACCGCGGGCACGAGCAAACGCCAGCCGTGCCGCGGGTCAAATATCTTTCCAACTGGTATTGGGAAGGCATTCGCGATCTGCTGCCGGACAACCTGCACGGCTGGCTCGAGCAACGTCTGCCAACGGTTTGTGGTGCGTTGCCGGCGCCGGTCATCGAACCGGTACCGCTGGATTTGCCGGACACCACCGCGGTGGTCGACATTCAGGTCGACGGCGTGGTTTACGTCACCGTGTTCAATCCCAAGGATGGCCGCAAGAACTGGCATCAACTGATCACCGCGTTCTGCTGGGCGTTTCGTGAAACCGCCGACGCGACGTTGGTGCTGAAAATCACCCAGAACGATCTGGCGTCCTACTACACCGAATTGATGACCTTGCTCGCGCAGCTCACGCCGTTCACCTGCCGCGTGGTGGTGATGCACGGTTACCTTGACGATGCGCAGTACGCGAAGCTTTATGAGGCGGCCAGTTACTACGTCAATGCCTCGCGCTGCGAAGGTCTGTGCCTGCCGTTGATGGAATTCATGTCCAGCGGCAAACCGGTGATCGCGCCGGATCACACGGCGATGGAAGACTACATCGATGAGTCGCTGGCGTTCGTGGTCGGCTCCAGCGAGGAGCTGACGATCTGGCCGCAGGACACGCGGATCATTTATCGCACGCTGCGCTATCGTCCCGATTGGGGCTCGCTGAAAAGCGCCTATGAACGCAGTTACCACATGGCCAAGGCGCAACCGCAGGACTATGAGCGGATGTCGGCGGCCGCCGTGCAGCGCATGCACGACTACTGCGCGTTTGCCCCAGTGCAAAAACGTCTGGCGGACTTCTTCGGGCTTGCCTCGCAAGCGACGGACGCTGCGCCAGTGACGGACAACGCCTCATGCTGATCATTATTCATTCGGAAACCAACCAGCACACCATTGCGCAGAACCTCGGGCGTTCGGAATACAGCTATTACTTCGTGCTCAAGGAATATCGCCCGGTGCTCGAACGACTCGGACGAGTGGTGGAAGTGCGCGATCCGCAGGCGGAAGTCGATGCGCTCTATCTGGAATGCTTGAGCCGGGGCGAGCCTTGCGTCTTTTTGTCATTCTCGCCGCCGCACCGCACCCCGGTGCATCTGGCGTGTCCGACGCTGCCGGTGTTTGCCTGGGAATTCAGCACTATCCCCAACGAGCCGTTTGCCGGTGAGCCGAGTAACGATTGGCGCAGCGTTTTGGGTGCCTGCGGTGCGGCGATTACCCATTCCAGCTACACCGTTAACGCGGTGCGCGAAGCGATGGGCGCCGATTATCCGATCGTCGCCGTGCCTGCCCCAGTCTGGGATCGCTTTGCGGCGCGGGGCACGCAGTTGCAGGGGCAAGCGCTGAGCACGTCGTTTCGCCTGAAGATCAAGGGCCTCGTAGCCGACAGTCGTACCCTCGATTTGAATGCGTTCGGCCCCAAACATTTGCGCAGTGGCAGCGGCATCAATTTTTCCGCGCCGGCCGCCGAACAGGAACTGTTGCTCGACGGCGTGGTGTACACCTCGGTATTCAACCCCGGCGACGGACGCAAGAACTGGGAAGACATGCTCAGCGCTTTCTGCGTCAGTTTTCGCGACGTCGATGACGCCACGCTGGTGCTCAAACTCACCCATCACGATGCCGAGGAAGCGCTCAGCGACATTCTCCATCACTTGTACAAAAACCAGTCTTACCGCTGCCGCATCGTATTGATCTACGGCTACCTCGCCGATCCGGATTATGAACGCCTGGTCCAAGCGACTCGCTACGTGGTGAACACATCTTGTGGCGAGGGTCAGTGCCTGCCGCTGATGGAATTCATGTCCTGCGGCAAGCCGGCCGTGGCTCCGCGCACCACTGCGATGATCGATTACCTGAGCACCGCTAACGCATTCCTGATCGACTCCACCGACGAACTGACTGCCTGGCCTCACGATCCACGCAAGGCCTTCCGCACGTTGCGCTACGTAACCAACTGGGCGTCGTTGTGCCAGGCTTATCAAGCCAGTTACGCCGTGGCAAAAAATCACCCGGCGCGCTATGCGCAAATGTCAGCGCAAGCCGTCGACAGCTTGCAAGGATTCTGCAGCCAGACCGTCGCCGAGCAGCGTTTGCAGATGTTCCTGACGCAGGTGCTTGAACCCCATGCAGCCGTCGCGGAAACCCCTGAAGCATGAGCGGCAAACGGATCATGGATATCGAGGTGATGCGCGCCATCGCCGTGCTCGGTGTGCTGTTCCATCACTTGCAGGGCAGCCTGTTCACGGATCCGGTGCCGTTGCTGGAAAAGATCCATGCCTGGGCGCAACCCTGGTGGGGCGTCGATCTGTTTTTCGCTATCTCCGGTTTTGTCATCGCCCGCAGCCTGATTCCAGCGCTGAGAGGCTGCACCACGCGCCAGGAATATTGGCAGCAGACGCGTGATTTCTGGTTGCGCCGAGCGTTTCGGTTATTGCCCTCGGCCTGGTTGTGGCTGGCGCTGATGCTGCTGGCGTGCCTGTTCCTCAACCGTTCGGGGGCATTCGGGACGCTGGCGGCGAATCTGCAAGCGACCCTGGCGGGAATCTTCCAGTACGCCAATTTCCGTTTCGCCGACAGCTTCTTCCATTACGAATACGGCAGCAGTTTTGTCTATTGGAGCCTTTCCCTGGAGGAGCAGTTTTATCTGCTGTTCCCGCTGTTGATCATGGTCTGTCGCAAGCATCTGGTCTGGGCGTTGCTGGCGTTGGTCGCGGTGCAGTTATTCACCTTGCGGACACCGCTGCTGATGGTGGTGCGCACCGATGCGCTGGCGCTGGGTGTGTTGCTGGCCATGTGGAGCGCGCAACCAAGCTATCAGCGCTGGCAGCCGACGTTGTTGCGCCGACCATGGGCGGGCGTAGGCGTGTTGATGGTGATCGGTTTGCTGCTGAGCTACATGGCCACCGACCGTTTTACCTTCGTCAATTACCGCATCGGCGTGATTGCCGTGCTTAGCGCGGTGCTGGTGTGGATCGCTTCGTACAACCGCGATTACCTGATGCCGGCTGGCGGCGTGCAACGTGTGTTGGCCTGGGTGGGCAGCCGCTCATACGGGATTTATCTGATTCATATTCCGGCCTATCAACTCGTGCGTGAGCTGGTCTTTCGATTGCAGAGTGCCGGTCTGCCGAGCCCTGCCGGTCATCCGATCGTCACGCTGCTGCTGGCGTTCGGCCTGATCGTGCTGCTGAGTGAACTCAATTACCGCTTCATCGAAATGCCCATGCGCAATCGCGGTACCGCGCTGGTCAAACGCCTCGGTACCTCGCGAGCCGCCGTCACATCCACTGGAGCCACCTCATGCTGAGCCTTTTGAAGAAACTCACGGCGGGCACGCCTGCACCCGCGCCCGCGCAGCCGGTTGCAGCGACTGCGGAGAAAACCGACCCTTACATGCTCGGCCTGCACGATGCGATGCTCAGTGGCTGGTTCAATCAAGAAACCGGCGAGCTGTTCAAGGGCTTCCCGGTGACGGCCGACGACACGTTGCTCGATGTCGGTTGTGGCGACGGTGGCAACGTGCATTTCTGTGGCATGCGCGGGGCGAAGATCATCATCGCCGACATCGATGGCGCCAAGGTCGAAGCGACCCGTCAGCGGCTCGGCGATACCCCGGC
Organism: Pseudomonas fluorescens; assembly: GCF_900636825.1. Lineage (NCBI taxonomy): Bacteria > Pseudomonadati > Pseudomonadota > Gammaproteobacteria > Pseudomonadales > Pseudomonadaceae > Pseudomonas > Pseudomonas fluorescens. The sequence goes on along the minus strand of NZ_LR134318.1, from coordinate 5,993,336 downwards.
GCGGGACATTGAATGCCATGTGACCGACTGCAATCCGCTGCCGATTGCCGACGCGACGGCCACGCGCGTGGTTTCCACCGAAGTCATCGAGCACGTCGACGATCCGGCGCAGTTTCTTGCCGAGCTGGTGCGCGTTGGCAAACCGGGCGCGCTGTATCTGCTGAGCGTGCCGCACCCAAGCTCCGAAGACCTGCAAAAAGACATCGCCGCGGCGGAGTATTTCCAGAAGCCGAACCACATTCGCATCATCAGCGAAGAGCAGTTCAAGGCCATGGTCAGCGACGCGGGGCTGGAGGTCATCAGTCACGACCAGTACGGTTTTTATTGGTCGATGTGGATGTTGCTGTTCTGGGAAGCCAAGGTCGAATTCAGCAATCCGGATCATCCGTTGCTCAATCACTGGGCCGACACCTGGCAGGCCGTGCTGAACTCTCCGCGCGGCGCGCAAATCAAGCAGGCCCTGGATGCGGTTGTCGCAAAAAGCCAAGTGATCATCGCCCGCAAACCGGCAACATTCCCGTAGGAGCTGCGGCACGCTGCGATCTTTTGATTCTGAGTTTGAAAACTAGATCAAAAGATCGCAGCCTCGTTTCACTCGACAGCTCCTACAGGGGATTTGTGTAGGCTGGGGTTTTGTCTTGGCGGAGTTGGCGATTTGATGCGGTTCGTTTTGACGGCGATGCTTACGGTGTTACTGCTTGCGGGGTGTGAACCCCATGTCGCGCAGCCGCTCGATCAACAACTGTATATCTGGCAACGCCAATGGACACCCGCCCATGACGCGGCATTGCGCGATAGCCGGGATGATTTCTCGACCCTGCGCGTGCTTGCGTTGCAAGCCTTTCCCCATGCGGGATGGAGCCGGGCGCGAATCGATGCGCCACGCTTGAAGGCCGACGGCCGTCCGTTGATCGCCGTAGTGCGTCTCGACGGCCAGCTCAAGTCGCTGGATCGTGATCAAGTCACCGCGCAGATCTTGCAGACGCTCGCCGATTGGCAGGCGCAGGGCCTGACGCTGAGCGGCGTGGAAATCGATCACGATGCCGGCAAGGCGCGGCTGGCCGATTATTCTGAATTGCTCAGCCAACTGCGCTCGGCGCTTCCGCGGACGCTAGCGTTGAGCATCACCGCACTGCCGGCCTGGCTCGATAGTGCGCAACTGCCGGCGCTTCTGCAGGCCGTTGACAGCAGCGTGTTGCAGGTTCACGCCGTCAGCGATCCACGCCGTGGTTTGTTTGATTCGGATCAGGCATTGAAATGGGCCAAAGCCTGGTCGCGCATCACCGATAAACCGTTCTATCTGGCATTGCCGGCCTACGGCGTGGCGTTGTTGCCGGATGACGGCGGGGCTCCGGTGGTGGAAAGCGAAGTGTCGCTTGAGCGCGCGGGTGAACGCCGGGAGCTGCTCGCCGATCCGTTGCAATTGAGCCAACTGGCCAAGACGTTGCGCGAAGACCCGCCAAAAAACCTGGCCGGGTTGATCTGGTTTCGCCTGCCGCTGGCCAATGACCGGCGTGCATGGAGTCTGACCACGTTGCGCGCTGTTGCGCGAGGCGATCAACTGGTCAGCCAGCTCGGTGTGACCTTCAGCGAACAGCACGGTCTCTACGACATCAAACTCGACAACCCTGGCAATCTCGACCGTGCGTGGCCTGCGCGGATCACCCTGAAGGTGCAGGGCTGCGAAGGCGCCGACGCCCTCGGCGGTTATGCATTGCAACAAAGCTCCGATCTGCTTACCTTCACCCGCCTGCGCGACGGACGCGTGCCCGCAGGTGGACAGCGCGCCATCGGCTGGGCGCGTTGCGCCACCATTGATCAAGGAGGTTCGCATGTTGACCCGTAACTGGCCCCGCCATCTGCTGTGCCTGAGCCTCTGCCTGCCGCTGGGCTCGGCGCTGGCTTGCGGCCCGGATTTCCCGCTGCGGCTGCTCGATAATCGCGGGCAGACCCTGGCGGATCTGCCAGAGGGCAACTTCAATTTCGAACTCAGCCGTCTCGGCACAGCCATCGCCGGACTGAATAACGTCACTGCGGCGACGCACAATCCCAACGACCTCTACGGCGAAGAAAACGCCGCCGCTGAAGCGCGCGACAAAGCCGAGCAGGTCGGGTTGAGCGTCGAGCAACAAGCGCTGGTCAAGCAATTGCGCGGGCTGACCGATGCGCGTCAGGTCGAAGAGCGGGGCGCGAGCCTGCCGGCGGAGGTTCGCTTGTATGTGGCCGGAGCGGTGGCGTTTGCGACGGGCGATCATCAGCTCGCGGTGGAGTATTTCAAGCAACTGCTGGCGCTGCCGGCAGATCAGCGCCCGTTGCGCAGCACTTGGGCGGCTTACTCGCTGGGGCGTAGCTGGTTTGCCATGAGTCGCGACGCCGCAGATGCCAGTGCGGCGCTGGAGCAAGCGCGTGATGCGTTCCGTCACGCCCGGCAATTGAGCATCGACGGTTTCAGCGATCCACTGGAGCTGGGCGTCGCCAGTCTCGGTGAAGAGGCGCAGGCCGTGCGTGCGGCGGGCGATTGGAGCAGCGCTATCGAATTGTATGAAGCCCAAAACCTCCACGGTTCCGCGGTGGGCTATACCTCGCTCAAGCAAATGATGAATGAGCTGGCCGAATTGCCCGAGGCCAGACTGGCCGAATTGCTTCAGCACAAATCGGTACAGCAACTGGTTACAGCATCGCTGGTCAGCCGTCAGGGCTGGTCGTTTGGCGACGAGCCAACCCACGAAAAGAAACTGGTCAAGCTGCTGCAGAACAGCACTCGCGGCAGCCTCGAGAATGCTGATCGACTGGCGGCCATGAGTTATCAACAGGGTGATTACGCTGGCGCCAAAGCCTTCCTCGAAAATGCTGGAGAGGGCGGACTCGCTTGGTGGCTGCGGGCGAAACTGGCGGTGCGTGACGGTGACAAAACCGCCGCTGCCGCCGCCTATGCGAAAGCGGCGCAAGCCTTTCCGCAGCAGGAAAATTGGGGCTATCGGCGCACGCCGGACTGGGCTTACGAAAGCCTTCAGCCCAAATGCCGCGTCGAGGGCGAAAGTGCGATTCTGGCGTTACATCGTGGTGAATATCTGCAGGCGTTCGTGCAGTTGTATCGAAGCAACAGCACGTATTGGTTCGACGCGGCGACGGTCGCAGAACGCGTGCTGACGCTCGATGAGCTCAAGCGATACGTCGACGAGAATGTCCCGGCTCCACCGGCACTGACCCAGCAGGAACGCGACAACTATGTGCCGTTGTCGGTGGCCGCCCGCCTGCGCAACCTGCTCGGTCGCCGCTTGCTGCGCGAAGGGCATTACGCGGAAGCGGTCGCGTACTTCGACAATCCCGACTTGCAAACCAAGGCCCGGTTCTATGGCGAGCAGCGCCACGCTGCTGAATCGGCATGGTGGCCGACCACGCGGGCCAGAGGGCTGTTTATGGCTGCTCAGGCAGCACGAGATTGGGGCATGGAGATCCTCGGCTACGAGATGGCCCCGGATTACGCTACGTTTGACGGGAACTTCAGTCTGGAATCCTCAGAATTGAAATCTGGCCCACTTGTGTCCGAAGCAGAGGTCCAACGTCAGCTGACCAACGCAGCGCAGCCGGATCAGCGTTATCACTACCGCTTTGTTGCCACGGGTTTGGCCAGTCGAGCGGCCGACAATTTGCCGCACACCAGCCAAGCGTTCGCCGCAGTTTTGTGTACCGCTGCCGGCTGGAACAGCAGCGCCGCTGAGCAGAGTGCGTTCTACCAGCGCTACGTCAAAGAAGGCCCCTATGTCGAGTGGGCTGCCGACTTCGGTCGCCTGTGCCAGTTCCCGGATTTTGCTAACGCTGACAAACGTTACGTTACTCAAATCACTGATGCGGTGCGCGCCACGCTGCGACCGTTTAAATGGCCTGTTCAGGCCGGGTCGATTGTGCTGATCGTCGCTGTCGCTTTAGTGCTGATCACTCGCCGTCAGCGCAGGCGCGGCAAAGGCTAAGCCTGTTGGACGAACGTCAGGCGGACGGCGAAACCGATCAACAGACTACCGAACAGCCATTGTTGCACGCGTTGTGCCGTCGGGTTGTGTTGCAGCCAGCGGCCGAGCGCCGCGCCGCTCAAGGCGTACGCGCTGTCGAACAGCAAACCGACACCGACCAGCACAGCGCCAAGCAGGGCGAACTGGATCAGTACCGGTGCGCCGTCGGCGATGATGAACTGCGGCAGCAGTACCGAGCAGAACAGCAGGGCTTTGGGGTTGAGCAGGTTGGTCAGCAAGCCGCGGCGGATCGCTTCGCGCCATTGTCCATGTGTGTCGGCGACATCGCCCGTCGTCAGGTTCGACACCAGTGTGGTGCGCAGGCAATGAATGCCGATCCAGAGCAGATACGCCGCCCCGGCGAAGCGTACCGCCTCGAACGTCCACGGCGCTGCTTTGAACAGCGCCGCCAGCCCCAACGCCGCCAACGCCACGTGGCAAGCCCGGGCAATCGCCAGACCGATTGCGGTCGCCAGCGCTGCGCCGCGGCCCTGCCGCGCGCCCGTTTGCAAGAGCAGGATCATGTCCGGCCCCGGCAATAATAAAATCACCGCCAATGCCAAAAAAAACAGCCAGAGATTCGCCACGTTGCACCTCGTGTCCTTGTTGATTTTCCAGCGCCAGTCTAGGGCTGAAGGGTGGCGCAGGTGCTTGCGTAGTTGGCTTCATATGGGCTTGGAATTGGCATAAGCTGCTCGTTTAGAGCGCGTTAACCATCAGGATCTGCCAAACATGAAACTCGATGCCTTTGATCGCAAGATCCTTGCCGCTTTGCAACGCAACGGCCGGGTGAGCAATGTCGAGCTGGCGCAGGAAATCGGGCTGTCGGCATCGCCCTGCCTGCGTCGGGTGCGCATGTTGGAGGCGGCCGGGGTGATTCGTGGCTATCAGGCAAACCTTGATCGCGACGAGGTCGGCTTGGGAATGACGGTATTTGTCGGGGTCAAGGTCGAGCGCCACAACGACGCACAGGCCGAGGCGTTCTACGCGGCGGTGACGGCTTTGCCGGAAGTGATTTCAGCGTTTCTGGTGTCTGGGGAATCGGATTTTCTGCTGCAAGTGGTGGTGCCGGATCTGCGCGCCTATGACCGCTTTGTCAGCAGCAGCCTGTTGAAATTGCCGGGCGTGAGCGATATCCGCAGCAATTTTGCCATTCACACTGTGAAAGCGCCGGGGCCGCTGCCTCTCGGACATCTGCCTGCCTGAAAGCAAAAAGATCGCAGCCTGGGCAGCTCCCACATTTGAAAATCCGATCCCTGTAGGAGCTGCCGAAGGCTGCGATCTTTTGATCTTTGATCTTTGATCTTTGATCTTTCGATCTTCTACATCTGCGTCGCCATCCCCTCGACATTCATCGCCGCCTGGCGCAACGCTTCCGACCGCGTGGGGTGCGGATGGCAGGTCAGCGCGATGTCCTCAGCCGAGGCACTGAATTCCATCGCCACGCAGTACTCGCCAATCATTTCACTCACGCTCGGGCCAACCAAATGCACGCCCAGCACTTCGTCCGTGCGCTCGTCGGCAAGGACTTTGGCAAAGCCTTCGGTCTCATGGTTGATCTTCGCCCGGCTGTTAGCGGTGAACGGGAACTTGCCGACCTTGTAAGCGCGGCCCTCGGCTTTGAGCTGTTCTTCCGTTTTGCCGACGCTGGCCAACTCCGGTTTGGTATAGATGACGTTGGGGATGAGCTCGTAATTGACCTCGCCAGCCTTGCCGTGGATCTGCTCGACGCAGGCCATGGCCTCATCTTCGGCCTTGTGTGCGAGCATCGGCCCTGACGTTACGTCGCCGATCACCCAGACCCCGGCGGCTTCGGTGCGGTGCTGTTTGTTGGCGAGCATGCCGCGCTTGTCGGTCGTCAGGCCGACGTTCTCCAAGCCCAGATCTTGGGTATAAGGACGGCGACCGATAGCTACCAGCACGTAGTCGGCTTCGAGCAGTTCAGCGCTGCCGCCAGCGGCGGGCTCGAGGCTGAGTTGCACGCCGCTTTCGGACGATGTGGCGCTGGTGACTTTCGAACTCAGCTTGAAAGCGATTCCCTGTTTGCTGAGCGCTCGCTGCAGGGTCTTGCCGGCTTCGGCATCGACACCGGGACAAATTCGATCAAGGTATTCGACCACCGTCACCTGTGCACCGAGACGCCGCCACACCGATCCCAATTCCAGGCCGATCACCCCGGCACCGATTACTACGAGATGCTTGGGCACTTCACTGAGGGACAGCGCGCCGGTGGAATCGAGGATGCGTCGGTTGTCGATTTCAACGCCGGGCAGGGGAGTGGGCTCGGAGCCGGTGGCGATGATGATGTCCTTGGCGCTCAGCTCGGTTTTACCGCCCTGATCATCGGTGACGGTGACTTTGCCCGGACCGGCGATGTGGCCCCAGCCTTTGATCCAGTCGACCTTGTTCTTGCGAAACAGAAATTCGATGCCTTTGGTCAGGCCTGCGACGCTTTCGTCTTTCTGTTTCATCATCTGCGCGAGGTTCAGCGTCGGCTTGACCTCGATGCCGAGATTGGCGAACTCCGCACCCATGGCCGCGTCGTACAACTCCGAAGCGTGCAGCAGCGCCTTGGACGGCATGCAACCAACGTTGAGGCAAGTGCCGCCGAGAGTGGCGCGTCCTTCTACGCACGCCGCCTTGAGTCCCAGCTGACCGGCGCGGATTGCCGCGTTATAACCACCGGGGCCGCCGCCCAGAATCACTACGTCATAGTTGCTCATGCGCTTGCTCCTGATGAATGGATGCGGATCGCTAAAAGTAGCTCTCGATTAAAATTACGAGCGTAATATGAGCGTTTCCCGACATTTCGGTCAAGGCTTCAGGCAAGCGACAGGTCAAGGACCATTGAATAAGTGCGATTGTGAACAAATATTTCACGGTTTTCGTTATATCGTAACGATCTGCGCAACAAGCCAACGACGTCGGGGTGATATGCAAGTCGATCTGGAACAAGAGGGCACGCAAGTCGCCGGCCTGCCGCGTTTTCAACTAGCGGCTGCGCAAAGCCTGCGATTGCGACGTTGGGCACTGGGCCTGGGCGTGTTGGCCGGAATCGGCTGGCTGGTGGCGTTTTTTGTCGGCCTGTTCGCGCCGCAATCGTTGTGGTTGCCGCTGCTGATCAACCAGAGCGCAGCATTGCTGGTGCTGGTCGCGGGCCTGCAGTCGGCTTGGTGGGTTACGCAGTGGCGCGCGCAGGCGATGTCGCCTGCGATACCGGTGCCGCTGGCTGAGACAGAACGGTCTGCGGCGCAAGGATGGTACGAGCGATTGCTCGATCGCCTGAGCCAGCGCGGTCTGCATTTGCTCACCCTTATAGGTGCACCGACCTTATGGTTGGGTGGCTGGGCGTTGCTGGTGCTGTTAGGCCTGGGGCAGGCGTGGAGTTTGGAACTCCCTGCTACGGCCATGGGCCTGTCGGCAAAAGTGGGCGCCGCTTTGGCATTGTTGCTGGCGTTCGGTTTGCTGGTTCTGGAGCGCCAACTCGCTCAGGATAATCCGGCGCAGTGGCCGGAAGCGAAATCGCTCGCGCAACTCACGCGCGTGGCGATCATCAGTCTGGTGCTTGGTGCGTTGTGTCTGCTGTTCGCCAGCGAACGCGCGGTATGGCCAGTTCGCCTGGCTGTGTTGGTGGGTGTTCTGCCTGGATTGGTCGCGGTCGAATTGTTGTTGCGCGCTGTTCTTTCGCTGTTCAGTCCGCGCCGCGATCAGCTCGAACCGCCCTTGCTGGCGCGCAGTTTTGTCGCCGACACGCTGTGCTGGCCGCCGCAGCCGTTCCTCGCCTTGCAAGACGAATTGCACAATCGCTTTGGCATCGATTTGCGCCAGATCTGGGCGTTCAGTTACATGCGCCGAGCCTCTCTGCCTGTGCTCGCGTTTGTTGCCGCCGTGGGATGGTTGCTGACGGGCGTTCATGAAATTCCGCTGCAAGGTCGGGGCATCTACGAGCGGTTCGGCAAGCCGGTGCAGGTATTCGGCCCAGGATTGCATGCCGGGTTACCGTGGCCATTGGGCCGCGTGCTGAACATCGAAAACGGCGTGGTGCATGAGTTGGCGACCAGCGTTGGCGAAAATCCGGCGCCAGTGCGAGCCGATCCCGCCGAAGGCCCGGCGCCCATCACGGCCAATCGCTTATGGGATGCCAGTCACGTCAATGACAAATCGCAGGTCATCGCCAGCAGCCGTGGCGATCAGCAGAGCTTTCAGATCGTCAACATGGATGTTCGCTTCGTTTATCGCATTGGTCTAAGCGATGAGTCAGCGCTGGCGGCCACCTATAACAGCGCCGATGTGCCCACGTTGATTCGCAGCACCGCGAGCCGAATTCTGGTGCATGATTTCGCTTCGCGCACGCTGGATGGTTTGCTCGGTGAGGATCGGGTCGGGCTCGGTGAGGAGATCGGGCGCGCAGTGCAAAGCGATCTGCAAGCCCTCGACAGCGGCGTGGAAATCCTCGCTACCGTCGTGGAAGCGATTCATCCACCCGCTGGCGCAGCTAACGCCTATCACGGTGTGCAGGCTGCGCAGATCGGTGCGCAGGCCTTGATTGCCCGCGAGCGCGGGGCAGCGGCTGAAGCAAACAATCTGGCGCAATTGCAGGCCAGCCTTTTTCGCGACCAGGCCAGCGCCAACGCCAGTGAAACAGCCGCCACGGCGCAAGCAGCGGACCTGCGGTTCAATGCCGAACAAAGAGCTTACGCCAGCGCGGGTCAGGCGTTCGTTCTGGAGCAATACCTCGGCCAGCTCAGCCAGGGTTTGAGCAAAGCCAAATTGCTCGTCCTCGACCATCGCCTCGGTGGCAGCAGCAATGCGCCAACCATTGATCTGCGTACCTTCACGCTGCCGGCTGATCCGACGCCCGCGCGCACCCTCGCTCAACCAGGAGTCGCCCATTGAGCCAGTCGCACACTCACGCACCGCATGATCACAGCGGCCACGACCATGGCCATGGCGGACATCATCACCATGGGCATCATCACCACGGCGCCCCGGAGGAGGCGGGGCCATTTCCGTGGCGACGCATGGCGGGGGCGACTTTGCTGATCGCCTTCGCCATCGCGGCCGCGAGCCTGGTGCAAGTGCGCTCCGGTGAAGCCACGGTCGTCACCCGTTTCGGCAATCCCGCACGGGTGCTGCTTGATCCGGGTTTGAGCTGGCGCTGGCCGGCGCCGTTCGAGGCTGCGATCCCGGTGGATTTGCGTCTGCGCACGACCTCCAGCGGCTTGCAGGATGTCGGCACTCGGGATGGCTTGCGCATCATCGTGCAGGCGTATGTGGCGTGGCAGGTTCAGGGTGATCCGCAAAATGTGCAGCGTTTCATGCGCGCGGTGCAGAACCAGCCAGACGAAGCGGCGCGGCAGATTCGGACGTTCGTTGGCTCGGCGCTGGAGACCACCGCCAGCAGTTTCGATCTGGCGCATCTGGTGAACACCGATGCCAGTCAGGTGCACATCGCCGATTTTGAAGCGCAGTTGCGCCAGCAGATCGACCAGCAACTGCTCGCGACTTACGGCGTGCGCGTTGTGCAAGTTGGCATTGAGCGTCTGACCTTACCGTCGGTAACGCTCACCGCCACGGTTGATCGCATGCGTGCCGAGCGTGAAACCATCGCCACTGAACGCACCGCGATCGGCAAGCGTGAAGCGGCGCAGATCCGCTCCGCCGCCGAACGCGACGCGCGAATCGTGCAAGCAGACGCGACCGTGAAGGCGGCAGAAATTGAAGCGCAATCTCGCGTCGAAGCCGCGCAAATTTATGGCCGCGCTTACGCGAGTTCACCGCAGCTTTATAACTTGCTGCGATCTCTGGATACCTTGGGGACTATCGTCACTCCGGATACCAAGCTGATTTTGCGCACCGACGCGGCGCCATTTCGGGCGTTGGTTGATGGGCCGCCAATGCTCGAAAACAAATCCGGATCGCAGCCATGAATGACAAAGTTCCACGTGGAACACAGGCGCTGAACAGTCCATGGATACAAGCAGGGCGCTTGGCTTTTATCGCGCTATACGCGGTGACGGTATTGGCCGCGCTGGCTTGGGCATTTTCTAACGTGCGGCAGATCGACCCACAGAATCGCGCGGTGGTTTTGCATTTTGGCGCTTTGAACCGCGTGCAGAACGCGGGTCTGCTGCTCGCCTGGCCGCAGCCGTTCGAACAAGTGGTGTTATTGCCAGCGGCGGATCGAGTGATGGAGCGCCGAGTGGAAAACCTGTTGCGCAGCGACGAGGCACTGAAAGGCGATCGTGTCGCATCCTTTGCAACGCCATTGAGCGACGCATTGGCCGGCTCAGGTTATTTGCTGACCGGTGACGCCGGCGTCGTGCAACTGGATGTGCGGGTCTTTTACAAAGTCACCAACCCTTACGACTTCGTATTGCAGGCTGAGCATGTGCTGCCAGCATTGGATCGTGTGGTCACAAGTAGCGCATTGGCCCTGACCGCCGCCCGTGATCTCGACACCATTCTCGTTGCTCGGCCGGAGTTGATTGGCGCCGACAATCAGGCCGCCGAACGGCGCGAAAGGCTACGCGGAGATTTGGTGCAAAGCATCAACCGGCGTTTGGCCGAGTTGAAAGCCAGCGGGCAGAGCATCGGCATCGAAGTGGCGCGGGTGGATGTGCAATCGAGTCTGCCCGGACCGGCGGTGAATGCGTTCAACGCAGTGTTAACGGCTAGCCAGCAAGCCGACAAGGCCGTGGCCAACGCACGCACTGAAGCCGAAAAACTTACCCAAAGTGCCAACGAACAAGCTGACCGTGCGCTGCAAGTCGCTCATGCACAGGCCGGCGAACGCTTGGCCAAGGCGTCCGCCGACACCGCCACGGTGTCGAGTCTGGCCAGCAGCACCGATCCGCAAATGCTCCTGCGCCTTTACCGTGAGCGCGTGCCGAAGATTCTCGGCCAAGCCGGATCAGTGACTACGATCGACCCGAAAGACGATTCCCGCCTGATCATTCAGGGAGCCAATAAATGACTGCAACCACTGCCGCACCGAGCCTGTTGTCCTCGGCCGAACAACGCCGCGCGGCTCGGCAACTGAGTTTGGCCATGCTCGCATTGGGCTTGCTGGGTCTGGGATTGATCTGGCGCTGGCTGATGCCCGAACAAACGGGTGTCAGCCAACTGCTGTTGGGTTTTGCTTCGTTATTGGTGGCCGTCCCGGTGATGCGTTCGGCCTGGTACAGCTTGCGGTATCCGAGCTTGCACGGCATCACCGATCAACTGATTGCCTTGGCCATGCTCGGCGCTTGGGCGACGGGGGATCTGCTGACTGCGGCATTGTTGCCGATCATCATGATCTTCGGCCATGTGTTGGAAGAACGCAGCGTCATCGGCTCTCAGGAAGCGATTCATGCCCTCGGCCAACTGACCCGCAGCCACGCGCGCAAGGTTCAGGCTGACGGTTCAATCATCGACGTAGACAACGCGACGCTGGTATCCGGCGACACGGTTGAAGTGCGGGCGGGTGATCGGATACCAGCGGATGGGCGCGTGATTTCCGGTCAAGCCAGTCTCGACACCGCTTCGATTACCGGCGAATCGGTGCCGGTCGAGGCGGGCGTCGGCATGTCGGTGTTTGGCGGGGCAATTAACCTCGACGGTCTGTTGCGCATTGAAGTGACCCGCACCGGCGAAGAATCGACGCTGGGCAAAGTCATTGCGCTGATGCAAAACGCCGAACGTTCAAAACCGCCAATCACGCGTTTGCTCGAACGTTACGCCGGCAGTTACATGGTGCTGGTGTTGTTGCTGGCGGCGGTGACCTGGTTTGTTACCAACGATGCGCAAGCGATGCTCGCGGTGTTGGTCGCGGCCTGTCCGTGTGCCTTGGTGCTATCGGCGCCGGCTACGGCGATTGCCGGTGTAGCAGTGGCGGCGCGGCATGGAATTCTGATCCGCAGTTCCGCGTTTCTGGAAGAGCTGGCCGATCTGACTTCGCTGGTGGTCGACAAGACCGGAACGCTGACGTTCGGGACCTTGCGTTTACAGTCTATCCTCAGCCCTCGTACGGAATCAGCGATGGTCAAGGCGCTCGCTGCCAGCCTTGGTGCAGCCAGCAGTCATCCGGTCAGTCGTGCGCTGGCAGGGCTGGTCAGTCCGCCAGCCATGTTGCCGCTCAGCGACGTTCATGAGCGCCAAGGCCTCGGCGTGGTGGCGATGACCGAGCAGGGCGAAGCGGCGCTTGGCCGTCCAGAGTTGTTCGCGCAGTTGGGCATTGCTACTACAGCGGTTCCCGAACATGACGGGCCGATTGCCGGCCTCTCGCTTAATGGGGAATTCCTCGCCTGGCTGCTGTTGGCTGACACGCTCAAACCGGAGGCACGCTTCGCTCTTGGCGAGCTGCGTGAATTGGGTCTCGGTCGGCAATTGCTGCTGACCGGCGACCGGCAAAGCGTCGCGCAGTCTTTGGCCAAGGAAGTCGGCCTGCATGAGATCGAAGCGCAAGCGTTGCCTGAAGACAAACTCAACCGTGTGCTTGAGGAAATCACTAACGGCTTCCGGCCGATGGTAGTGGGCGATGGCATCAACGATTCACTCGCGCTCAAGGCCGGTGTGGTCGGTGTGGCCATGGGCGCGGGTGGCGCGGACATCGCTTTGGCTTCGGCGGACATCGTACTGATCGGCAGCGATTTGCGCCGCCTCGGCACATGCGTGCGCCTGAGTCGCCAGTGCCGCAGGACATTGCAGGTCAACGTGATCATTGGCCTGGGCTGGACATTGGCGATCGTGGTGTTCGCCGCGTTCGGATGGCTTGGCGCTGCGGGGGCGATGATCGCTGCATTGCTGCATAACCTCAGCACATTGCTGGTGCTCGGCAATGCCGGACGGTTGTTACGGTTTCAAGAGCCTCTGCTAAAGATGAAAGAGCAGGGCTGAGCATTTTTTGAACTGCGCATCGGGCGGTTTGTCCTTTGAACAGATGTCTTTGAAAGCGCTTGAACAGACTCGGGATGCATAGTCGGCGGCTATCAAATCGATAGCCTGCTATTTTTCCAGGATGGTCTACCCTCAGATTTGACGTCTGAAACAAGGGGGATTTTCCATGCTCGCGCAACTTCCACCGGCCTTACAGAATTTGCAGCTTCCGCTTCGCTTGCGTCTCTGGGACGGCCATGAGTTCAACCTGGGCCCGGCGCCCAGTGTCACCATTGTGGTCAAGGACCCGCAAATGGTGACTCAATTCACCCATCCAAGCCTTGATGCACTGGGTGCGGCTTTTGTCGAAGGCAAGCTTGAACTAGAGGGCTCGATCAGCGAAGTCATCCGCGTCTGTGACGAATTGAGTTCGGCGCTACTCGACGAAGATGACGGCAGCCAGCCCGTACGGACCTTGCACGACAAGGAAACTGACGCCAAGGCCATCTCCTATCATTACGACCTGTCGAACGCGTTCTACCAGCTATGGCTGGACAGCGACATGGCCTATTCCTGCGCGTATTTCGAAACGGGCAGCGAAACCCTCGAACAAGCGCAGCAAGCCAAGTTCCGCCATCTGTGCCGCAAATTGCGTTTGCAACCGGGCGACTATCTGCTGGATGTCGGCTGCGGCTGGGGTGGCCTGGCGCGCTATGCGGCGAGAGAGTTTGGGGCGAAAGTTTTTGGCATTACGCTAAGCAAGGAACAGCTGGAACTTGCGCGCGAGCGAGTCAAGGCTGAAGGCCTGGAAGATCAGATCGAACTGCAGTTGCTCGACTACCGCGATTTGCCCCAGGACGGGCGTTTCGACAAGGTCGTCAGCGTCGGCATGTTCGAGCATGTCGGTCACGCGAATCTGGCCGAGTATTGCAAGACGTTGTTCGGCGCGGTGAAGGAGGGCGGCCTGGTGATGAACCACGGTATCACCGCCAAGCACACTGACGGCCGACCAGTCGGACGAGGCGCCGGCGAGTTCATCGAGAAGTATGTATTCCCCAACGGCGAGTTACCGCACGTGTCGATGATCTCGGCCGAGATCAGCGAAGCCGGGCTGGAGATTGTCGACGTTGAAAGCCTGCGCCTGCACTACGCTCGCACGCTCGATCACTGGAGCGAGCGGCTGGAAGACAACCTTGAAGCTGCGGCGAATCTGGTACCAGAGCAAGCGCTGCGCATCTGGCGCCTGTATCTGGCCGGTTGCGCTTATGCGTTCGCGCGCGGCTGGATCAATTTGCACCAGATCCTCGCGGTAAAAGCGCACCCGGATGGCAGCCACGAATTGCCGTGGACCCGTGACGATATCTATAACCCCTAGGGTTACAGAATTGGCGAAATCAGCCGGGCGATCCGCATGCCAACTTGTTGCAGGCGGTGGATCTCCCGGCTTTCTCCTTTGGCGACTTCGTAAGCGTTTTCAAAGTCCCGATTGAGCATCTGTTCCACGCTCGCAGCGAAGTCGCTGTCAACGGTCAGCAACATCACTTCGAAATTCAGCCGGAATGAACGGTTGTCCAGATTGGCGCTGCCGATGGCACTGATCTCACTGTCGATCAGCACTACTTTCTGATGAAGGAAGCCGGGTTCGTAGCGAAATACCCGCACCCCGGCACGTACGGCTTCAAACGCATACAGACTGGATGCGGCGTAGACGATGCGATGATCCGGCCGCGACGGCAGCAGTAAACGCACATCGACGCCGCGCAGCACCGCCAGGCGCAGCGCCGCAAACACCGCTTCGTCAGGAATGAAATAAGGGCTGGTGATCCACACTCGTTCGGTCGCCGCATGGATCGCTTCAACAAAGAACAGCGAGCAGGTTTCGTAGGCATCGGCCGGCCCGCTGGCGAGCAGTTGGCACAGCACGCCGTCTTCAGGGTATGCGTCCGGCAAAATCAACGGCGGCAATGTGCGTGTGACCCAGAACCAGTCTTCGGCGAAGGATTCCTGCATGCAGGCCACCACTGGGCCACGAACTTTCACATGCGTGTCGCGCCACGGCGCCAGCGGTGGTTTCTGGCCCATGTATTCATCGCCAACGTTATGCCCGCCGACAAACCCCACGACACCGTCGACCACGACGATTTTGCGATGATTGCGAAAGTTGACCTGGAAACGATTGAGCCAGCCACTTCGATTGGCGAAGGCTTTGACCTCGACGCCGCCATCACGCAGTGCCTGAACATAACTGTGGGGCAGGGCATGGCTACCGATGCGGTCGTACAACAGATGAATCGCCACGCCTTCCGCAGCTTTTTGCAGCAGCACGTCACGCAGGCGCTGGCCGAGCCGGTCATCGTGAATGATGAAAAACTGAATCAGCACGGCCTCTTTAGCTTCGGCGATGGCGCGGAATATCGCCTCGAAGGTAGCGCCACCATTCACCAATAACTCGACTTCGTTGTTGGCCAGACAGGGCATGCGCCCCAGTTTGGGCATGGCGCGTAAAGATGCGTAAGCATTCGAAGCGCGCGCGGCCAAGGCTTCTTCAACCCACGGGCGCCAATTCAGTTCCGAGATGGCCTGGCGCATCTGTTCGTTGGCTTGGCGGCGCGCTTTGATGTAACCATCGAAGGTGCTGCGACCGAACACCAGGTATGGAATTAGCGTGAGGTAGGGAATGAAGATCAGCGACAATGCCCAAGCGATCGAGCCTTGGGCCGTGCGCACGGTCAGCACCGCATGGATCGCGGCGATCAAGCCAAGGGTGTGTGTCAGGGCGATCAGATAACCGAAGATGTGCGGTCCGAAATAATCCATGGGGCAGCCTTGCTCCGGAAGACTCAATGCTTAACAGACCATGTTCTACCGTGAATGTCGCTATTTAATTGGGCATGAACCGAAGCAATCGGCCGACGTCTAACGGCCACTACTGATCAGGAGTTTTTCGATGAACGTTCGTCTGCTGAGTTTGGCGCTGGGTGTGGGTTTGGCTTTACCGGTGGTTGCTCAGGCGCAGATGCTGCAGCCGGGTTTGTGGGAAATGACTTCGAGCAATCTGAAAGTCGATGATCAGGCGATGGATGTGCAATCGATCCTTGGCCAGATCCAGGGGCAGATCACCCCTCAACAGCGCGCCGCACTGGAGAAAAACGGGATCAACATTGGCGGCAAAGGCATCCGCGCCTGCCTCACGCCGGAGCAAGTGGCGACCAATGATATTCCACTGGCGGATCCGCAATCGGGCTGCAAGCAGCAGATCACCGAGCGCACCGGCAACCAATGGAAATTCCGCTTCAGCTGCCCGAAAGCGCAAGGCACCGGCGTGGCGACCTTCCTCAGTGATCGCGAATTCAACACCGTTGCCAACGGGACGTTTAATGCCATCGGGATCAATCAGAAAGGCAGCCTGGAAACTCGCGCGGTGTGGCTGGGCAAAGATTGCGGCACCGTTAAACCCCGCGCGTAAGAAGAACCGTCAGCAGGCTTACGGTTGACTCAACGCTTTGTAGAGAGTGTCGAGGTTGTATTCGAACAGGCCAGTGAACGTGCTGGCCGGACCGTTGGCGGCGAGGGCGTCGGAGTACAACGTGCCACCGATGTGCGCGCCGCTTTCTTCTGCGATCTGCTTGAGCAGGCGCGCGTCCTTGATGTTTTCCATGAACACCGCTTTGACCTTGGCGTGGCGAATCTGCGTAATCAGCGCAGCGACTTCGGCGGCTGAGGGTTCGCGTTCGGTCGACAGGCCCTGCGGCGCCATGAAGTCGATGCCATAGGCCTGACCCAGATAACCGAAGGCATCATGGCTGGTGACGATCTTGCGATTGCCCGGCGGCAGTGAACCGAGCTTGGCCTTGGCCTCCGCGAGCAGCTTGTAGATCTGCTTGAGGTAGGTGGTGCTGTTGCGCTGGTAGTCGGCCTTGTTCGCCGGGTCAGCGGTGATCAATGCTTGGGTGATGTTGGCAACGTACAACTCGGCGTTCGCGAGGTTGTGCCAGGCATGTGGATCGGGAACGCTTTCGCCGTCTTCATCCATTGTGCGAGGAATCACGCCATGGCTGGCGCTGACAACGGTCGCCTTGGTCTCAGTGCTGGTCACCAGCCGATCCAGCCACGGTTCGAATCCGAGGCCATTCTTGATAATCAATTTGGCATGCAGCAGCGCTTTGGCATCGTCCGGTGTCGGCTCGTATGTGTGCGCGTCGGCGTCCGCGCCGACCATATTGGTGATCTGAACATGCTCGCCGCCTACCTGATTGACCATGTCGGCGAGGATGCTGAAGCTGGTCACCACCGGCAATTTCTCCGACGCCCATATAGGCATCGATAACAGCAGGCTGAACAATACAAAAAGAATGCGCATCGGAGAAAACCTCATTAGGACGTGAGCAAGGGCGGGCGGCGCAGCAGACCGTGAACTGGTCCGAACACCACGGAGAGTAAATAACCGGCGCCGGCGACCAGCACGATGGCCGGGCCGCTCGGTAGCGAGTAATAGAACGACAGCAGCAAACCGAACCAGACAGAGAGGCAGCCCATAACCGCGGCGATGGCGATCAGGATCGGCAGGCGCCGACTCCAGAATCGCGACGCCACGGCCGGCAGCATCATCAGTCCGACGACCATCAATGCGCCGATCGCCTGGAAACCGATGACCAGATTGAGCACCACCAAGGTCAGGAACACGCCATGAGCGAGCGGGCCGAGGCGGCTCACCGTTCTCAGAAACAGCGGATCGAGGGTGTCGAGTAGCAACGGTTTGTAGATCAGCGCCATGGCTATCAGGCTGAACGCCGAGACCCATAACATTCCGGTAAGTGTCGGCCCATCAACTGCCAGAGCCGAGCCGAATAGCAGGTGCAATAAGTCGAGCCGTTTGCCGGCAATGCCGAGAATCAGGACGCCGCCGGCCAGGGAAATCGGGTAGATCGCGGCGAGGCTCGCGTCCTCGCGCAAAGCGGTGCGGCGGGTGATCCAGGCGGCAAGCCCGGCCATGCTCAGGCCAGCACCAAGGCCGCCAACTGTGAGCGCGGGCAGGCTTAGGCCGGCGAACCAGAACCCCAACGCAGCCCCCGGCAGGATGCCATGGGCCACCGCATCGCCGATCAGGCTCATCCGGCGCAGAATCAGAAACACTCCGAGCGGTGCGGTGCTGCAGGCCAACACTAATCCGCCAAGCAGCGCTCTGCGCATGAACATGAAGTCGAGGAATGGTTGCCAGAGGTGGGCGACGGCTTGCATCAGGCCACCTGCGCGTGCGGCGTTTGCTCGATCAATTCCGCGCTGGTGCCGAATACGCACTGGCCATGTCTGATCAGCAACGTTTGTGGAATGTGCTGGCGCACGGCGCCGAGGTCGTGGCACACCACGACGAGCGTACGACCTTCGTTCTGCCAAGCATGTATGTGCTGCCAAAGCAGTTGTTGCCCGAGTTCGTCCAGCGCCGCGTGAGGTTCATCGAGAAGAAGGACGGGGGCATCGGTCAGGCTCAATCGGGCGAGCAGGGCGCGTTGCAGCTCTCCCCCGGAAAGGGCGATGAGCGGGCGGTGTTCAAGTCCACTCAGGTGCCAGTTCTCCAGTGCATCCTGCAGACGTTGTGCGCGCAGTTGCGTGGACAGTCGACGACCCCAGAATCCAGCGGCGATCAACTCTTCGAGACTGATCGGAAATTGCCGATCGAGGTGTTGCTGTTGCGGCAAGAAAGACAAGCCACTTTGCCGTGGAACACTGAGGGTCACCTTTCCTGCCAAGGGTTTTTGCAGTCCGGCGATGACCTTCAGCAGGCTGCTTTTGCCGCAGCCGTTCGCGCCGATGACGGCGGTCAAGCTGCCAGCGTCAAGTTCCAGATCAAGAGCTGTGGTCAAGGGCTGGCCGAGCGCGCCCCAACTCAGGGATTGGCATCGGATCATGCTTGTTCACGCTGCCACTGGCTCTCTGCGACAGCGTCATGGGCGTGCAGGCTTTCGGCGTGGATTACCCGCAGGTTGAAGCGCTTGACCCCGGGTGTGCGGCGCAGCGCCAGATTCAATCGGCGGGCGGCGTCTTCGCAGAACATCAGGTTCTGTCCATTTGCGAGGGCGAAGGCTTGCTCGTCTGCACGCTTGACCGCGGTCTGCACGGCAGTACCGAGCGCTGCTTCGGCGTAATTGATGATTACGCCCAGCGGTAATTCATCGATAAATTCGTCGAGGTGCACATTTAGTTGAGCGGTGCTTCGTTGACTGTGCGGCGTGGCGACAATGCCGTTCGATGATCCGAGCCAGGCTAAAACGTCTGCGTGCCGAAGTGAGTGATTGGCGAAATCGGTGATGAATTGCTGCTGGATGAGCTGTCTCGCCAATGCTGCTGAACAAGGGCAAGTGGAGGAATAGGGCACTTCGATCTTTAGTTCCACGTGGAACATCTCATGTTCGAGGCTTGCAGAAATGGTTGTCGGATAAGATTTCCATCCCGCCAAAGGGCTGATCAATGCTGGCCGTTTCAGTAGCAAGTCGGTGTGAATATTCAGGTAAGCCCGGCTCGATAAGCCTTCGTGGCTTTCCAGAAAACGCCTCAATACCTGCTGCAGTAACGAAGGGCAAAGACTCTCCCGTTCGAGCATTTCCAGCTCCAGGTAAAGACGCGACATGTGAATCCCCCGCGCCTCACCGTCATCCAGACTGACTCCAGCATCAGCTTTCGCACTTAACCGTTGCCCTTCCAGCACGACAGGCAAAGCGATGCCGTGCATGCCTACCCATTCGAGGGGCAGCGCATGGCGAGCGGGCTGTACGGCGATATCTGGAAGTGTCAGCGAATTCATGAGCAGAACCATCGTGTTAATTGAATTTGATGTTACATTATAACAATTCAAGTCACGATAGCTTTTTTCATAAAAAGGTTTTCATTGAGAAATTTGCGCCAATTCGCTGCTCTACCGAGAGGATTATCCAATGTCACAAGCGTTACCCGTTACCGTACTTTCAGGATTCCTCGGCGTCGGAAAAAGTACGCTTTTGAATTACGTACTACGTAATCGGCAAGGGCTCCGCGTAGCAGTCATCGTTAACGATATGAGCGAGATCAACATCGATGGCAGCGAAGTCCAGCGTAATGTGAGCCTGAACCGTTCAGAAGAAAAAATCGTCGAAATGAGCAATGGCTGTATCTGTTGTACGTTACGCGAGGATCTTCTACTGGAAGTCAGCAAACTCGCCGCTGAAGGACGCTTCGATTATCTGTTGATCGAATCCACAGGGATCTCCGAGCCGCTGCCGGTCGCCGAGACGTTCACCTTCCGCGATGAACACGGGCAAAGCCTTTCCGACGTTGCGCGTCTGGACACCATGGTCACCGTCGTCGACGGCACGAATTTCCTGCCCGACTACCAAGCTGCGGAAGATCTTGCTTCTCGTGGACAAATCCTCGGTGAAGAAGATGAGCGCTCGATCACTGACCTGTTGATCGAGCAGATCGAATTCGCAGACGTGCTGTTGATCAGCAAGATTGATTTGATCAGCCAGGCCGAGCGGGATGAGCTGATGGCGATCTTGAGACGCCTCAATGCGCAAGCCGAGATCACTCCAATGGTGATGGGTGAAGTGCCGTTGGAGAAAATCCTCAATACCGGCCGTTTCGATTTCGAACGGGCTGCGCAAGCGCCAGGCTGGCTGAAAGAGCTGCGCGGTGAACATGTGCGGAGACCGAAGAGTACGGCATCGCTTCTACCGCCTACCGCGCGCGTCGGCCGTTTCACCCGCAACGTTTTTTCAGCTTTATCGACCGTCCTTGGCTGAACGGCAAGTTGCTGCGATCCAAAGGCTTCTTCTGGCTGGCGAGTAAACCCACGGATGCCGGTAGCTGGTCGCAGGCGGGCGGTTTGATGCGCCATGGTTTTGCCGGACGCTGGTGGCGTTTCGTACCAAAAAACCAATGGCCGCAGGATCAGGAAAGCAACGCAGCGATCATGGAAAACTGGGCGCCGAGCGTAGGAGATTGTCGCCAGGAGCTGGTGTTCATTGGCCAGAACATCGATTTCTCGCAACTGTTCGCAGAATTGGACGGCTGCCTGCTGACCGATGAAGAAATGGCGCTCGGGGTCGAAGGCTGGCGATTGTTGCCGGATCCATTCGGCCCATGGCACGAGGACGCCGCATGATGCGCAAGCCTGAGCAGATAACGACGCGCAGCCAACACCAAGGCCCGTCGCCTGAAGCGCTGACGCGGATTCTCGACGATGACATCAACCTCGCGGTTTGGCAGCGGCAACTGCCACTGCACGTCAGCGAGTTTGCTTACTTGGTCCTGTCGCTCAACGAACCGTTGGCCGAATCAGTGTGTCTGGAGTTGCCCGACGAGGACGCTGAGCCTGATCTGGCCGGACTGGCTTCGGGATTGCGTGACCTGCAGGGTTACGAAGGTTTTATC
This sequence comes from Pseudomonas fluorescens, assembly GCF_900636825.1. Lineage (NCBI taxonomy): Bacteria > Pseudomonadati > Pseudomonadota > Gammaproteobacteria > Pseudomonadales > Pseudomonadaceae > Pseudomonas > Pseudomonas fluorescens. The sequence goes on along the minus strand of NZ_LR134318.1, from coordinate 5,972,064 downwards.
GCCGACCTGAAATGGCTGGTCAGCGCCTTTGCCTGCTTGCTCGGCGCCAAGCGCATCGGACTGCGTCTGCGGGTACTGGATAAAGCCATGTGCCCGCGTTTCCACGTTGATCATGTGCCGGTGCGTTTAATCACCACCTACTCGGGTGCCGGTAGCGAGTGGCTCAAGGAAGGGGCGATGGATCGTCAGCAACTGGGGCAGGCCAACGCTGAGCCGCACGTGCAGATCCAGCAACTCGACAGCGGTGACGTCGCGCTGTTGAAGGGCGAAAAGTGGCTAAGCAATGAAGGCTTTGGTTTGATTCATCGCTCGCCGCAACCCGCCATGGGCGAGCGGCGTCTGATCCTGACCCTCGATTGGCTTGGCTGATGCCTCAAGGTTTACGCCACGAGCCCTGGCTCTGGCCCTCGCAATAAGGCTTCAAATACGCCGCGTCGGTGGCTACGCCGTAATAGTGGATGTCCTGGCGATAAGGCATATTGGCGACCTGCGCGTTGCTGCACACGCCGAATGCGCCGCTCGGGCATTGGTCGACGAATTGCACTTCGACTTTCTGCCCGGCGAGAGTCGGTTGGCAGAAGCCGTCGGTGAACAGTTTCTGCGGAATATTGCGGTTCTGCTGACAGACTTTCACATCGAGCCGCTCGCCCTGGCTATGCACCAGGCAAGCCTGGGCGCACGCTTCGCTCGACAGCAGCGCCAACAGCAACGACCATCCCCTCCAACGCATCTCTCAATCTCCAAGAAAGCTTCCAGCCATGTTGCAGAACATTCCTACGCATGTCATTGCTGGCCCTTTGGGCGCTGGCAAGACCAGCCTGATTCGCCAGCTCATGGCTCAGCGCCCGGCCGGTGAACGTTGGGCGGTGCTGATCAATGAGTTCGGCCAGATCGGTCTCGATGCCGCGCTGCTGACGTCCGATACCGATGGTATCGCATTGGGCGAGGTGGCCGGCGGCTGCCTGTGTTGCGTCAATGGCGCGCCGTTCCAGATCGGCCTCGGGCGTTTGTTACGCAAAGCGCGACCGGATCGCCTGTTCATCGAACCGTCCGGACTGGGCCATCCGGCTCAGTTGCTCAAGCAGTTGAGCAAGGCGCCATGGCTGGGTGCGCTGGCGGTTCAGCCGTGTGTGCTGGTGCTGGACGCGCAGTCGCTGCGAGCCGGAAAGGCATTACCGGCGGCGCAGCAGGAAGCGTTGGCCAATGCCGGTCTATTGATTTTGAACAAGGCTGAAGATCTTGATGACGCCGCGAGGCGGACCATCGCCCGAGCGTTGCCGCCAGTCAGGCTGAACTGGACGCATCAAGCGTATCTGCCGCTCGGCGAATTGCCGGGTCTGGCCACGCAAGCCGTAGTCGGCGTGGATAATCTCGTGGTACCGACAGGACTCGGGCAAATTCCGGCGGTCTGGAGTGATCCGACGCTGCCGATTTGCTTGAGTCATGCGCAGGAGGGCGGCTGGAGTGTCGGTTGGTGCTGGCATCCAGGGCAGACATTCGATAAGCAGCGTATTGCTGACTGGCTGATAAGCCTCGATTGGCAGCGGGCGAAACTGGTCATCCATGGCGTCGAGGGCTGGGTCTCGGCGAATGCTCTGGAAAATGCAGAGCTGAATTGGCAGGCCAGTGAATGGCGGAAAGATTCGCGGATCGAGCTGATCTTTACGCGGGCGCAGGATATTGAGGCGTTGCAGCGAGGGTTATCGGGATGTCGGGAAAGTTAGATCAAAAGATCGCAGCCTTCGGCAGCTCCTAGAGGGGGATTTATTTACAACCTGTAGGAGCTGCCGAAGGCTGCGATCTTTTGATCTTTAAGGCTTCCACTTCGTATGCTCTTGCCGCCACTGGCTCAGCTCGACGACTTGCGCCCGCGGCTTGTGCACCTCGACCACTGGCGGCGTATCGTCGAAAGGGGCCGGGTAGGGCGCGAGCTCGATTTGCGCACTGTGGGCGCCAAATTGGGTGATGGTGCCGTTGTGGCGAGTTTCGCCGGTCACTGTGAACTCGAAATTGTAGACCCGCGCCAGTCGTCGGCGACCGCTGGCGTCCTTGATGAACGCGATTTTTTTTAGCGCGACGTTGTCGTCGAGCAGCTCGACACGCACGTTCAGACAATGCTGTTTGACCCGCTCCAGCGCTCGTTCGCGCAAGCCGTGGTTGTGCCATAGCCATGCGCCAGCGGCGGCGAACAGCATCAGCACAAAGATGTTTTCGAGGCTCAGCATCAACATCGGACTCCCAAAGATAGCGTCAGCTTAACTGCCTCGCCGGTCTGTCGTACAGGCTGCGTTTCGTCGCATACTGCGCGGCTTGAATTTCAATCGTTTTACGGAATGACCCGAATGAAACGTACGCCTCATCTGCTCGCCATTCAGTCCCACGTCGTGTTCGGCCATGCCGGCAACAGCGCGGCGGTTTTTCCGATGCAGCGGGTCGGGGTTAATGTCTGGCCGCTCAATACCGTGCAATTTTCCAATCACACCCAGTACGGCCAGTGGGCCGGCGAAGTGTTGCCGCCGCAGCAGATTCCCGAGCTGGTCGAAGGCATCGCCGCCATTGGCGAGCTGGGCAACTGCGATGCGGTGCTCTCCGGTTATCTGGGCAGTGCAGCGCAAGGGCGGGCGATTCTCAGCGGCGTCGAGCGGATCAAGTCGGTCAATCCCAAGGCGCTGTATCTGTGCGATCCGGTGATGGGGCACTTCGAAAAAGGCTGCAGCGTGCCGAGCGAGGTCAGCGATTTTCTTCTCCAAGAGGCGGCGGCAGTTGCGGACATCATGTGCCCCAACCAGTTGGAACTCGACAGCTTCGCCGGGCGCAAGCCACAGTCATTGTTCGATTGCCTGGCGATGGCGCGGGGACTGTTGGCGCGCGGGCCAAAAGCGGTGCTGGTCAAGCATCTGGATTACCCGGGCAAACCCGCCGATGGCTTCGAGATGCTGTTGGTGACGGCCGAGGGCAGTTGGCATTTGCGCCGGCCATTGCTGGCGTTCCCGCGTCAGCCGGTGGGCGTGGGTGATCTGACGTCCGGCCTGTTTCTGGCGCGGGTGCTGTTGGGTGATAGCCTGCTGGCAGCGTTCGAATTTACCGCAGCGGCGGTGCATGAAGTGCTGCTGGAGACCCAGGCGTGCGCCAGCTATGAGTTGCAATTGATACGCGCGCAGGACCGGATCGCGCATCCCCGAGTGAAGTTCGAGGCGACGGCGATCAGTTTGTAATCGCATTATCGGTCAGAAAAGATCGCAGCCTGCGGCAGCTCCTACAGGGTTTGCATTCCCGTGCAGGAGCTGCCGCAGGCTGCGATTTTTTTCTTATGCGTCGCCCTTGATCTCCTGATAACGCTTTTCCAGCTCCTGACGAATCTGCCGGCGCTGCTGCGCCTGCATGTAGCGGCGCTTGTCTTCACTGTTCTGCGGTTGCAGAGGTGGCACCGGTGCCGGTTTGCGCTGGTCATCAACCGCGACCATGGTGAAGAAACAACTGTTGGTGTGGCGCACGGAGCGTTCGCGAATGTTCTCGGTCACCACCTTGATGCCGACTTCCATCGAGGTATTGCCAGTGAAGTTGACTGAAGCGAGGAAAGTTACCAGTTCGCCGACATGGATCGGCTCGCGGAAAATCACCTGATCCACCGACAGGGTCACCACATAGCGACCGGCATAACGGCTCGCACAGGCGTAGGCCACTTCGTCGAGATATTTGAGCAGGGTACCGCCGTGGACATTGCCAGAGAAGTTGGCCATGTCGGGGGTCATCAGTACCGTCATCGACAGCTGGGCGTTTCCGGGTTCCATAACGTTCTCACGGATCAAGGCTGATTGCAGGAAGCACCTCTGCGGGTGCCTGGTCGCTTTTCAAAAAGCACCGTTATCGGGACGCCGGGCGACGGGCCGCCGTCACGCCGGCAGCGATCTGTTTCCATATATTGCACCGGCTTCCAGATGGAAGTCGCGGTGTTAACCTGCGAAAGCCCTGCCTGAAGGCAACTCCCACATCAAAAGCGGATTTTTACCCTGCTCGCGCAGATCTTTCTGACGTCTGTCCGTGAGCCTCGTTATCAAGGAGCCCACACCATGCATGCCATCAGTTTTATTCAGGATCTGGCAGTGATCATGCTGGTCGCAGGTGTGGTGACCGTGCTTTTTCACCGATTCAAGCAACCGGTGGTGCTCGGCTATATCGTTGCCGGCTTCATCATCGGCCCGCACACCCCGCCGTTCGGGCTGATCCACGATGAAGAAACCATCAAGACCCTCGCCGAGCTGGGGGTGATTTTTCTGATGTTCTGTCTCGGCCTTGAGTTCAGCCTGCGCAAGCTGTTCAAGGTCGGCGCGACGGCGTTTATTGCAGCGTTTCTCGAAATCACCCTGATGATCTGGATCGGCTATGAAATCGGCCGCTGGTTCGACTGGAACACCATGGATTCGCTGTTCCTTGGCGCGATTCTGGCGATCTCTTCGACCACCATCATCGTCAAAGCGCTCAATGATCTGAAGATGAAGAACGAGCGCTTCGCTCAGTTGATCTTCGGCGTATTGATCGTCGAAGACATCCTTGGAATCGGCATTATCGCGTTGCTCTCGAGCATCGCCGTCAGTGGCACGGTCAGCTCGGGCGAAGTGTTTTCCACAGTCGGCAAGCTGTCGCTGTTCATGGTCGTCGCGCTGGTCATCGGCATCCTGTTGGTGCCGCGCCTGCTGGCCTATGTGGCGAAATTCGAAAGCAACGAGATGCTGCTGATCACTGTGCTCGGCCTGTGTTTCGGCTTTTGCCTGCTGGTGGTCAAGCTTGAATACAGCATGGTTCTCGGCGCATTCCTGATCGGCGCGATCATGGCCGAATCGCGGCAACTGCTGAAAATCGAGCGCCTGATCGAGCCGGTTCGCGACCTGTTCAGCGCTATCTTCTTTGTTGCCATCGGGCTGATGCTGGATCCGCTGATCCTCGTCGAGTACGCCTGGCCGATCGCCGTAATTACCGTAGCCGTGGTGCTGGGCAAAATGGTGTCTTGCGGCCTCGGCGCTTTTATTGCCGGTAACGACGGACGCACCTCGCTGCGGGTTGGCATGGGTCTGTCACAGATCGGCGAATTTTCCTTCATCATCGCTGCGTTGGGCATGACGCTGCAGGTCACCAGCAACTTCCTTTATCCAGTCGCCGTGGCGGTCTCGGTGATTACCACGCTGCTGACACCGTACCTGATTCGCGCGGCGGATCCGTTATCGATCAAGCTCTCGGCGGCGGTGCCCAAGCGGCTCGGCCGGGTGCTGGGCATGTACGGCGAATGGCTGCGCAGTATTCAGCCGCAAGGTGAAGGCGCGATGCTGGCGTCGATGATCCGGCGGATTCTCTTGCAGGTCGGGGTCAATCTCGCACTGGTGATCGCGATCTTCTTCGCCGGCGCGTATTTCGCCGAGCGCATTTCGCTGTGGTTGCAGGACTGGATCGGCGATCCCGGCTGGCAGAAGGCGCTGATCTGGGGCGGTGCGCTGCTGGTGTCGCTGCCTTTCCTGATTGCGGCTTATCGCAAGCTAAAGGCGCTGTCGATGCTGTTGGCGGAATTGGGCGTGAAGCCGGAGATGGCCGGGCGTCACACGCAGCGAGTACGCCGGGTGATCGCCGAAGTGATCCCCATCCTCTCGCTGCTGGTGATTTTCCTGCTGTTGGCGGCCCTGTCGGCCAGTATTCTGCCGACCAACGAACTGCTGATGCTGATCGCGGTAGTCGCCGCCGCTGTGGCGGCGCTGCTCTGGCGCTGGTTCATCCGCGTGCATACGCGGATGCAGGTGGCCTTGCTGGAAACCCTCGACAACCACAACGAATCGTCGGGGCATTGACCACCTGGGGCGTCTGGCGGTTCAGCTTTCCAGCCAGACGTCCCGTGCCCAGTGCCACACCGATTCCCAGGTTTCTTCGGCAATCAGTTCTTCCTCGGCCTGCCACAGCACTACGGTGCCGTCTTCTTCGACACAGTAATAGTCATCGCCGTCCTGACAGATCGGGATCAAGCTGCGATCAACACCGACATCCCACGCATTCGCTGCGACGTCCGGCAAATAGGTGTGCGATTGCGGGTCAGTGACGGTCACGGGTTCGAGGCTGCCGTAGACCACATCGCTGACGGTCAGCAAAAATTCTTTGAAAACAAATGGAATGTCGATGAACAGTTGTTCTTCGATTTCGACCAGCAGGTCTTCGTCAGGCAACTCCAATGGAACCGGTACGGGTTCGTTGGCTTCACGCAGTTGTTCGATGATTTCTTCCACGTCCGGGATCCTCTTGCTTGAATGGCGCGGTTTATATGGGCCGGTTTATACAGTAGCTCGCTATAGATGCAACCGTGAAATAGAAAACCCCAGCCGAGGCTGGGGTTTTTTTACAACAAGTGAAACGCGTCGGGGATCAGCCGTTCTGGCGGATACCGGCGACCAGCCAAGGCTGGTTCTCGCCCTGCGGACGGTCCATGTTCCAGCTTTCGCTGAACACTTCGCCCTGGTCGAAACGCGAAGTCTTCGACACGCCAGTGAAAGTCAGCGTGGCGATGGTCTTGTCGGCACGATCGTCGACGCCGTCCAGCTGCACCTGCAGGTTGTCGATGTAAGTGGACTGGAAGCCGTCGCCCAGATCCGCACGCTCACGCTTGAGGAAGTCGAGCATTTGCGGGGTCACGAACTCGGCGATTTTGTCCATTTCGTTGGCATCCCAGTGCTGCTGCAGCGACTGGAAGTGGCTGCGCGCAGCTTCAAGGAAGTTCTGCTCGTTGAACCACGCCGGTGCGTTGATCACCGGACGGGCGGCAACCGGAGCAGCCGAACCGCCGAAGATCGAACCCATGGCCGCAGGCTTCTGCTCGAACACTTCACGCTGCATTGGCGCGCCGGCCGGAGCAAATTGCGCCTGCTGCTTGCGACGACGGGCGGCGATGAAGCGGAAGATCACGAACGCGATGACCGCCATGATCAGGATGTCGAAGATCTGCATGCCCTGGAAGCCGCCGCCCATGAACATGGAAGCGAGCAGGCCACCGGCGGCGATACCGGCCAGAGGGCCCAGCCATTTCGAGGCACCGCCGGCCTTGGCCGCAGCGCCAGCGGCACCGGCAGCACCTGCGGTCGCTGCTGCGCCGCCTGCGCCTGAAGAAGGAGCCATTTGGCTGGTCTGGTGCGTCGGCGCAGCGCCGGCGCTTTTGCCACCACCAAAGCGCTTGGCGTTGGCGTCGAGGCTCATCGTCAGGCCGATGCACAACGCCATGGCGATGCTAAGAAAACGTTTCATAAAGGGTATTCCCGTTTTGTGGAGACACGCGCGCCATGTTGCACAGCTGAAGTGTTACTGGCTAGCGAGAGAGTGTTTCGGGCTTTTGCCTGACAGGTTGCGTTCAGCTTGGTAAGGCAATCAGCCGATGTACTTTTGTCTGTAGGAAAAGGCGATAGGTTCAGACGGATAGTTGCTCTATGCGCCGGACAACCTGTGGGAGCGAGCCTGCTCGCGATGGCGGCGTGTCAGACAACTGAATGCTTGATGACACACCGCTTTCGCGAGCAGGCTCGCTCCCACATGGGTTCTGCGTTGGGCTTTAGATGGCTTCCAGCTTGGCGTAGCCGAGCATCAGCCATTTGCTGCCTTCGCCGAAGTTCACCTGCACTCGAGCCTGGGCGCCGGAGCCTTCGAAGTTGAGAATCACGCCCTCGCCGAAGATCGAATGGCGTACAGCCTGACCCAGCACCAAACCGGTCTCCGGAATCTCGCTGCCGCTGAACAGATTGCTGCCGCTCATCGACTGATTGCCGCCGAATGGTCGGCTGACGCTGTTCGACAGGCGCACTTCCTGGATCAGGCCTTTCGGCACTTCGCGAACGAAACGCGAGACCTTGTTGTAGGTTTCGCTGCCGTAGAGACGGCGAGTCTCCGCGTAGGTCATCACCAGATTCTGCATCGCCCGCGTAATGCCGACGTAAGCCAGGCGCCGTTCCTCCTCAAGACGCCCCGGCTCTTCCAGGCTCATCTTGTGCGGGAACAGGCCTTCTTCCATGCCCACGAGAAACACGTACGGGAATTCCAGACCCTTGGCGCTGTGCAGCGTCATCAGTTGAATACTGTCTTCGTGTTCGTCAGCCTGCGTATCACCCGCCTCCAGCGAAGCATGGCCGAGGAACGCTGCCAACGGCGTCAGCTCTTCGTCGTCTTCGGTGTTCTCGAAGTTGCGCGCAGCGCTGACCAGTTCTTCAAGGTTTTCTACGCGGGCCTGGCCTTTTTCGCCTTTTTCCGCTTCGTGATATGCGATGAGGCCGGATTGCTCGATGACGGTTTGGGTCATCAGATGCAGCGGCATTTCGGCGCACTTGGCGGCAAGGTTTTCGATCAGCTCGATAAACGCACCGAGCGCCCCGGCCGCGCGACCGGTCAGGCCTTTATTGGCGACCAGTTGGCGCATCGCCTCCCACATCGACACATCGCTGTGGCGCGCGTGTTCGCGAATCGCCTCGACGGTTTTCTCGCCGATACCGCGCGCCGGAACATTGATCACCCGCTCCAGCGCCGCGTCGTTGCCGCGACCTTCGAGCAGACGCAGGTAAGCCATGGCGTTCTTGATTTCCGCGCGTTCGAAGAAGCGCTGACCACCGTAGATGCGGTATGGGATGCGCTCGCGCAGCAAAGCCTCCTCCAACACGCGCGATTGGGCGTTGGAGCGGTACAGAATTGCGATATCGCTGCGGGCCAAGCCGGTTTTCAGCGCGCTTTCGATGGTTTCGACAACGTAGCGTGCTTCATCATGTTCGTTGAACGCGGCGTACAGATTGATCGCTTCGCCGTCGCCGCCATCAGTCCACAACTCTTTGCCGAGACGCCCGGTATTGTTGGCGATCAGGGCGTTGGCAGCCTTGAGAATGCCGGCGGTGGAGCGGTAATTCTGCTCCAGACGAATCGTCTCGGAGTCCGGGAAGTCCGAGGAGTACTGATGGATATTCTCGATCTTCGCGCCGCGCCAGCCGTAAATCGACTGGTCGTCGTCGCCGACCACCATCAGGCTGTCGCCGCCCTTGCCGAGCAGACGCAACCAGGCGTACTGCACGGCGTTGGTGTCCTGGAACTCGTCGACCAGAATATGCCGGAAGCGTTTCTGATAATGCGCCAGCAGGCCCGGGTGATCGCGCCACAGATCGAGAGCGCGCAGCAGCAGTTCGGAGAAATCGATCACGCCGGCACGCAGGCACGCCGCCTCGTAAGCCTCGTAGATACCGCGCATGGTGGCCAGGAACAGGTCGCCACTGGCTTGAATGTGTTGCGGACGCAGACCTTCGTCTTTTTGCCCGTTGATGAACCATTGCGCCTGACGCGCCGGCCAGCGTTGCTCGTCCAGCCCCAGCTCGCGGATCACCCGCTTGACCAGCCGTTGCTGGTCGTCGCTGTCGAGAATCTGGAAAGTCTGGCTCAGGCCCGCTTCCTGCCAGTGCGCGCGCAACAAGCGGTGTGCGAGGCCGTGGAAGGTGCCGACCCACATGCCGGCCGGGTTGATACCCAGCAACTGCTCGATGCGATGACGCATCTCGGCAGCGGCCTTGTTGGTGAAGGTCACCGACAGAATGGAGTGGGGCGAGGCGTTTTCGACCTGGATCAACCAGGCGATACGGTGCACCAGCACTCGGGTTTTACCGGAACCGGCGCCGGCCAGGACCAACTGACGGCCAACGGGGGCTGCTACAGCCTGGCGTTGGGCATCGTTGAGGGAGTTCAGCAGAAGGGAGAGATCATCGCGCATCGCAGCATTCTAGGGTGCGCCGCAGGCCCGGGCAAACCGTGCGTTGCATTAGCCGATGAAAGTGTTGTCGATGACGACCGGTCGGTCACTGGCTGCAGGCTTCGGCCCGTCTCGCTTGTGGGGGCGGGACGATGCCGAAGCAGTGGAAATTATCGCTGGAAATCTGATCTGCAGCAGTTTGGCATCGGGATCGGCTTGTGTATGCTCCGTGCACGTTTCGGGCGCACGCCCTCCTTATAAGAACAAGAACGTTGCCCATGACCCTCAGCGCCGAACTGTCGGGCCCCTCCGTGGATCCCCGGGTTATCCGCAAACACTACGCCGTCGAGATGGCGGTCGAGCGCACGCGGCTGCTTTATCAAGGCTCGCTGTTGCCCACCCTGTTCATGTTGATCAATGGTCTGGTCTGCGCCGGTTTGCTCTGGAGTCCGCAGCGATATTTCGTGGTCAGCGTCTGGCTGGTGTGGTTGCTTTCACTGGTCGCGTTGCGGGTGATTCAGGTGGCCGCGTTCGATTCGGCGATCCCCGATCGCCAGGCCCAGCCGATCTGGCGGCAGATGTTTCTGCTGGGGTCGACGATGACCGGTCTGACCCTCGCCGGCGCCGGTATCGCGCTGGTGCCCGCCGATAATTTCATTCAACAAGCCTGGGTGTTTGGCCTGATCGGCGCCGCGACCTTATCGGCGAGCGTTGCCTATGCGGTAAGCCTGCCGGCATTTCTGTCATTCACATTGCCCTGTCTGCTACCCGCGATCGGCTACCTGTTCTGGGGCGGTGATGAACTGGCGCGCGGCTGGGGCTGGCTCGGGCTGATTTTATTGGGGTCGTTGAGCGTGGTCGCCTGGCAGGTCAATCGACTGATTGATCGCGGCTTGCTGCGGCGCTTTCAGAATCAGCATTTGATCGAGCATTTGCAGCAGACCCAGGCGCGCGGTGAGCTGCTCAATCAGGCACTGGCCAAGGAAATCGAACAGCGGCGCTGCGCCGAAGGAAAGCTGCGCGAAGCGCAGATCGAGCTCGAAGATCGTGTCGCCCAGCGCAGCCGTGAGCTGGACGCTGCCAGTCAGGCCTTGAGCAAAAGCGAAGCGCGCCTGGCGCTGGCCTTGAAGGCCAGTGAATTGGGGCTGTGGGACTGGAATCTGCAGACTGACGAAGTTCACCATACGCAGATTCAGGAGCTGTTCGGCCTCGCGCCGGAGTACGTCACGGCGCTGCTGCGCGACCTTACACCGCGGCTGCATCCCGAAGACGTGCCGTCACTCAAGTTTGCCCTGGTCGAGCACCTGAAGGGGCGCACGGAGGATTATCAGGTCGAATACCGCCTGCGCCATGGCGACGGACACTGGGTCTGGATCGAAGACCGTGGTCGTGCCGTGGAGCGCAGCGACAGCGGCCGGGTGATCCGCATGGTCGGCACCCGTCGCGATATCAGCGCCAGCAAGAACGTGGAAGAGCAGCAGCGTCTGGCAGCCACGGTGTTCGAAGCGGCCAGCGAAGGCATCGTGATTCTTGACCCGGACTACGCGCTCATCGCGATCAACCAAGCGTTCAGCCGCGTGACCGGCTATGACATCGACGACATGCTCGGGCGCAATGTCGTCGAGCTGCCGTGCAGCCGGGATGCGCGCCGCCATTACGTTGCCATCCGCCAGGCACTGCAGCAACACGGCACCTGGCAAGGCGAATTGGTGGAAACCCGCAAGAACGGCGAGCTGTATCCGCAGTGGCTGCAGCTCAACGCGGTGCGCGATAATCGGGGAAATGTCAGCCATATCGTGGGCTTCTTCGCCGATCTGTCAGCGCGCCGCGAATCCGAAGAGCGCATGCGCTACCTGACGCACTATGACGAACTCACCGGGCTGGCCAATCGCTCGCTGTTTCGCGAGCGCCTGCACGAAGCGCATCAACGGGTAAGGCAGGGCGGGCGGCGCAGCCTGGCGCTGCTGCACATCAATCTGGATCGCTTCAAGTTGCTCAACGACAGTCTCGGCCACGAAGTCGCTGACCAGTTGCTGCAGAAGATGGCTCGCCGGCTGGTGAACGCCTTGCCGGAAGCCGACACCATCGCGCGTTTGTCTGGCGATGAATTTGCTGTGCTGTTCGATGCATACGGCAATCTGTCGAGTCTGGCGCGCGTCGCCACGCGCTTGTCGGCGAAGCTGCGCTTGCCGTTGACGGTCGACGGGCACGAACTGGTGGTCAGTGCCTCGATGGGCATCAGCCTGTTGCCGGACAACGCCCGGGAAATTGCCGCGCTGATCAGCCAGTCGAACATGGCCATGCAACACGCCAAGCATCTGGGCGGCAACAATTTCCAGTTCTACACCGAGAGCTTGCAGGCCAGCACCCTTGAACGTTTGCAGCTGGAAAACCAGCTGCGCAAAGCCATCGAAGACAAGCAGCTCAAGGTGTTCTACCAGCCGAAACTGTGCCTGCAAACCGGTCGGCTGAATGCCGCAGAGGCATTGGTGCGCTGGGATCACCCGACCATGGGGCAGGTGCCGCCAAGCGACTTCATCGGGCTGGCTGAAGAGACCGGGCTGATCGGCCCGATCGGTGAATTCGTCCTGCGTCAGGCGTGCTGGCAAGCGTGCGAATGGCAACGGCAGGGGCTGGCGCCGATCCGCGTTTCGGTGAACCTGTCGGTACATCAACTGCGTCAGGGAAAACTGGTCAGTCTGGTGCGGCAGGTGCTGGAAGAAACCGGACTCGCGCCGCATTATCTTGAGCTTGAGCTGACCGAGAGCCAGTTGCTCGACAGCGTTGAACACATCATCGCGACCTTCCAGCAACTGCGCGATCTGGGGGTGAAACTGGCCATCGATGATTTCGGCACCGGCTATTCCTCGTTGAGTTACCTCAAGCGCATTCCGGTGGATTACGTGAAGATCGATCAGGCATTCATTCGTGGTTTGAGCGAGGGCAGCGCGGACGCGGCGATCACGCGGGCGATCATCGCCATGGCCCATGGGCTGTCATTGAAAGTCGTGGCGGAGGGTGTTGAGCGCCAGGATCAGCTGGAATTCCTGCGCGTCGAGCGTTGCGATGAAGTGCAAGGCTATCTGATCAGTCGGCCGATAGAAGCGAGCGCTCTGGCCGGGGTTTTGCGCGAGCAGACAAATCCGCTTTAAGGGCTACATGGACTTTACGGTCCCGGTTATGGGGACATCGAGTTACGCATTGAGCAGGCAAAATGCCCATTCATGTAGTATAACTACAAGCTTGCTACATCCTCGCCCACAAGAAGAGTCCAGCCCCTTGAATCTGCTGCAACACATTGCCCAGTCACGTCACCTGTTACGCAAGTCGGAGCTCAAGGTCGCCGACCACGTGCTGCTTGACCCTGCGGCGGTGATGCACAGTTCCATGGCCGATCTGGCCCACAGTGTCGGCATCAGCGAGCCGACCATCGTGCGTTTCTGTCGCGCGATCGGCTGTTCCGGGTTTCAGGATCTGAAACTCAAACTGGCGCAAAGCCTGGCCGCCGGTGCCAGTTTTGGCCAGTTCGCGATCCACGAAGACGACTCGGTCGCCGATTACAGCCTGAAGATTTTCGACACCACGTTGCACACCCTGATGGAGGTTCGCGAGAAACTCGATCCGGTCGAGTTGCAGCGCGCGGTGACGCTGATGTCGCAGGCGCAGCGTGTCGAGTTCTACGGTTTCGGTGCCTCTGGCGCGGTGGCCGCGGATGCGCAGCACAAGTTCTTCCGTTTATTGCTGACTGCGGCGGCATACTCCGATCCGCACATGCAGGCAATGTCGGCGGTGACGTTGAAGCCTACCGACGTAGCCATCTGTATTTCCCAGTCGGGGCGCTCCAAGGACTTGCTGATCACTGCGAATCTGGTGCGTGAGAGCGGGGCGTCGTTGATCACGCTGTGCCCGAGCCAGACACCGTTGGCTGAGCTGTCGACCGTCAATCTGGCGATCGATGTGCATGAAGACACTGAAATCTATACGCCGCTGACCTCGCGCATTGCGCATCTGGTGGTGATTGATGTGTTGGCGATGGGCGTGGCGATGGCGCGTGGGCCGAGTCTGGTTAATCACCTGAAGAGCGTGAAGCGCAGTTTGCGTAGCCTGCGCCTGTCGCCCAAGGCTGCCAAAGCTCTGGATGACTAAGATCAAAAGATCGCAGCCTGCGGCAGCTCCTACACAGTCAATGTAGGAGCTGCCAGAGGCTGCGATCTTTTGCTTTTTTGCCGACAACTTTCATCAAACCGTCATCCCCCACGCCTATCGTGAAACTCCCGTCATCGCCTTGGGAGACTCGAAATGGCTCAGCCTTACGAAGAACGCAACAGCGCCGCGAAAACCCGCCGTCAGCAGGAAGATCAGCGCCGCATGGGATTTCGCCGCGCTATCGAAGATCGCTTCGAGCTTCGCCAGCTTCAAGCTGAAATCGGTGACTTTGCCGATATCACTCACTGGCAGGCAGCGCCCGCAGCTTCCCGTCGAAGCGCTCAACCAGCGCGCTGATCTGCACGCGCTCGCTGCGGATAAACGCCAGGAAGGCGTGCGCCACCGGTGACAAGCGTTTGGCTTTGGCTTGCACCAGGCACCAGCTACGGAACAGCGGCAATTCCTCGACCGGCAGCTCGACAAGTCCGCCGGTCGCCAGCTCCAGGTTCAGGGCGTGGCGCGTCAACAGCGCCAGGCCCAGACCCGCCAGCACGCATTCGCGTTGGGCTTCGGCGGAGGCCACTTCCTGAGTCTGGGTGAAATGCACGCGCTTCTCTTTGAAATATTCCTCGCAGGCCATTCGCGTACCTGATCCCGGCTCGCGAATCAGCAGCGTGTAAGGTTCCAGATCCTGCAAGCGCAATGGGCCCATATGCGCGAGCGGATGATCCGGGCGCGCCACCGCCACGATCGGGTTATTCAGGAACGGCAGGAATTCCAGGCCCATGTCCTGCGGCACCATCGACATGATCACCAGATCGTCGCGGTTATCGGAAAGCCGTCGAATGACCTGGCCGCGGTTGACCACCGTCAGTTGCAGATTCACTTCCGGATGTTGGCGCTTGAACGCAGCGAACAGATGCGGAACGAAATATTTGGCGCTGGACTCGATCGCCAGTTTGAGTTGGCCTTGCAGCGAACCTTGCATGTCCGAAAGCTGCATATCGAGGTTTTCCAGTCGCCCGAATATGTCCCGACTGGCGCGCTGAAGTGCCTCAGCGGCTTCGGTCATGTAGAGTTTTTTGCCGACGTAATCGAATAATGGCTGGCCGATCAGCTCTTCGAGCTGGCGAATCTGCAAGCTGACGGCCGGCTGTGTCAGGGACATTTCCTCTGCGGCGCGGCTGTATGAGCGCAGATCGCACACCTCGTTGAAGATCTGCAACTGACGCAATGTCATACGCATCAAGGACTTACGCATTTTATTCGGGCTCTTCGCGCGGTGGATGTCTCAACTATAAGTCTTTGCTTATGCCTGACCCAATTTTTATTCATTTTTGTTAATCCCTCATGAGCGCTAGTGTTGCCCTGCGACCAAATTGAAACATTTGGTCACGCGTCGACCTGGCAATGACAGGTCGTGGTGCCACCGGCTCAAGGGAACCTCCAAGTGATAACAAAGATCCTGATCGCCAACCGTGGTGAGATTGCCGTACGAATCGTGCGGGCCTGCGCCGAAATGGGCATTCGCTCGGTTGCGATTTTTTCCGACGCCGACCGCCATGCCTTGCATGTGAAGCGTGCGGACGAGGCCCACAGTATCGGTGCCGAGCCCCTGGCCGGTTACCTGAACCCGCGCAAGCTGGTGAATCTGGCCGTGGAAACCGGATGCGACGCACTGCACCCCGGTTACGGTTTCCTTTCGGAAAACGCCGAACTGGCCGAGATCTGCGCCGAGCGCGGGATCAAGTTCATTGGCCCATCGGCGGAAGTCATCCGGCGCATGGGCGACAAGACCGAAGCGCGCCGTAGCATGATCAAGGCTGGCGTACCGGTGACGCCGGGCACCGAAGGCAATGTCGCCGACATCGAAGAAGCCTTGGCAGAAGGCGACCGTATCGGCTATCCGGTGATGCTCAAGGCAACTTCCGGGGGTGGTGGTCGCGGCATTCGGCGCTGCAACAGCCGCGAAGAACTCGAACAGAATTTCCCTCGGGTGATTTCCGAAGCCACCAAGGCGTTCGGTTCGGCGGAAGTGTTTTTGGAAAAATGCATTGTCAATCCCAAGCACATCGAAGCGCAGATTCTCGGCGACAGTTTTGGCAACGTCGTGCACCTGTTTGAGCGTGACTGCTCGATTCAGCGTCGCAACCAGAAGCTGATCGAAATCGCCCCGAGCCCGCAACTGACCCCGGAACAGCGCGCCTACATTGGCGACCTGTCCGTGCGTGCAGCCAAAGCCGTGGGTTACGAGAACGCTGGCACCGTGGAGTTTCTGCTCGCCGAAGGCGAGGTGTACTTCATGGAGATGAACACCCGGGTGCAGGTGGAACACACCATCACCGAAGAAATCACCGGGATCGACATCGTCCGCGAACAGATTCGCATCGCCTCCGGCCTGCCGCTGTCGGTGAAACAGGAAGACATTCAGCACCGTGGTTTCGCGTTGCAGTTCCGCATCAATGCCGAAGACCCGAAGAACAATTTTCTGCCGAGCTTCGGCAAGATCACCCGTTACTACGCTCCCGGTGGCCCGGGCGTGCGCACCGACACAGCGATCTACACCGGCTACACCATCCCGCCGTTCTACGACTCGATGTGCCTGAAGCTGGTGGTCTGGGCGCTGACTTGGGAAGAGGCGATGGACCGTGGCCTGCGCGCCCTCGACGACATGCGTCTGCAAGGCGTGAAAACCACTGCCGCGTACTACCAGGAAATCCTGCGCAACCCGGAATTCCGCAGCGGTCAGTTCAATACCAGCTTCGTTGAAAGCCACCCTGAACTGACCAATTACTCGATCAAGCGCAAACCCGAAGAGCTGGCCCTGGCCATCGCCGCCGCCATCGCCGCCCACGCAGGCCTATGAATGAAACAGCTGCGAGCTTTTAGCTGCAAGCGGCAAGTAAAAGCAGATTGGCTTTTTCTTGCAGCTCGTAACTTGAAGCTTGCCGCTATGAGGAGATACCAATGACTAAGAAGATCTTCGTTACCGACACCATCCTGCGCGACGCTCACCAATCGCTGCTCGCCACTCGCATGCGCACCGAAGACATGCTGCCGATCTGCGACAAGCTCGACAAAGTCGGCTATTGGTCGCTGGAATGCTGGGGCGGTGCGACGTTTGACGCCTGCGTGCGCTTCCTCAAGGAAGATCCGTGGGAGCGCCTGCGCCAATTGCGCGCGGCGCTGCCTAACACGCGTCTGCAGATGTTGCTGCGCGGGCAGAACCTGCTCGGCTACCGCCATTACAGCGACGATGTGGTCAAAGCGTTCGTCGCCAAGGCAGCGGTGAACGGCATCGACGTGTTCCGCATCTTCGACGCGATGAACGACGTGCGTAACCTGCGCGTAGCCATCGAAGCAGTGAAGGCAGCGGGCAAACATGCACAAGGCACCATCGCCTACACCACCAGCCCGGTGCACACCATCGATGCCTTCGTCACCCAGGCCAAGCAAATGGAAGCCATGGGTTGCGACTCGGTGGCGATCAAGGATATGGCCGGTCTGCTGACCCCTTACGCCACTGGTGAACTGGTGCGCGCGTTGAAGGCCGAGCAGTCGCTGCCGGTATTTATCCATTCCCACGACACCGCTGGCCTGGCGACCATGTGTCAGCTCAAGGCAATCGAAAACGGTGCTGACCACATCGACACTGCCATCTCCAGCTTCGCCTCGGGCACCAGCCATCCGGGCACCGAGTCGATGGTCGCCGCACTGAAAGGCACCGAATACGACACCGGCCTGAATCTCGAATTGCTTCAGGAAATTGGCCTGTACTTCTACGCGGTGCGCAAGAAGTACCATCAGTTCGAAAGCGAATTCACCGCGGTCGACACCCGCGTGCAAGTCAACCAGGTGCCGGGCGGGATGATCTCTAACCTCGCCAACCAGTTGAAAGAGCAGGGCGCGCTCAACCGCATGAGCGAAGTGCTCGCGGAAATCCCGCGTGTGCGTGAAGACCTCGGCTTCCCGCCGCTGGTGACGCCGACTTCGCAGATCGTCGGCACCCAGGCATTTTTCAACGTGCTGGCCGGCGAGCGTTACAAGACCATCACCAACGAAGTGAAGCTCTATCTGCAAGGCGGCTACGGCAAAGCGCCGGGTGTGGTGAATGAAAAACTGCGCCGTCAGGCAATCGGCAGCGAAGACGTCATCGACGTGCGCCCGGCCGATCTGCTCAAGGCGGAAATGACCAAACTGCGTGCCGACATCGGCGCACTGGCCAAATCCGAAGAAGACGTGCTGACCTTCGCCATGTTCCCGGACATTGGCCGCAAATTCCTCGAAGAGCGTGCTGCGGGCACCCTGACGCCGGAAGTGTTGCTGCCGATCCCGGAAGCAGGCGCCGTTGCGTCGGCGGGCGGTGAAGGCGTGCCGACCGAGTTCGTCATCGATGTGCACGGCGAGACCTACCGCGTCGACATCACCGGTGTCGGCGTCAAGGCCGAAGGCAAGCGTCACTTCTACTTGTCCATCGATGGCATGCCGGAAGAAGTGGTGTTCGAACCGCTCAATGAATTTGTCGGTGGTGGCAGCAGCAAACGCAAGCAAGCGTCGGCGCCGGGCCACGTCAGCACCACCATGCCGGGCAACATCGTCGATGTGCTGGTCAAGGAGGGCGACACCGTCAAGGCTGGCCAGGCTGTACTGATCACCGAAGCGATGAAGATGGAAACCGAAGTCCAGGCGGCAATTGCCGGCAAGGTCACCGCGATTCATGTGGCCAAGGGCGATCGAGTCAATCCGGGCGAGGTTCTGATCGAGATCGAAGGCTGAGATAACGGCCGCGATAAAACGTTTTAACCTCGGGGGGGCATGTGCTCCCCTTTTTTTGCGTTTTTTTGTCCCTGTAGGAGCTGCCGCAGGCTGCGATCTTGTACAAAGACAAAGGATCGCAGCCTGCGGCAGCTCCTGCCAAAGGCGTTGGTTAGAACGCCATGCGCCATTGGCCCATGACGCCGTGATTGCGGCTTTCGGTGCCGAATTCACCGGTGAGGCCAACCCCGAGTGAGTGGTGGCTCGATAAGCCGAGATCCAGGCCAGCATCCACCGCCAGACTGTTTCGATCCAGCTCGGCACCCGTCACCGTGTAACGTTTCCCGCCCTTGACCAATTGCTGATTGGTGTCGCCGTCGAGCTCGCCGTACAGGTGTTTCCAGCCTGCACTGAATCGCGGCGTGAGGCTCATGCCGTTGTCCAGGCGACCGGTTTTCGCGGCGCGAAAACCAAAGGTGCTGCTGAGGTTGTCACGGGTTTGACCGAAGACTTTCAGCGCTGCGTCGCCGCCTTTCTCGGTATAGCTGTCGCGCTGATAACGTTGATAGCCGAGGCTGGCAAACGGTTCGAGGGTTACGTTGTTGCGGCCCAGGTTGAAGCCCAATTCGGCAAGTGCCTGCTGGGTATTGGCGTCGTAATTCCCTTTGAGGCGATCGCTGAATCCGTTAAAGGCGACCCGACGTTTACTGCTGCCTTCATGGCTGCCGTAAGTGGCACCGAAACGCAGCGCCAGCGGCCCGTCCTGACGCACCGCATACGCGCCGAGATGCCAGCTGTCGAGATCGCCACCATACTGACGGGCATCGAGCGATGTCTGGGATTTGCCGCCGATCAGGCCGACATGCCATTGCTCACCCAGACGCCAGTCGGCACCCATGACCAAGCCTTGAGTGGAATGCTTCAGAGTGCTGTCGAAGTCACGGTCGACCTTGCCGCCATGGCCAAGTCCTTGAATCCACACTCGACCTGAATTCGCTTCGCCGGCGGCACGCCGAGGTGCGTTGCCCGAACCGTAAGTCGGGCCGGAGCGATCCAGTTGGCGCATGGCCGAGAGCATGCTCGCACTTACCGGGGTGACGCTGCTCAAGGTGGCCTTGGCGAGGTTGGCGTTGCTGCCGGCGGCGAGTTGTTCGATGGCGATCGGTGCGGTGGATTTATCGCTGGCGAGCAACGCGACGACCGCTGCGTTTGCGACGGCCGGCGTTTGCGTGCTCGGCGCAGCAAGCGCGGATGGTTCCTCGATGCTTCTGGCAACCGCGCGAGCGTTATCTGTCGTGACAACGTCTTCCAGCTCAACCTGGTTGCGGGTGTAAGTCAGCCCGACGTACTTTTCTTCGTACTGAAGTTCGGGAGTCATGAACGCCAGTTTGTTTTCGACCTTGGCGAATTCACCTTCGACTTTTTCCGCGGTCAGAATCGTGTGTTGGCTTGTTTGTGGATACTCGCCGGCAGTCACCAACGTCAGGGTCGAATCGCCCAGGCGTGCTGTGCCGTTGACTACAATGGTCGGGCTTTTACCGCCGGCATCGACCTCGTAAGCCAGCGTCGCCGATCGCGTCAGATTGAGGTCTCCGTTGATGACCGGTGCGCCGTAGACCTGATCCACCGACAGTTTCCCTTGCAAGTTCAGATCACCTGTCACGCCGCGACCCGCGAAGTGTCCAGTCTCGTGAACGGTAACGTTGCCGCCGATCAATCCGAGGTTGGTCAGATCGCCGCCGGCAAACACAACGGCATCACCTGCGATCGCATTTTTGTTTATGAGAACACCCTGTGCGAGCGCGCTGCCTTTAATCACCCCTTCATTGATCAGTGAGGCTTTCGGCCGGATCAGCACGCCGAGTTCGAAATCGCTTTCGCCACTGCGGGTCCAGTCGCCTTGCCTGACTTCCAGTCCCGCGAAATTACGGGTCTCCCCCAAGGTGCCTTTCTTCGCTGCTTCCAGCTGAATGACGTTGATGCCGCCCGCGCCGTCCGCTGGCCCGGCGAAGCTGCCCCGGCTTGAAACGATGACCAGATCATCCTGATCAGTGAGCTGAAGTGGCTGGTCCTTGGTCTTGACGGGGGTCTTCACCAGGTCAGGAATGTTTTTGAAGTTGTCCAGCATCTCGATCAAGTGGTGAGTCGCCGGCACTGCATCGGACGCCTGTTGCGCATAGGTGAACGGCGCGCAACCAAGGGTCAGCGCGATGGCCAGAGCGAGTTGTTTGCGTGGGTGCGTAGGTTGAATGGGCATCAAGTCGGGCCTCTGTTAGTAGAAGGCCCAACTCTATTGAGATGGCGAAAATTCCGATGTCGGCCGCTTCCCGCAGATTCGCAGGCGAAATCGGAGCGTGGTGTAGAAAACTCACGCTATGGGCGGAAGGAACGCTTTTGCTTGATCCAGGCGATGCTTTTTCCTACGACCAACACGGATGCCGCCGATTGCGCAGCGTGCCTTCAGGACTCCAAGCCACGCGCCGTTTGCATCCCAACCAAATCAAAAGATCGTCCGAACGCGGCCCGAGCATTCGGTAGCTCCTGCAGGAACGCATTCGGCGATCTTTTCGTTTTTACCGATCAGCTACGGCAGTCGACCAAACCTTTGAGTTGGCCGTCAGGCGTCTGGTTTTCCTCGCTCAACCAGCGCTCGAACCCGGCACCAATCTCCGGCCACTCGGAGTCGAGAATCGAATACCACGCGGTATCACGGTTCTGCCCTTTGACCACCATGTGCTGACGAAACACGCCTTCAAAGGTGAAACCCAAACGTTCGGCTGCATATTTGGAGCGGCCATTGCCGTTATTGCACTTCCACTCCAGGCGTCGGTAACCCAGTTCGAACGAATACTTGACCAGCAGGTAAACCGCTTCGGTGCTTTTCGGCGAGCGCTGCATCGGCGCGCCAAATGTGACGTGGCCGATTTCGATACGGCCCTGAGCCGGGACAATCGACATCAGGCTGAGGATGCCCTGCACCTGGCCGCTGACGCGATCAACGACACTGAAAAAATACGGGTCGCTTGCAGCCGCGTGGTTGTTCAGCCAGGCATCGAAATCGCGACGCTCCTGGAACGGGCCGTAGGGCAAGTAATCCCAAAGTTTCGGGTCGGCGCCGGGGCCTTCGAGTGCAGCGAACAAATCATCGGCGTGGCGCGCAGGGTCGAGGCGCTCCAGCCGGATGAAACGGCCTTCGAGGAGCGTCGCGGTGGGCGCGGGGACGCCTTTCCAGTCAGCGAGTGAAGCAGTCATGAGCGCCTCTCCTTAAAGGGTTTTGCGAAACTGGATAAAGCCCGGACGTTCGGCGATGCGTTCGTAGAGCTGGATCGCGGTGGCGTTGGTTTCGTGGGTCAGCCAATGCACTTTGCAGCAACCGTCAGCCTTGGCGGTGGCGTAAACATGTTCGATCAACAGGCGACCGATGCCAGTGCCGCGAGTTTGCGCCGCCACCAGCAAGTCCTGCAGGTAGCAGGAGTTTTCGATGCTCCAGTTCGAACGATGATAAATGTAATGGACCATGCCCACCGCTTCGCCATCGGCCCACGCCAATGCCGCGTGGGTCGGTTCGCTCGGATCGAGAAAGCGCTGCCAGGTGCTGTCGGTCACCGCGTCCGGCAGTTCGGTGTTGTAGAAACGCAGGTAGGCCTGCCATAGCGGTAGCCACGCGGCGCGGTCAGCGGCGCTGACCTGGCGAATGTCGATCTGAGTCATGCTGGTTTCCTTAGCGCATCAAGCGGGCGAGGGTTTGGTCGTTGGTTTCGGGGCTGGCGGTGAGGCCTGCGCGCACCCCGGCAATGTCTTCGGCGCTGCGGTTCTGGCTGAGCTTGCGTTTGCCTTCGAGGCGGTCGATGGGAATAGCGAAACCGACAATCGCTTTGAGCATGCCGTCGATGTAATCAGCCGGCGCGTCGGCGACTGACCACGGCTGGGCGCGACCGGCCTCATGGCGATCGGTGAGCGTGCTGACGATGTCGAGCAGGCGTCCGCCGTCGCTGAAAGTCTCGGCGTGGCCATAGGCATGGACGGCGATGTAGTTCCAGGTCGGCACGACCTTGCCGTGTTCGGCTTTGCTTGGGTAGAAGCCGGGGCTGACGTAGGCATCGGCGCCGGCGAAAATCAGCATGGCTTCGGCGCCGTCCCGCAGGTCCTTCCATTGCGGATTGGCGCGGGCCAGATGCCCGTACACCGTGCCGTACTCGCCTTGTTCGCAGTGCAGCAGCACCGGAACATGGCTGGCTTGCAGACCTTCTGCGCCATGGGTGACCAGAATCGCGAGACGGGTGGCGAGGATCACTTCGTGCAACTGAGACAATTCTTCGATGGCAAAGGCGCGTGGTGTGTACATGGACAAATTTTCCTTGGCGAATGCCTGCATCCTAGGCAGGCTATTGGTCTGTTGTAAGAGCCATTGAAGAGCATTTTCATAGGTCCATTGCCATGCCTGACGAGCCGCTGTTGTCCATGCCCTTCAATCCCGCCGGAATCGAGCTCGATCGCCGCCAAGGCTTGAGCCGACAGCTTTATCAGGCGTTGCGCCAGCGTGTGCTCGATGGGCGACTGGCCAGTGGCACGCGATTGCCCGCCAGTCGTGATCTGGCGGCGGCGCTGGCGATCTCTCGAAACAGCGTGGTGCGCGCCTATGATCAGTTGTATGCCGAAGGCTTCATCGAGGGACGCGTTGGCGATGGCACCTACATTGCGCAACTGGCCCAGGCATTGCCCGCCGCGAAAAAATTATCCACAAAAGTATCCACAGGGTTTTCAATAGGCTTACCCACAGCCTTATCCACAGATTGGCTGGATTTACCTGTGGTTTCATCCAGCAAAGTTATCCACAGTGGCACGTTTTCCCGACTTGAACAGAACCATTTGGCCAAGCCGCCAAGTGGTCCGCCACGGGCGTTTCGCGTCGGCGTGCCAGCGTTCGATCTGTTTCCGTTCGAGGTCTGGGCCAAGCTGAATGCGGCTTTCTGGCGCAAATCGGATCTGCAGCAGTTGTGTTACGGCGATCCGGCAGGGGATGCGCGTTTGCGCGGGATGATCGCTGCTTATTTGCGCAGCTCTCGGGGCATGCAGTGTTCGGCTGAACAAATTGTGATCACCAGTGGCGCACAGCAAGGCATCAGCCTTTGTGCACAGTTGCTGGTCGAGCCTGGGGATGGTGTGGCGATCGAGAATCCGGGCTATCGCGCAGCGGGTCATGCGTTCGCTGTGGCTGGTGCGCGATTGCACGGAGTAGCGGTGGACAGCGAAGGTATTGATTGCAGCGCAATGGCCGAGCTCAGCGACTGCCGGGTGGCCTACGTCACGCCGTCGCATCAATATCCGACGGGCGTGGTGATGAGCCTCGCCAGACGTCTGGAACTGCTGGCCTGGGCGGAGCGCACTCAAGGCTGGATCGTCGAGGACGACTATGACGGCGAGTACCGTTACAGCGGCGCTCCATTGGCGCCATTGGCCGCGCTGGATCGACAGGGGCGGGTTCTGTACGTCGGCACCTTCGGCAAGATCGCTTTCCCGGCGTTGCGCCTTGGCTATCTGGTATTGCCGACAAATCTGGTCGATGCGTTTTGCCAGCGGCGCGCGGTCGATGTGCGGCATTCGGAGGTCAGTACGCAAGCGGTGATGGCCGAGTTCATGGCGGCCGGGCACTTCCAGCGGCACATTCGCCGCATGCGTCGGGCGGCGCTGAGTCGGCGCAATACCTTGATGGAAGGCTGGCCGACGGAGTTGCCCGGCGTCGCCGGCCTGCCTGCCGTCGCCGCCGGGCTGCACCTGACGGTGGCAGTGGAGAGTGTCGCTCGCGAGCAACAATTGATCGAGCAGGCGCACAGCGTCGATGTGGAAATCAATGGCCTGAGCAATTACTGGCTACCGGATTCCATCACGCCGAGCGATCAGCGCGCCGGTCTGGTGCTGGGATTTGCGGCGGTGCCGGAGCCGGCTATCGAGTCGGCCCTGGCGCGCCTGCGACAGGCATGGAAGGCGTGAAAGATCAGTCGGCTGCGATTTCCGCAGGCTGCGGTTGCAGGAACAGATCGCGCACCTGCGGATCGACAATTCTGCGCAGGGCATTATCGAAGCCGTCAAAATTTTCCATGGTCTGGCGCGTTTTGGAATCGAGCGTTTTCAGATAGTCATCGGCGAATTTCAGGTGGGCCGCGGTGAACTGCGCATCGGGATCGGCGAGGCTGTCGTAGTGGAAGTGCGCGACCCAAAGCGCTTTATCCGCATTGGCCTTGTCGAGGATGCGGTACTCCTGAAAGTAGTCCTTGCGCTGTTTGGTACGGATGCGACCGCCCTTGTCCTTGACGATCATCACCTGATCGTTTTTCGCCAGCCATAGCAGATAAGTCGCGCGCGGTTTGCGCTGCTTGAGCATGCTGGCATAAGTGGTGATGCCTTCTGCACGCGTTTCAATTGCACGTTCGCGCAACTCCGCAGGGAGACTGGAAACAGCCATCGGGCTCTCACCGCGAGCCCTTTGTCGGCTGAGAATCTGCGTCACATCATCGGCAGCCTTGTCCAGCCGTGCGGCCTGCTGATCGAAAATGTCGCGAATGTCGGCCGGAATGCGCCCGGGGCGCTTGGCATCGTTGCGGGTTTGGGTGTTGAAGTCATCGCTGTCCACGTTCAAGCCAATGGCGGCGGCGACCACCTCGTTTTCTTCGACCAGTGTGACGGGAGTTGGCGTCTTGGCAGGCGGTAGTTTGACCAGCGGAATATCGTCGTCGACGGAGTCCTGAGCGGCTGCAGGCTTTTTCTGTGCAGAGCTGGCCCGCGGCCGTGATTTTGAAATCTTGCCTTTGACCGCAGGCCGGGAGGGCCCCGGTTGCGGCGCTGGCGGCTCGACAATTTCTTCGGCGGCCGGCAGTTCTTCGGCCAGCCGTTTTCGCGCAATAGCATGGAACTGCGCTATCAGTTGGTTGATGTGCTCCAGCACGCTCGAATCAAATTTGTCCGGAAATGTCTCGGGCAGTTCGGTGATGATCTGCTCGATGTTCGTGAACAAGTCATCGGCATGAATCAGTTGCTCGACTCGATCGGACTTGCCGGCGGCATTTACCGGAACACTGCCCATGGCGATCATGTCATGACTGACGTCAGCGGCGCTGGCGGTGATCGCGTAAATGGCCGAACGTGGCGCAATCAGCTCAGCCTCAGGTAACGGACGCAGCGACTTTTCATAGGACATGCCTATTTCGTTCGCCTGCAAGTTCAGCCGGCTGAACGCTGGAAGCAACAGTTTAAGATCTCTGCCGATTTTTTCCGCTTTGCCTCCCTGGCGAGCCAGTGCCTGCAGGGAATCTTCGAGGGTTTGCAAGGTGGCGACCAACTCTTCGCTTAGCGTGTTGGCTTGGGCCGTAATAGCCAGCTGCTCGGTTCTGGTGAGCGTCGACTGCGTCGGCTTATCCGCCATGAGTTTCTGCACGGTTTGCCGATAGAGCCGCAACTTGACCCGCAACCAGGCGCTGAGGCACTTGTGCTGCTCGACGGTCATGCGGATCGACTGCGACTCGAAGAACACGCCGTGGCCACCGGATTCGTTCCAGATCTGCAACTGTTCGAGCGCTTGGGTGTAGCCGTTACCGAGTGCCATGGATTTTTCCAGATAGCTTTTCGTTTTCGCTTCGAAAACGTCTTCGGTATCCGCCGCAGGCTTGAGCGTCAGGTTACGCAGGGCCTCGACTACCCCTTCCTGCTGACGGGTTTCGCCCTCAAGAAAAGGTTGTAACTGCGCCATGGCGGCGTTTTTTCGCTGTTCCCGCTGACGACGAAGCAGGGCAATACGGCCGGTAGGTGCGCCGCCGAGCAGACGAAGTTTCAAATCCCAGTGCCAGCTGCCAGACGCTTCGTCGTAGCGCACTGCCGGACCTTTGCGGGCAGCATCGGAGGAATCGACGATGCGCAGCGGATCGGCGGCAGCATCGACTTCGAACCAGCGGTCCCCGACCTTTGCGCAGGATTTGCCATCAATCGTCGACAAATGGGTGACAGCAGAGGTCTCCAGCGTTTCGGGAGCTTCTGGCGTGCCGATCTTGAAGCTGTCGATCAAAGTGATGAACCGCGCGCCAGTGGCCGAGCGATAGGGCGTGCCGGATTCCAGCGAAGTGACATGCTCCGCGGGAACATCCCCGCTGATGATGACTGTGTCGTATTTGACCCTCGGCACGCTCTTGGCCGGAGTCGTTACAGGCACGTCGACAGAGCTTTGCTCGATGGTCTCCGACTCCAGCGTTTGCTGGCGCACCTCCTTGAATGAGCGCAGGGTGACATGGTTGCGTCTGGCCGCGATGTGCTGCGAGAGGAGAATGCTCAGGGCCAGCAACACGTCACCCGTGGACTTCCATTCAATCAGCGTATCGCCTTGGCGTTTCGCGTCGATAGCCTTCTGGATTCCACCGATGCTTTGCCACACCCAAACCGCGGTGCCGGCCGCGCCGGTGAAGAAATTGCTCGCAACGTCGAATAGCGCCCAACCACTGTCGGCGAGCAAGCGCCAGCGGCGCTCGGTATTGGAAACCGACTCGCGGTCGGCGAGCGCGAGCATTGCCTGACGGTTCGCGTCATACAGCGTGGCAAGTACGTCACCGCTCATAGGCTCGTTGGCCAGATCGATGGGGCCCGCCAGATCCAGATGAATAAGCGGCTCGAACGTCAATTGAGGGATGACCCAGGGCGAGGGGATTTCGCTGGTAAACACGTATTGGGCGTATTCGAAACCAACGGCTTCACTGGCGAACCAGGCCATTACCGAATCGCGTACGGCTCCGGGTTGATAAAGGGCGTACAGCAGATTTTGCGGCGACTCGAACTGCAGCAATGGTTCGTCGAGCGCCGGCCGGTAAAGCAGGCACGGCCCTTCGCCTTCACGCGGGCCGATGATGAACATGTTGTCGATAACATCCGCCGACTTGCTCAGGCGATTGCGTGGCACAAAAGCCAAAGGGCGGATCGTCACGGGTTGCTCGGCCAGCGGCTGTTGCTCCCTGATGGAGTTCATCAACTGACAAACGTAGTTGTAGCCGCGCTGTTCGATCCGCCCCTGGCCGCGCAATTTGGCCTCCAGGGCCAGCAACGGCAGGAGCACTGGCAATTGCGCGGTGTAGCGGGTTTTCTGTTGAGCAGCCCGCTGCGGATCGTCGAACAGGGTTTGCTTGATCAACTTCGGATAGCGCTCACCGATGTTGACCTGCTCGGCCATCGTGGTCAGGTAGTCGACGGTCAGCCAGGCCGGGACCGCGCGGTCATCCGCGAACGCCAGCGTCGCCAGATACGGCGCCGTGTTCTGCAAGGCGAATTCGCCGAGGGTCTCGACGCTCTGGTCAAACGGATTGGGCAGCACCAGCCCACTGGCCTCGAAACTGGCCGTTACGGTGATGCGCAGCTCATCCAGTGGCAGGTCGGCGGCGCCGATCGCGTTGACGTCGGCGATGATTGCCTCGCGCATCTGTTGCTGGGCGTAGGCTTTGATCAGGGGAATATCGTCTTCGCGAAAAGCTTGCGCATGGTCGTCACGCAGTAACGCCAGTTGATGCACATAACCGCGATAGGCTTGCAGATCGTTGAGTGAAGCTGTGCGCAACCACGGCGGTATGGACTGATCGAGGCGGTCGAGGCGATCGCTGTCCTGCAGGCCGAGACTGCTTCTTTGTGGCAATGCCGGTGAGGCTGACTCAAGGGGTTGACGCCCCGGGTCGAGCATCGCGATGGCGTCGAGTTGGCTCGCCACCAGCGCCCAGGTCACCGCATCGAAAACGTCACCGTCGGGTTCGATCAGGCGCCACTCCAGCGTGCGTCCGTCCAGATTTACGTCAACACGCGCTGGCAGCGAGTCACCCAGCTCAGCCATCGAGGCAAATGATTCATATCCCGCGGAGATCGTGTACATCGCGATCAATTGCCGAGCGCCCAAGGTTGCGGTCAACACGATAGCTCCGGCGATGGACAAGTGCCGGCTGCTCGCGCCCTCGACCAGATCCAGATCGATAAGCCGTGCCTGGATATCTTTCATGCCATCGTTGGTCACCGGGCGCAGCGCTTTGTCCGCACTGGCCGCGATCAACCGTGCGAGCGTGCATTCATCGGCATTCCAGCCGCTGACTTGATGCACACTCAGGGCGGCGCGGAACGAATCGGCGAGCATTTGCCAGCGAGGTTGGCTTCCGGCGTTTTCATTCCAATAGTCCAGTTGCTGCTGTTGATAGGCAACGAACAGAAATGGCGAATGGTCATTGAGCAGGGCGTTGATGTCGTCCATGTCGACGGCCAGGTGAACCGCGGTTTGCACGTGCGTCGTCAGGGTCAGAAAGCTTTCGCCTTCAAGATAACGGGCCATCGTCTTGGCATAACTTTGCCGGATCAGAGCGTGGGTCAGCGTTTCGAAATGGTACAGACTACTTTCGGTGGGATCCGGCGTGGCGATTTTGGCGACGTCGGGATCGATCTCCTGTTCCGGGTGGCGTTCGCGCAGCGCCTGACGCAGCAATGTCGATGCAGCTTGGCGCAAGGAGGTGCCTTCACTGGTCAGGTCGATCAATCGGCTTTGCTTTTGCAGCAGCGGCGAATCGTCGGCCGCAGGGGCAACGGTGGTTTCAGTCATGGAAATCGTCCGGTAATGAGATGGCGACAGCCACCACCTCGCACCGGCCCGACGTTAGCCAGCCATGGGTTCTTGCGGGTGGTAGATAAATATCGCGGGCAAAAAAAGACCCGCGTCTGCGGGTCTCGTTTTTGCCATCGGTTTCAGGTGCCGGACTTGATCTTCGTCCACGCCCGAGTCCGCGCCCGTTCAGCGTCACGGGGCAGCGGTTGCAGGGTGTAGAGCGTGCTCATGGCCGCATCGGTCGGATACAGGTTCGGGTTGTTGCGAATTGCCGGATCGACCAGCCCGGTGGCGTCCTTGTTCGGATTCGGATAGCCGACAAAATCGCTGACCGGGGCGATCACCGCTGGCTGCAACAGATAGTTGATAAAGGTATACGCATCTTCAGGGTTCTTCGCGCCCTTCGGAATGGCGAGCATGTCGAACCATATCGGCGCGCCTTCCTTGGGCAGGCGCATGTCGACCACTACGCCGTTTTTCGCGTCTTTGGCGCGGTTGGCCGCTTGCGAGAAGCTGCCGGAATAACCGACTGCCACGCAGATGTCGCCGTTGGCCATGTCGGCCATGTACTTGGACGAATGGAAGTAGGTCACGTAGGGGCGGATCTTCATCAGCAGCGCTTCGGCCTTGGCGTAATCCGCCGGCTTCTTGCTATTGGGATCGAGACCCAAGTGCTGCAGCGCCAGCGGCAGGATCTCGGAAGGCGAGTCGAGCAACGCCACACCGCACTGCTTGAGTTTGCTGATGTTCTCTTCCTTGAAGATCAGATCCCAGCTGTCCACTGGCGCGTTGTCACCCAGCGCGGCTTTGACCTTGGCCGGGTTGAAGCCGATCAGAATGGTGCCGTACATGTACGGCACGGCAAATTTGTTCCCCGGATCATTGGCTTCGATCAGCTTCATCAATTTCGGATCGAGGTGATTCCAGTTCGGTAGTTTGCTGCGATCCAGCGGCTGGAACACCCCCGCCTCAATCTGTTTGGCAAGGAACACGTTGGACGGCACCACCACGTCATAGCCGGAATTGCCGGTGAGCAACTTGGCTTCCAGTGCTTCGTTGGTGTCGAAGATGTCGTAGATCAGTTTGGTCTGGGTGTTCTGTGCCTTGAAGTCGTCCAGCGCTTTGGGGGTGATGTAATCGAACCAGTTGTAGACGCGCAGCGTGCGTTCTTCAGCATGGGCGCCGGCGCTGAGCAGGGCCGCGCACAATGCCGAGGCGATCAGTTGCTTTTTCATTGTTCGAAACCTTCCAGCACGTTCACCGCGTTGATGCCGATTTCTTCCACGGCGTAGCCGCCCTCCATGACAAACAGGGTCGGTTTGCCGAGAGCGGCAATGCGCTTGCCCATGGCCAGGTAATCCGGGCTGTCGAGTTTGAATTGTGAGATCGGGTCGTCCTTGAACGTGTCGACGCCGAGGGAGACGACGATGATGTCCGCACCATAGCGATCGATCTCGTCGCACGCCTGATCCAGCGCCGCGCTCCACACGTCCCAACCGGAACCGGCCGGCAACGGGTAGTTGAAGTTGAAGCCTTCACCGGCGCCGTCGCCGCGCTCATCGTCATAGCCGAGGAAGAACGGAAATTCTGCTTCCGGGTGGCCGTGAATCGAGGTGAACAGCACGTCGCTGCGCTCGTAGAAAATCGACTGCGTGCCGTTGCCGTGGTGGTAATCGACATCGAGGATCGCGACCTTTTTATGGCCCTGATCGAGGAAGGCCTGCGCGGCGATGGCAGCGTTGTTGAGGTAGCAATAACCGCCCATCAAATCGCTGGCGGCGTGATGTCCCGGTGGCCGGCACAGGGCGAAAGCACTGCGTGCACCGGCCTGGATTTCAGCCTGCGCGGTCAGCGCCACTTGCGCTGCGCTATACGCGGCTTGCCAGGTGCCAGCGGTGATCGGCGCGCCGCCGTCAAAACTGTAATAACCGAGCTGGCCATGCAGACTGGTCGGTTTGATCGCGCGCAAGGTGCGGGCTGGCCAGGTGTAGGGCAGCAAATCGCCGTCGGTGTTGAACTCGGTCCAGCGATCCCACGCACCTTTGAAAAATTTCAGATAGTCGCGGCTGTGAATACGGGCGATCGGCTCCAGGCCAAAGTCCTTCGGCGCTTCGACCGGGCCGAGGTTTTGGTTTTGCACACGTTGCAGCACATGATCGGCGCGCGATGGCATCTCGAAGCACGGCTTGAGCTGGCCATCGATGAGTTCGCAGCGGCCGTGGTGCAGGTGGTGATCGTCTGAATAGATGGTCAGCATTTGTTGTTCTCCGCAGGGCTGATTCGGTTGCGTCCAGTGTTGCGGCGCGGGGCGAATCGGAGAACGGCAGGAGAGGCCAAAAGGGGATCGATGTGGCCAAAATCTCTGACCGTAATTCGCCCCTCGGAAACAATAGATCGCAGCCTTCGGCAGCTCCTGCATCGATCCCTGTGGGAGCTGCCGAAGGCTGCGATCTTTTGATTTTCAGGCTCTGAACTGACTCGGCGCCACACCGCTCCAGCGCACAAACGCGTGGCGGAAACTGGCGGTCTCGCTGAAGCCTAGCGTCTCGGCGATTCGATAGATCGGCAATTGGTCCTCGCACAACATCTGCTTGGCCCGCTCGAAGCGCAGCTCATCGAGCAACTCCTGATAACTGCTGCCCATGTCCTTGAGATGTCGGCGCAAGGTACGCGGCGAACATTTCATCTGTTGCGCCAATCCTTCCAGCCCTGGTGCGGCGTTCAGTTGAGCGCTGAGCAGTTGGCGGATGCGTCCGAGCCAGGCCTGGCGTCCGGTGAATTCGAGATTCTGTTTGCGGCAGCGTTCGGCCATGGCTTGATGGGTAATGGCGTCCGCCAGTGGCAGCGGCTGATCGAGCCAACGACGGTCGAAGGCGAACGCGTTGTCCTTGGCGGCGAAGTGCAGCGGCGCGTGGAAGTGATCGGCATAGCGGTTGCGGTAATCCGGGGCGTCGTGTTCGAAGCGCGTGGCGAGCAATGGCAGTGCATGGCCGAGCAAGTCGTCGCAAATCACTTTCAGCGACACGAGGCAAAACTCTGCGTTGAAAACCGCCATTGCCGGGCTCTCGCGATAGTCCGCCGCGACGAACCAGACGCGCTCGCCATCGTCTTCCAGACTCAGTTCGAAAAGTGTTCCCAACAGCGCCGGATAACGGATTGCCAGGCGCAAAGCGTCACCGAAGGTGGCACAGGTGAGCAGGGCGTAACCGAGGATGCCGTAGCAGGACACATGCATGCGCCGGCCCAATTCGAGGCCGATGTCGTGCTTGAGCGCGACTGCGTTGGCACAGACCTGCATCTCCTGATTGGTGGTGATGCGCGTATCGGCGCGGTGCAAGTCCTCCGCACTGATGCCGCTGCCGGCCAGCAACGCCTCGCTGGACAAGCCTTCGTCTCTGAAGGTGTTAATGATCAGAGAGACGGCGTTGAGGGTGGTGAGGTGGGAGTGGAGCATGGGATCTTCCAGCCTGGGGATGCTGGAATGCAGCAAGTTGCATGCCGCAGAAACCCCTCACCCCAGCCCTCTCCCAAAGGGAGAGGGGGCCGATTGGGGGATATTGGCGAGATGCACCGACGTGAGACATCTCTGCCGAATCCACAATCGACGCGATTTACCAGGTCGACGGACAACGAAAAACAACTCGGCCAGTTCCCCTCTGCCGCTGGGAGAGGGGCCGATTGGAGGATTTTGGCGAGATGCACCGACGTGAGACATCTCTGCCGAATCCACAATCGACGCGATTTATCAGGTCGACGGACAACGAAAAACAACTCGGTCAGTTCCCCTCTGCCGCCGGGAGAGGGGTCGATTGGGGGATATTGACGAGATGCACCGACGTGAGACATCTCTGCCGAATCCACAATCGACGCGATTTATCAGGTCGACGGACAGCGAAAAACAACTCGGTCAGTTCCTCTCTGCCGCCGGGAGAGGGGGCCGATTGGGGGATATTGGCGAGATGCACCGACGTGAAACATCTCTGCCGAATCCACAATCGACGCGATTTATCAGGTCGACGGACAGCGAAAAACAACTCGGTCAGTTCCCTCTCCCTCCGGGAGAGGGCTAGGGTGAGGGCCATTCCAGAGCCTTGCTCAGAGTAACTCACCACACAGATCCAATTCGATCAGCCGACGCACTTCAGCGGCTTCCAGCCCTGCACCCAGCAAGCCATGCAATTTGCCAAATGCCGCCTCGCGTGTCATGCCACCGCCGGACAACACGCCCACACCCCGCAAGCGGCTGCCGGCCTCGTAAACATCCAGCTCAACGCCACCTTCATGACATTGCGTCACTGCGACGACGACTACACCGTTATCCCGTGCACGGCCAAGGCTGGCGAGAAATTCGGGGTTATCGCTCGGCCCCGTGCCGCTTCCGTAGCACTCCAGCACCAGCCCTTGAATGCCACTGTCGAGCAGGCCGTCGAGGACTTCGGCGCTGATACCAGGAAACAGCGGTAGCACGGCGACCTTCGCCAGTTGCTTGGGCTGGTTGTAGGTCAGTTCGGCGGGAATCGATGGTGCCTTAACACCACCACCCTGACGCTCGAGCCGCTTGAACGGATGACGACCGAAACTGCGAACTTTCGCACAACGAGTCGGCGCCAGCAGTTCTCCATGGAAATACAGATGCACGCCCGGCGCCAAGCCCTGGCTCAGGGCGACCAACGCGCCACCGAGGTTTTCCCAGGCATCGCTGTCGGTCACGCCTGCCGGCAGCATCGAACCGGTGAAGCACACGCGGGCATGCAGGCCGAGCAACTGAAAACTCATCGCCGCCGCGCTGTAAGCCAAGGTGTCGGTGCCGTGCAGAATCAATACGCTGTCGCAGCCTTGGACGTCGACGGCATCGACCACCGCTTCGCGCAGTTGCTGCCAGTAGGCCGGGGTCATATTGGCGCTGTCGATCAGCGGTGACATTTCCCGAAAGCGCCACTGCGGCACGACCAGCTCTGGCTGGCTGTGCAAGTAGTCGCGCATCCGCGCTTCGAAGCCGGACGCCGGGGCCAGACCGTTGGCGCTGGCCTGCATGCCGATGGTGCCGCCGGTGTAGAGCACCATGACGTGTTGAGCTGCGGGATAAGAATTGGCAATCATCTGAGGTCTCCACAAGAGATGACATTGTAGGAGTGAGCCTGCTCGCGATAGCGGTCTTTCAGCCAACATAAATGTTGAGTGATGAACCGCTATCGCGAGCAGGCTCGCTCCTACAAGTTATTGCATCACAATAACCGACGGGCGCAGGGGATGCGCCCGTCATTTACCTGTCAGCGTTGCGCTGCAGGTACGCCTTGCGGCTCGGCTTCAGTCTTGCTCGCGGCTGCGGGCGGATTGGTCGGCCAGGCCTTCAGATCCAGATCCAGATCGGCGAACTTGCTCGAGTCGAACACTGGCTGTTTGACGCCGGCGCGGCGCTGCTCGTCGTAGTCGCGCATGACTCGCATGCCGACCTTGAACAGCATGGCCAGGGCCACCAGGTTAACGAAGGCCAGGCAGGTCATAGTGATATCGGCGAAGGCGAACACCGTCGTCAGGTCCTGCATCGAACCCCACACCACCAGCGCCAGCACCAGACCGCGGAAAATCATCAGTGCAGCGCGGTTGCGGGTGAGGAATTGCAGGCTGTTCTCGCCCAGATAGTAGTTGTAGAGAATGCACGTGAAGACGAACAGCGACAGCGCGACGCTGACGAACATGCGACCCCAGTCACCGACCACGGCGGCCAGCGAGTTCTGGGTCAGGACAATCCCGTCACCTTCGAAACCCGGCGTGTAGAAGCCCGACAGCAGAATCAGCAGCGCGGTGCAGGTGCAGATCACGAAGGTGTCGAGGAACACGCTGAACGCCTGGACCACGCCCTGCGCGCCCGGATGTTTCACCGCGGCCACAGCCGCGACGTTCGGCGCACTGCCCAGGCCCGCTTCGTTGGCGAACACGCCACGCTTCACGCCCATCACGATGGCGCTGCCGAGCAGGCCGCCAAAAGCCGGGTCAAGACCGAAGGCGCTCTTGAAGATGGTTTCCAGCATGGCTGGCACTTGTTCGATCTGGGTACCGATCACGTACAGGGTTACGCCGATGTAGGCCAAAGTCTTGATCGGTACCAGCAGGTCGGACACTGAAGCGATGCGCTTGATGCCGCCGATGAACGTGATGGCCAGCAGCACCGCGAGCACGATCCCGGTGTGTTGTGGGTTGAAGTCAAAGGCGTTCTGCAGCGAGTGGGTCACGGTGTAGGACTGCAGGCCGATGAAGGCGAAGCCGTAGGTGACCAGCAGCAGGACGGAGAACACTATCGCCATGCCTTTGAGCTTGAGTCCGTGCTGGATGTAATACGCCGGACCGCCACGGTACAGGCCGTCGCCATCGGCGCGCTTGTAGACCTGGGCCAGCGTGCACTCGAAGAAGCTGCTGGACATGCCGACCAGTGCGGTCACCCACATCCAGAACACCGCGCCCGGGCCGCCGAGGGTCACAGCGATGCCGACACCGGCAATGTTGCCTGCACCGACGCGGCCGGCGAGGCTGAGCATCAAGGCCTGGAACGAGCTGAGTTGCCCGGCGCTGCCTTTGAGGCTGTCGCGGAACACCGCGAACATGTGGAAGAAATGACGCAATTGAACGAAACGCGAGCGAATCGTGAAGTAACTACCGAGCCCGACAATGAGCGCGATCAGTACTTTCCCTGAGAGGAAGTCGTTGATGACTTCGAGCATGGATTTATCCTCGCTGTTTTTTGTGGGTGCAAATGCTGGATCGGAGAAACATCGTGTTACACCGGTCTGCGCGCGGCACGACGGGCGAGGCGAAGGTTTCGTCCCGGATCCATATCGCGGGTTTTGTTATTAGTTCGGGTTTCGCATGGGTTATGGCCTCGTTACCGACGACCGCTCACGCGAAGAGGGGCGGCACTATACCGATCAGTGGCGTGCCCGTCTGCACGGTAGTGGTGCAAGCGACGAAACGAGGGTGCTGCAAGATCAAAAAATCGTCCGATCACGGCCCGAGCCTTCGGCAGCTCCTACACGTGTACGTCAATCAATGTAGGAGCTGCCGAAGGCTGCGATCTTGGCGGTATCGAATACACAAAGCATCTAACGTCCTGCCCGCAAAAAAGTTAAAAAAAAGGGCTTGGGGACTAGATCCCCAAGCCCTCAAAAGGTGAGAGGTGTCTAGTCCCTCGACCTGGTGAGCGGTGCTTCAAATAGCGTCTCGGCTCATGCTTTGAGCGGAACCAGACGCGGTGCAATCATGTTTTCCGGGCGCAGGATGTCGGCGAGCATGGCTTCGTCGAGCAGACCTTCTTCGCGCACCAGTTCCAGTACGCCGCGGCCGCTTTCAAGAGCGAGACCGGCGATACGGGTGGCGTTTTTATAGCCGATGTACGGGTTCAGTGCGGTGACCAGGCCGATCGAATGTTCGACCAGCTCACGGCAGCGCGCTTCGTTGGCGGTGATGCCGACGATGCAGTGCTCGCGCAACATGTCCATGGCGCGTTGCAGCAGGCGGATCGAGTCGAAGATCTTGAAAGCGATCAGCGGCTCCATCACGTTCAGTTGCAGTTGGCCGCCTTCGGCCGCCATGGTCAGCGCCAGATCGTTACCGATGACCTGGAAGGCCACCTGGTTAACGGCTTCCGGGATTACCGGGTTGACCTTGCCGGGCATGATCGAGCTGCCTGGCTGACGTGCCGGCAGGTTGATTTCGTTGATGCCGGTGCGTGGGCCGCTGGACAGCAGGCGCAAGTCATTGCAGATCTTCGACAGCTTGACCGCGGTGCGCTTGAGCATGCCGGAGAACAGCACGAACGCGCCCATGTCGGAAGTCGCTTCGATCAGGTCAGCCGCCGGCACCAGCGGTTGACCGCTGATCAGGGCCAGACGCTGTACCGCCAGCGCTTGATAACGCGGATCGGCGTTGATGCCGGTGCCGATCGCGGTGCCGCCGAGGTTCACTTCTGTCAGCAGTTCCGGGGCCAGCGTCTTCAGACGGGCCAGATCTTCACCCATGGTAGTGGCGAAGGCGCGGAATTCCTGACCCAAGGTCATCGGCACGGCGTCTTGCAGCTGGGTACGGCCCATCTTCAGGACGTGATCGAATTCCTTGCCCTTGGCGGCGAACGCCTGAATCAGGCTGTCGAGGCTGGCAAGCAGGGTGTCGTGACCCAGCAGCAGACCGAGGCGGATCGCCGTCGGATAGGCGTCGTTGGTCGACTGCGCCATGTTCACGTCGTCGTTCGGGTGCAGGAACTGGTACTCGCCTTTCTGGTGACCCATTGCCTCGAGCGCAATGTTGGCGATCACTTCGTTGGCGTTCATGTTGGTGGAAGTACCGGCGCCACCTTGAATCATGTCGACCACGAACTCTTCGTGGAAATCACCGCGGATCAATCGCGCACAGGCTTCGCTGATGGCAGCGTGCTTGGCTTCGCTCAGGTGACCCAACTCGCGGTTGGCGTCAGCGGCGGCCTGTTTGACCATCGCCAGACCGACAACCAGTTTCGGGTAATGCGAAATCGGAACGCCCGAGAGACGGAAGTTATTCACCGCTCGCAGGGTCTGGATGCCGTAATACGCTTGAGCCGGGACTTCGAGGGCGCCAAGCAGGTCGTTTTCTGTGCGGAAAGATGCAGCGGAGGACATGATAGAAATCATCTCGATAAGAACCCGGTCTGTGCCGGAACGCTGCGAATGCTAGGCTTGTGGGAAATTTTGGGCCAATGCTGTTAAGCGCTGGCCTATGCACATTCGGCATAATGCCCATGTGACGCCGTGTCTGCGGCAGACGTGTGACCTGTTTTGGTGCGTGTCCGGGAGGACGTGATGAATCTGGAAAGCAAATGGCTCGAGGACTTCAGTGCTCTGGCCGCCACCCGCAGCTTTTCGCAAGCGGCCGAACGGCGCTTCGTGACGCAGCCGGCGTTCAGTCGGCGCATCCGCAGCCTTGAAGCGGCGCTGGGGCTCACGCTGGTCAATCGCTCGCGCACGCCGATCGAGCTGACCGCAGCAGGGCAGCTGTTTCTGGTAACGGCGCGCACCGTCGTCGAACAGCTCGGTGAAGTGCTGCGTCATCTGCATCATCTGGAAGGCGGGCAGGGCGAAGTGATGCAGGTCGCCGCCGCTCACTCGTTGGCACTGGGGTTTTTTCCGCGCTGGATCGCGCAGTTGCGCAACGAAGGTTTGAACATCGCCACGCGCCTCGTGGCGACCAACGTCGGCGACGCGGTGCACGCGTTGCGCGAGGGCGGTTGCGATCTGATGCTGGCGTTCTATGATCCGGACGCGGCCATGCAGATGGACCCGGAGATTTTCCCGTCGCTGCACTTGGGCCAGACCGAAATGCTTCCGGTGTGCGCGGCGGATGCCGACGGCAAGCCGTTGTTCGACCTTGAAAGCGATGCGAGCGTGCCGTTGCTGGCCTACAGCGCCGGGGCGTTTCTCGGGCGTTCGGTAAATGGATTGCTACGTCAGCGCCAACTGCGTTTCACCACCATTTACGAAACCGCGATGGCTGACAGTCTGAAAAGCATGGCGCTGGAAGGACTGGGCATCGCCTGGGTGCCGCAACTGAGCGTACGCGCTGAGCTGGCCCGTGGTGAGCTGGTGGTATGCGGTGGTTCGCAATGGCATGTGCCGCTGGAGATCCGCCTGTATCGCTGCGCGCTGGTGCGCAAGGCCAACGTACGCTTGCTGTGGCGCAAGCTTGAGGGCGGCGCCGCGCAGTCTTCCTGAAAAGATCGCAGCCTGCGGCAGCTCCTGCATTGGAATACATATCCCTGTAGGAGCTGCCGAAGGCTGCGATCTTTTGATCCTTTTGGCTGACCTTCAGGTCAATAAAACCGGGCATTTGCGGCAGATGACAGATGGTCGCGCAGGGGGCTGTTTATTGCTTTCTTTGCGGTATACTGCGCGGCCTTCGGCCGGCACGACCGGCCATTTTTCGCACAATCAAGCCACGCAACCTGCGTGGCTTGTTGTTTTATGACGCGCCTGCGGGCGCTCCAGAGAGAAGAGGCGCGACGATGAGTGCACTGGTTGGCGTGATCATGGGCTCCAAGTCCGATTGGTCCACCCTTAGCCACACCGCCGATATGCTGGAAAAGCTCGGCATCCCGTACGAGGTCAAGGTGGTTTCCGCCCACCGCACCCCGGATCTGCTGTTCCAGTACGCCGAAGAGGCTGAAAGCCGCGGCATCGAGGTGATTATCGCCGGTGCCGGTGGCGCAGCCCACTTGCCGGGCATGTGTGCGGCCAAGACCCACCTGCCAGTGCTGGGTGTGCCGGTGCAGTCGGCCATGCTCTCGGGCGTCGATTCGCTGCTGTCGATCGTGCAGATGCCCGCGGGCATTCCGGTCGCTACCCTTGCGATTGGCAAGGCTGGCGCGATCAACGCCGCGCTGCTCTCGGCGAGCATTCTCGGTGCCAAGCACCCGCAGTTCCACGCGGTACTGAAAACCTTCCGTGCCGAGCAGACAGACAGCGTCCTGGACAATCCAGACCCACGTATTGCCTGAGGTTGTTGAGATGAAGATCGGTGTAATCGGTGGCGGCCAGTTGGGTCGCATGTTGGCCCTGGCGGGCACTCCGCTGGGCATGAACTTCGCTTTCCTCGACCCTGCGCCGGACGCCTGTGCGGCCGCGCTGGGCGAACACCTGCGGGCCGATTACGGCGATCAGGATCATCTGCGCCAACTCGCCGATGAAGTCGATCTGGTGACCTTCGAGTTCGAAAGCGTCCCGGCCGAAACCGTGGCATTTCTCTCGCAATTCGTTCCGGTCTACCCGAGCGCCGAAGCGCTGCGCATTGCTCGCGACCGCTGGTTCGAAAAGAGCATGTTCAAGGATCTGGGCATCCCGACCCCGGCGTTCGCCGACATTCAGTCGCAAGCCGACCTGGATGCTGCGGTCGCTTCGATCGGTCTGCCCGCCGTGTTGAAAACCCGCACTCTGGGCTACGACGGCAAGGGCCAGAAAGTTCTGCGCAAGCCGGAAGATGTGGCTGGCACCTTCGCCGAGCTGGGCAGCGTCGCCTGCCTGCTGGAGGGCTTCGTGCCGTTCACCGGTGAAGTCTCGCTGATCGCCGTGCGTGCCCGCGATGGCGAAACCAGGTTTTACCCGCTGGTGCACAACACCCACGACAGCGGCATCCTCAAGCTGTCGGTCGCCAGCACCGATCACCCGTTGCAGGCACTGGCCGAGGATTACTCCAGCCGCGTGCTCAAACACCTCGACTACGTCGGCGTGATGGCTTTCGAATTCTTTGAAGTCGACGGCGGCCTGAAAGCCAACGAAATCGCCCCGCGGGTGCACAACTCCGGGCACTGGACCACCGAAGGCGCCGAGTGCAGCCAGTTCGAAAACCATCTGCGCGCCGTTGCCGGCCTGCCGCTGGGTTCGACCGCCAAGGTCGGCGAGAGCGCGATGCTCAACTTCATCGGCGTCGTCCCGCCCGTTGAAAAAGTCATCGCGATCGACGATTGCCATCTGCATCACTACGGCAAAGCCTTCAAGGCCGGGCGCAAGGTTGGTCACGCCAACTTGCGCTGCGCCGACATGGCTACGCTGCAGGCGCAGATCGTCAAGATCGAAGCGCTGATCGCCGAGTAAAAACGGTTTCATGTGGCAGCGGCGGAACCATTCAGGCGCCGCCGTTCTCTCATGGCAGGATGCCAAAGTCTGACTAGGCTTTGGCATAGCCACTTAATCAGAGGGAAATGCCATGGGAATTATCGGAACCATCTTTATCGGCTTGATCGTCGGCCTGCTGGCTCGGTTCCTGAAACCGGGCGATGACAGCATGGGCTGGATCATGACCATCCTGCTCGGTATCGGCGGTTCGCTGGCGGCCACTTACGGCGGCCAGGCTCTGGGCATTTATCGCGCGGGCGAAGGCGCAGGCTTCATTGGTGCACTGGTTGGCGCCATCGTGCTGCTGGTGATCTACGGCCTGATCAAAAAGAACTGATCCAAAGCGACAAAGTCCTCTCTGCCAACGCGGCAGGGAGGGCTAGAATGCTCGGCGATTTACCGATCATTCCTTCTTTACCGAGCACTTTCATGCGCCGTCTTCTGTTGACTCTGCTTTTTCTGGGCAGCGGCTTTGCCCATGCCGGCGAACTGCCGGAAACCGACTGGCTTGAATTGATGCCCAAGTCGGATCAAAAGGCCCTCGAGGCCATGCCTGAAATCGACCACAACTCCCCGGAAGCCACCGGCACCTTCACCGAGAAGGGCGGGATGAAGCAGGCCAAAGGTTTGCCGGCAGTGATGTATTCGAGCAAAACCGTGGCGTCGATGAACGACAAACACATTCGCATCGGTGGTTATCCAGTGCCGCTGGAGTCTGACGCCAAGGGCCGCAGCACGCTGTTTTTCCTCGTGCCATATCCGGGCGCCTGCATCCACGTGCCGCCACCGCCGCCAAACCAATTGGTGCTGGTGAAGTATCCAAAGGGCTTGAAGCTGGACGATATCTATACGCCGCTGTGGGTGACCGGCACGCTGAAAATCGAAAAGGTCAGCAACGACCTGGCCGATGCGGCGTATGCGCTGGAGGCGGACAAAGTGCGGGTGGTGCAGGAATCTGATCTCTAAAGCAAAAGATCGTCCGAACGCGGCCCGATCTTTTGATCTTAAAGCGGTTTGCTTGCGACGCTGACACCCATGGTATGACTCGCACCCGGTGCCAGCGTGACGATGTCATCCATCACGTTCGCCGTCTCGATGCACAGCATGCGCTGCCAGCCATCGTTATCCATGTCCGGCAGAGCGGCGGCGCGGTCGGTCCACGGGTTCCAGATCACCGCGGTACGTGAGCCTGTTGCGGTCAGCACGATGCGTCGCTCCCAGGTCGGATCAACGATGCTCAGCTGCGGCGGCGCGTCCAGATAAATACGGTCGGTCTCACCGCTGAACTGCAAATCGCCTGTCTGGCTGGCGGTGTTCCAGTCATCGAGCGTTTCGATGTAGTTCAGCCCGGCGACGCCGTCGACGTGCACATTGCGCACATCACTCACGGCGAAATACGTGTGCAACGCCTGACTGAGCGTGACGGTATCGGCGCCACGGTTATGGCTGGTCAGGCTGTAGTGCAATTCCTCTGACAGGTGCAGGGTCAGGGTCAGATCGACTTCGTGCGACCAGCCCGGCAGGCCATCTTGCGGGACGGGCAGTTTGAACTCGACCTTGATGCCGTCGGCCTCAGCTTCGATGCCGCCCAATTCCCAATCCATCGCCCGCACCAGACCGTGCGCAGGCGCCGGTTGCTCGCCGGTGAACATGGCCTGCACGCTCTGCGGGTTGCGTTCGAATTTGCCGAACCACGGCCAGCACACCGGCACGCCGGCGCGGATGCTCTTGCCGGTCTTGAAGTCGGCCTTGTCGTTGAGCCAGATGATCGGCGGCTGGCCGTCGACCTGATAGCTGAGGATGTGCGCGCCTTGCTGGGCCACCAGCACTTCGGCCTTGCCGTGGCGGATACGCCAGCAGTTCAGTTCATCCTGTTTTACGGCTTCAACGTTGGGCGTGTTCATGGGCAACTCTCGATCAGACACTGGGGACGACTATCGACCGCAAAACGGCCGCGAGGTTTAACGCGCGCGTGGCGGCACCGAGCGTGTGCGACCGCTGCCGTCGATAGCGACGAAGACGAAGACCGCTTCGGTCACTTTACGCCACTCGCTGGACAGCGGATCGTCGCTCCACACTTCGA
This sequence comes from Pseudomonas fluorescens, assembly GCF_900636825.1. Lineage (NCBI taxonomy): Bacteria > Pseudomonadati > Pseudomonadota > Gammaproteobacteria > Pseudomonadales > Pseudomonadaceae > Pseudomonas > Pseudomonas fluorescens. The sequence goes on along the minus strand of NZ_LR134318.1, from coordinate 5,929,108 downwards.
CCATCATCTGAATCGAGCTGCGGCCGATTTCCAGGGTCTGGGTATAAAAGGACAATTGCGCACCGACGGCGACCGGCACCAGGAACGCCATGCGATCGATGGCGACGGTGGCGACGCGGCCACCGGCGACACGGCTAGCCATCGCGGTGCCGGCCAGGTCCATCTGCGCAACCAGCCAGCCGCCGAAAATATCGCCAAAGCCATTGGTTTCGCGCGGAAGTGCGGTGATTTGCAGGGCCAGGTCGCCCTGTGGGATCGGATCTTCTTGTTCGAGCTCTATCATGCCGAGGGGCCTCTGACCCGTGACTCTTCGTGGGTATTGCGGGTGGTAGCCGTCTTCAAGAAAAACGATTCAACACCGAACACACTGCGTTCGTCACGTTTTCCATCAGGCGCCTAAAGGGAAACTCTGCGAAAAAGGCTAAATCCCGAGCAAAGGACGGGCCAACAACGTTTTCGCACAGCAACCTCTTACAAATCCTGCGCAGGGGGCGAGTATATCGGTCGATAGACTCCACGACGACCACCCGGTTCTGATTTCGACCGTCAATTACGCGCCTCTATGTGCTTTTTCGAACAATTTGCTATGGTGCCGAACCTGTCCGAGCCACCGCCAGCGTTGTTGTGGCGACAGATTCGACTATAAGAGAAGCCCTTGCCATGACCCCAGCGCCTTCGAGCCTCGCGCAGCCCGAGCAACCCGCACGACCGTTAACCCGCAATGACTACAAGACTTTGTCGCTGTCCGCCCTCGGTGGCGCGCTGGAGTTTTACGATTTCATCATCTTCGTTTTCTTCGCCACGGTGGTCGGCAAGCTGTTCTTCCCGGCCGACATGCCCGAGTGGCTGCGGTTGATGCAGACCTTCGGCATCTTCGCCGCCGGCTATCTCGCGCGTCCCTTGGGCGGCATCGTCATGGCGCACTTCGGCGACCTGCTGGGGCGCAAGAAGATGTTCACCCTGAGCATTTTCATGATGGCCGTGCCGACCCTGATCATGGGTCTGCTGCCGACGTACGCGCAGATCGGCATCTGGGCGCCGATCCTGTTGCTGCTGATGCGCGTGATCCAGGGCGCGGCGATTGGCGGGGAAGTGCCGGGGGCTTGGGTCTTCGTTTCCGAACACGTACCGCAAAAACATATCGGCTATGCCTGTGGCACGCTCACCAGCGGTTTGACCGCCGGCATCCTGCTTGGCTCGCTGGTCGCCACGGCAATCAACAGCATATATACGCCAGCCGAAGTGTCGGATTACGCCTGGCGGATCCCGTTCCTGCTGGGCGGTGTGTTCGGCCTGTTCTCGGTGTATCTGCGCCGCTGGCTGCACGAAACCCCGGTGTTCGCCGAGTTGCAACAGCGCAAGGCACTGGCCGAAGAGGTGCCGCTGCGCGCCGTGCTGCGTGACCATCGCGGTGCGATCGCCATCTCGATGCTGCTGACCTGGTTGCTGTCGGCCGGTGTTGTCGTGGTGATTCTGATGACCCCGACCGTGCTGCAAACGGTCTACCACTTTTCGCCGACCACCGCGCTGCAAGCCAACAGTCTGGCGATCGTATTCCTCAGCCTCGGTTGCATCGGCGCCGGTGCACTGGCCGATCGCTTCGGCGCCGGCCGTGTGTTCGTGTTCGGTTGTCTGGGGCTGCTGATCAGCTCCTGGACCTTCTACCACAGCCTCGCCGATCACCCGAACTGGCTGTTTCCGCTGTACGCGCTGACCGGTTTACTGGTCGGCACTATCGGCGCGGTCCCCTACGTGATGGTCAAAGCATTCCCGCCAGTGGTGCGCTTCAGCGGGTTGTCGTTTTCGTACAATGTCGCGTACGCGATCTTCGGTGGCTTGACGCCGATGGTGGTGAGCCTGCTGTTGAAGGAAAGCGCAATGGGCCCGGCTTACTATGTAGCGGTGCTGTGCGGGATGGGGATTGTGGTGGGTGCATGGCTTTGGAGGAAGGGTCGCTAAGCCGGGACTTCAGTTTTCCTAAGGCTCTCGCCAGCGCGCGAGTCTCGCTTCGCACTCGCCGGCTGGTAGTCTGGCTCCATGCTCAAGCATGTGAGCCAAGGCATTCGCAGCATGCAGGTCATCGATTACTTGGTGTTCAACCATCAAGTCCAGCAGCCACAGCGCACCGTGCACCTGGAGTCCATCTCGTTGTGCCTGACGGCGTAGCTTGCCGTCTCCGGTCAACGACGGCCGGCCTGTTTCCTGCGCGAGCAAGTAGCAAGACACGTCAGCCAGTGAGCTATTGTTGTGCTCGATTTTCAATCCGAAAAGTTTAATCACTCCGGATTCGTCGAACGACTCAACGTTCAATCCTCGCTCAAGCAATTCTTCATGAGGGAAATCTGCGAGCTCCTCCATTACAAAGTCAGTGCAACAAAGCGTAAAAGGCAGGTGGAACATCTGTTCCAGCAATCCGGCATTTCTGAAGTCAATCCAGATATTCGTATCGCTGATGTAGATCAGACTCATGCATTCTCCAGTGAACCCAGGAAATTAGGGTCCAATGCGCTCACTGGTTTGCGCAGTAGTTCAGCGGCTCTGGACTTGGTGATCAGCCCTTCGGCCAAAGCCCAGAATGCGAGCGACTCGAATCGTTGTGGCGGTTTGCAAGGCAGCGGTTCAGGTTCCGATTTGCGCCAGCCATTTGAACTGAACTGGATGGTCAATGATTTGAAGCCGCTTTCACTGAGCAGCTTCAGATCTTTCAGGCGTCTGAGCGCTGCATGCATTGAAATGCCGTATTGGCGTTTGGCAATCAGTAGTTCCCGTGGGTGGACTCTGGACCGAGGATGGCTACCGAAATCACTGGTAACGCTTTTTGCCGGGTAGAGGAAAGCACCGGCGAATCGATGGCAGCAATTCTCCTTATCCTTTTCGGGCATGTTCTCAGGTAATGCCATTACCCAATGACCAAGTTCGTGAGCGGCAGTAAACCTGATTCTTTCTCCGGGACGATCGGCATTCAATGCAATCAACACGTGCTCCCCGTTGCCGGTGGCAGCACAGGCGCCATCGAAATCATCCGGTCCATGAAGCATCGCGACCTTGATGCTGTGCTCCTCCAGTTGCTCGGTCAGGTTGGCTATCGGGTCGCTGCCGATTCCCCAGAACTGGCGAAGCTCTTCAGCAGCTTGCTCGGCTTCATCGAGGCAGGAAACCGGGATCATCTGAGCGGGGGTGGCCGGGGTATAGATGTCAGTGGGATTGAAACATTCTTCGAGCGCTATGTAGCGCTCGAGGTGTTCGCGAATTTTCTCTTCCACCTGTGCCTGCCGATACTTGGGCATCCTGGCCAGTTTGCGAAACTCCAACGGCGCGAGCTGTATTGCATCCGCGCGGAAAAAATACTCCGGGCTGACATGCAAAGCCTTGGACAGTTGCAGCAGGCGAGTCGAGTTCGGAGTACTCAGCCCTTTTTCATATTTGCTCAATGCTTGTTTGGTTATGTCGCCAAGCTGAACGGCCAAGGCCTCAAGGGTGAGGCCTTTCTGCAGGCGTGCACGGCGAATTCGGTCGTTTATCATGGGTACCTCTCGTGGTTGACAAGGCTATCTTCTGATAGTGATTTGTCAACTCAGTAAGGGTTTCTTCTTTTTTACTGATTGCGATACTGGCCTTTCATCCAATTGTCATATTTCAGCCATAGAGTGTTCACACGGCCTGCTGATACTTGGCCCCGACTTAACACACCCTATCTGCTAGGAGTAAGGCATGAAACTGAAGCGTTTGATGGCGGCAATGACTTTTGTCGCTGCTGGCGTTGCGACTGCCAACGCGTTCGCCGCTGTTGACCCTGCTATCCCGAGCTACACCAAGACCACTGGTGTGTCGGGCAACCTGTCCAGCGTCGGTTCCGATACCCTGGCCAACCTCATGACCCTGTGGGCCGAGAATTACAAAAAAGAATACCCGAACGTCAACATCCAGATTCAGGCTGCAGGTTCGGCTACCGCGCCACCGGCACTGACTGAAGGCACCTCCAACCTGGGCCCGATGAGCCGCAAGATGAAGGACACCGAACTGGCTGCTTTCGAGCAGAAGTACGGCTACAAGCCAACCGCTATCCCGGTGGCTGTGGATGCCCTGGCTGTATTCGTACACAAGGACAACCCGATCCAGCACCTGACCATGGAACAGGTTGATGCGATCTTCTCGTCGACCCGTCTGTGCGGCGCCAAAGCCGACGTCAAAACCTGGGGCGACCTGGGCGTGACCGGCGACCTGGCCAACAAGCCAGTGCAACTGTTCGGCCGTAACTCGGTTTCCGGCACCTACGGTTATTTCAAGGAAGAGGCCCTGTGCAAAGGCGACTACAAGCCTAACGTCAACGAACAACCAGGTTCGGCGTCGGTGGTGCAGTCGATCAGCTCCTCGCTCAACGGTATCGGTTACTCGGGCATCGGCTACAAGACTGCCAGCGTGAAAACCGTGCCATTGGCCAAGAAAGGCAGCTCGGAGTTCATCGAAGACACCGAAGAAAACGCCCTGAACGGCAAATACCCGCTGTCGCGCTTCCTCTACGTTTACGTCAACAAAGCCCCGAACAAGCCTCTGGCCCCGCTGGAAGCCGAGTTCGTGAAGCTGGTGCTGTCGAAACAGGGCCAGGAAGTGGTGGTGAAAGACGGTTACATCCCGCTGCCAGCCAAGGTTGCTGCCAAAGCACTGGCTGACCTGGGTCTGCAAGAAGGCGGCGCAGAAGTCGCAAAGAAGTAACCCAGTAGATCCGGGTTAACCCCCGGATCTGCCGGAACCCCTGTAGGAGCTGTCGAGTGAAACGAGGCTGCGATCTTTTGATCTGGCCTCTGACCGCAAGATCAAAAGATCGCAGCCTCGGTTCCCTCGTCAGCTCCTACACAGGTTTCAAACGGTTCTGTTTCAGCAGGTTCCATGCGGGCCTCACAGGGCAACGTGAACCTTCGAATTTCTCGATTCCTCCTCCAGTCCCGCTGGCGGTGGATTTGCTGCGTCACTGCATTGTCATCTTTCTGTCATACAGGATCGCTAGGGTGTGCGCATGAATGATCTGGCCAATTCCCCAATGACTACGACTTCCCCTCCCAAGCGCATTGATTTCAATACGCCTGAGCTGCAACGCAAGCGTCGCATTCGCGCGCTCAAGGATCGCTTCACCCGTTGGTACGTCCTCGTCGGCGGCCTGGCGGTGCTGGCAGCCATCACCCTGATCTTTTTCTTCCTCGCCTACGTTGTTGCGCCATTGTTTCAAGGTGCCGACCTGACCTCGAAAGATTCGATCACCCCGGCCTGGATGCAGGATGCCGGCAAGCCGCTGATGATCTCGCTGGAAGAGCAGAATCAGGTGGCCATGCGCGTATCCGACAAGGGCCAGGCGCTGTTCTTCGATATCGACAGTGGCGCTGAGCTCAAGCGGGTCGATCTGCCACTGCCGGCAGGCGCAACGGTAACGTCGATTGGCGAAGACCAGCCGGGCCATCCGCTGGTGGCCGTGGGCTTGTCCAACGGTCAGGCGCTGGTGTTCCGTCACACCTATAAAGTCAGCTACCCCGATGGCAAGAAAACCATCAGCCCGGCCATCGAGTATCCGTATGGAGAGGCGGCGATTGCGCTGAACGAAAGCGGTGGCGCGCTGGAGCATGTCAGCCTCAACGCCACCGATTCGACCCTGATGCTGGTCGGCTCCACCGGTTCGCAACTCAACGTGTTGTCGCTGACCAGCGAAGAAAACATGATGACCGGCGAAGTCACCAACGAGCAGAAGCGTATCGATCTGCCGCAAATGACCGAGCCGGTGAAAAACATCTTCGTCGACCCGCGCCAGCAGTGGCTGTACGTGGTCAACGGGCGTGCCCAGGCCGATGTGTTCAGCCTGCGCGACAAGAGTCTCAACGGTCGCTACAAGTTGCTCGACAACGCCGACGCGGAAGTCACCGCGACTACGCAACTGGTGGGTGGCATCTCGCTTATCGTCGGTGACTCCAAGGGTGGTCTGGCCCAATGGTTCATGGCGCGCGACCCGGATGGCGAACAGCGTCTGAAGCAGATTCGGACGTTCCAGATGGGCACCACGCCGATCATCGAAATCGCCGCCGAAGAGCGTCGCAAAGGCTTCCTGGCCCTGGATGCCAGCGGCAAGCTCGGCGTGTTCCACAGCACCGCGCACCGCACTTTGCTGGTTGATCAGGTGGTTGAAGGCCAAGGCTTGTTCGGCCTGTCGCCGCGCGCCAACCGCGTGATCGTCGAAGCCGACGGCAAGCTGCAACCGCTGCTGCTCGACAACCCGCACCCGGAAGTATCGTGGAGCGCGCTGTGGAGCAAGGTCTGGTACGAGAACTACGACGAGCCTAAGTACGTCTGGCAATCGACCGCCGCCAACACCGATTTCGAACCGAAACTGAGCCTGTCGCCGCTGACGTTCGGCACCTTGAAAGCCGCGTTCTACGCCATGTTGCTGGCCGCGCCACTGGCCGTTGCCGCGGCGATCTACACCGCGTATTTCATGGCCCCGGGCATGCGCCGCAAGGTCAAACCGGTGATCGAATTAATGGAAGCGATGCCGACGGTGATCCTCGGTTTCTTCGCCGGTCTGTTTTTGGCGCCGTATGTCGAAGGCCATCTGCCGGGCATCTTCAGTCTGCTGATGCTCTTGCCGATCGGCATCCTGGTCGCCGGTTTCACCTTCAGCCGCCTGCCTGAATCGATCCGCCTGAAAGTCCCGGACGGCTGGGAAAGTGCGCTGCTGATTCCGGTGATCCTGTTTGTGGGCTGGCTGTCGCTGTACATGAGCCCGTTCCTGGAGAACTGGTTCTTCGGTGGTGACATGCGCATGTGGATCTCCCACGACCTGGGCATCACCTACGACCAGCGCAACGCTCTGGTGGTCGGTCTGGCCATGGGCTTTGCGGTGATCCCGAACATCTATTCGATCGCCGAAGACGCCGTGTTCAGCGTGCCGCGCGGCCTGACCCTCGGTTCGCTGGCCCTCGGTGCCACGCCATGGCAGACCATGACCCGCGTGGTCATCCTCACCGCCAGCCCGGGCATCTTCTCGGCGCTGATGATCGGCATGGGCCGTGCGGTCGGCGAAACCATGATCGTGCTGATGGCCACCGGCAACACGCCGGTCATGGAGATGAACCTGTTCGAAGGCCTGCGCACCCTGGCCGCCAACGTCGCGGTGGAAATGCCCGAGTCGGAAGTCGGCGGCAGCCACTACCGCGTGCTGTTCCTCTCGGCGCTGGTGCTGCTGTTGTTCACCTTCGTCATGAACACCCTGGCAGAACTGATTCGTCAGCGTCTGCGCAAGAAATACTCGTCGCTTTAAGCAAAGGTAGAAGTCTGTGAAACAGAACTCCCTGAAAGGATGGTTCAAGAGCGGCGCCCCGGGGGTCTGGATCAGCGGTGGCGCGGTGTCCATTGCGGTCATCATGACCATTGGCCTGTTGGCGGTGATTGCCGTGCGCGGTCTCGGTCACTTCTGGCCGGCGGATCTAGTGCATGCGCACTACGACGTACCGGGCCAGGCCAATCACCTGGTGATCGGCGAAGTGGTGCAGAAAGAAGAAGTGCCGCGCGCGCGTCTGAAGAGTGCCGGTCTGCCGGTGCCGGACGAAGGCCCGGAATTCATGACCCGCGAGCTGATCAAGGTCGGCAACCGTGACTTGAACGGCAATGACTTCACTTGGATCGTCGGCGAGTGGCTGACCAAACAGACCACGCCGCCGGAGCTGATGGCGATCGAGCGTCGCGAGTGGGGCAACTTCTACGGCTATCTGGTCAACGTCAAACAGGACGGCAAGGTCATCGCTGAAGGCGAGGCCGCCTGGCCTGAGCTGCAAGCACGCATCGATCGTGTGAACGGCCTCGCTGCACAACTGAAGTCGCTGGAAAAAACCGACATCGGCGCAATCAACGCAGGGCTGGAGCGCATCCGTCTGCACGGCCGCAAGCTGGAACTTGAAGGCAAACTCGACGCCACCGCGCAAGCGGACATGGAATCGGAGCGCGCCGAGCTGAATGCGCGTTATCAGGACATCGAAGCACGTCTGGCCGATCTGCATGCGCAGTTCAACCGCGACGCGCTGACCGCTCGTGATGCCAACGGCAAAGAGATTGAAATCGGTCTGGGCAAGGTGGTTCACGCCTACCAGCCGAACGCGATGAGCACCTTCACCAAAGTCGGTTTCTACTTCAGCAAGATCTGGGAATTCCTGTCGGATGACCCGCGTGAAGCCAACACCGAAGGCGGGATTTTCCCGGCAATATTCGGCACCGTAATGATGACCTTGATCATGGCGATGATCGTGACTCCGTTCGGCGTGCTGGCGGCGGTGTATCTGCGTGAATACGCCAAGCAGAACACCCTGACGCGGATCATCCGTATCGCGGTGAACAACCTCGCCGGCGTACCGGCGATCGTTTACGGCGTGTTCGGTCTGGGTTTCTTCGTTTACGTGCTCGGTGGTTCCGTTGACCGCTTGTTCTTCCCGGAAGCGCTGCCGGCACCGACTTTCGGTACTCCTGGTCTGCTCTGGGCGTCTCTGACCCTTGCGCTGCTGGCGGTGCCGGTGGTGATTGTGGCGACCGAGGAAGGTCTGGCGCGGATTCCACGTACCGTGCGTGAAGGCTCGTTGGCCCTCGGCGCGACCAAGGCTGAAACCCTTTGGAAGATTGTTATTCCGATGGCCAGCCCGGCGATGATGACCGGCATGATCCTCGCCGTGGCTCGTGCCGCCGGTGAAGTGGCGCCGCTGATGCTGGTGGGTGTGGTGAAGCTGGCGCCGTCGCTGCCGGTGGACGGCAACTACCCGTACCTGCACCTGGACCAGAAGATCATGCACTTGGGCTTCCACATCTATGACGTCGGCTTCCAGAGCCCGAACGTCGAAGCGGCCCGCCCGCTGGTGTACGCCACTGCGCTGCTGCTGGTGCTGGTGATCGCGACCCTGAACCTGTCGGCGGTGTATATCCGCAACCACCTGCGCGAAAAATACAAAGCACTGGATAGCTAAAGCCATTAGCCACAAGCGGCAAGCTACAAGCCGCTTTTGCTCAAACTTGCAGCTTGCAGCTAGAAGCTTGCAGCTACGAACGGAGTGAGACCCATGCAGCACGAAACACACAGTCACGGCATCAACATGTCTGCCCTGGGCCGCGACAAGCAGAGCCTGAACCTGGCGCAGGAAACCGTTGCCATCGAAGTGCCGGGCCTGAGCCTGTACTACGGCGAGAAGCAAGCGCTGTTCGATGTCAGCATGAATATTCCGAAACAGCGCGTGACCGCGTTCATCGGCCCGTCCGGCTGCGGTAAATCGACCCTGCTGCGCACCTTCAACCGGATGAACGATCTGGTTGACGGCTGCCGCGTCGAAGGCGCGATCAACCTGTACGGCAACAACATCTATCGCAAGGGCGAAGACGTCGCCGAGCTGCGTCGTCGCGTCGGCATGGTGTTCCAGAAACCCAACCCGTTCCCGAAGACCATCTACGAAAATGTCGTGTACGGCCTGCGTATCCAGGGCATCAACAAGAAGCGCGTGCTCGACGAAGCGGTTGAGTGGGCCCTGAAAGGCGCGGCGCTGTGGGACGAAGTGAAAGACCGTCTGCATGAGTCGGCCCTGGGCTTGTCTGGTGGTCAGCAGCAGCGTCTGGTGATTGCCCGCACCATCGCGGTTGAGCCGGAAGTGCTGCTGCTCGACGAACCGTGCTCGGCCCTCGACCCGATCTCGACGCTGAAAGTGGAAGAGCTGATCTACGAGCTGAAGTCCAAGTTCACCATCGTCATCGTTACCCACAACATGCAACAAGCGGCGCGGGTCTCCGACTACACCGCGTTCATGTACATGGGCAAACTGGTGGAGTTCGGCGACACCGATACCCTGTTCACCAATCCGGCGAAAAAGCAGACCGAAGACTACATCACCGGTCGCTATGGCTGATTGAGGCAGCTGCAAGCCGCAAGCTTCAAGCGGCAAGAACGATGCGGTGCGATATCAGGACTTATATTTAACTGCTTGAAGCTTGCAGCTTGAAGCTTGCAACTTTCGCGGAGCGAAAAATGATTTCCAAAGAAGGCCTTACCCATCACATCTCTGCGCAGTTCAACGCTGAACTGGAGGAAGTGCGCAGCCACCTCCTTGCCATGGGCGGGCTGGTGGAGAAGCAGGTCAACGACGCGGTCACCGCGCTGATCGAGGCCGACTCGGGCCTGGCTCAGCAGGTGCGCGAGATCGATGACCAGATCAATCAGATGGAACGCAACATCGACGAAGAATGCCTGCGCATTCTCGCTCGTCGTCAGCCGGCGGCGTCGGACTTGCGGCTGATCATCAGCATTTCCAAATCGGTGATCGACCTTGAGCGCATCGGCGACGAAGCGACCAAGATCGCCCGCCGTGCCATCCAGCTGTGCGAGGAAGGTGAAGCGCCGCGCGGTTACGTCGAGGTTCGCCACATCGGAGACCAGGTGCGCAACATGGTTCGTGACGCGCTGGACGCGTTTGCCCGCTTCGATGCCGATCTGGCGTTGTCAGTGGCGCAGTACGACAAGATCATCGACCGCGAATACAAAACCGCGCTGCGTGAGCTGGCCACCTACATGATGGAAGATCCGCGCTCCATCTCGCGGGTTCTGAGCATCATTTGGGTGCTGCGTTCGCTGGAGCGCATCGGCGATCACGCGCGCAACATCTCCGAATTGGTTATCTATCTGGTGCGCGGCACCGATGTACGCCACATGGGCCTCAAGCGCATGAAGGAAGAAGTTGAAGGCACAAGCGCTGAAACCGCTAATGTTCCGGGCGAAGCTGACGATAAGTAAGATTGCCTGAGAAAAGCGCCCGGCCCTTTGGCCGGGCGTTTTTGTTTCTGCTGTTCACAATGCAGATCGAATTAAAAAGCAGCACCCGCGAACGAAAAGTCCCGGCGTGACTGAAGAGTTTTGGCAATGTGCCATCAGCCAGCGTTATGCTTGCCGGGATTTTAATAGGGGTGTTGGATGAGCAAGATCAGTGTGTTGGTCGTGGACGACGCTTCGTTCATTCGTGACCTGGTGAAAAAATGCCTGCGTAATTACTTCCCGGGGATTCGCACCGAGGACGCCATCAATGGCAAGAAGGCCCAGGCCATGCTGGCCAAAGAGGCGTTCGACCTGGTCTTGTGCGATTGGGAAATGCCGGAAATGTCCGGCCTCGAATTGCTGACCTGGTGCCGCGAGCAGGACAACCTCAAGACCATGCCATTCGTCATGGTGACCAGCCGCGGCGACAAGGAAAACGTCGTGCAGGCCATTCAGGCCGGCGTTTCCGGCTATGTCAGCAAGCCGTTCACCAACGAACAACTGCTGACCAAGGTCAAGCAGGCGCTGAACAAGGTTGGCAAGCTCGACACCTTGATGAACAGCGCGCCGACCAAGATGAACTCGGCGTTCGGCAATGATTCCCTGAGCGCACTGACTGGCGGCAAACCTGCCGTGGTCGGCGCCGCTGCGGCCAAGCCTGCCGCTGCGGCACCTGCTCCCGCTTCGCGCGGTTTGCTCAACAGCCCGCCGGTACAGGCGCCAGCCGCGTCGAAAGCACCGGTCGGTGGCCGTGGTCAGGGCCAATTGCGTCTGCCAAGCGGCAATCAGCAATGCGTGATCAAGGCGCTGAGCATCAAGGAAGCGCTGCTTGTGATCAAGCGCACCGAGACGCTGCCGCAGATCCTCGACAGCGCAGTGCTCGACCTGGAGCAGGGCGACAACGCCGAGATCGCCCGTCTCAACGGTTACCTGCACGCCATCGTGGCGCATGAGCAAAAAGCCGACAGCGACTGGCTGCAACTGACGTTCCGCTTTGTTGACCAGGATGCGCAGAAGCTCGACTACATCTCCCGCCTGATCGCCCGAGGCACGGCGCAGAAGCACTTCATCCCGGGCGCGTAATCGGCGTCTGTGAAAAGATCGCAGCCTGCGGCAGCTCCTACATTGGAATGCGTTTCCCTGTAGGAGCTGCCGGAGGCTGCGATCTTTTGCTTTGTGCGCTGGGCAATTTGAAACATCTGTCGACTAGCCTGGTCTGTCTCAGCTGCTAGGCTGATTCCCAGGCCTCACTTCGACAGATTTATGCCCATGCTCGCGCGCCTGCTGCTCTTTTGCGGTCTCTGCCTGGTCTCCCAACTGGCATTGGCCATGACCGTCTACAAATCCACCGACGCCAACGGCGTGGTTTCGTACAGTGACCGCCCGAGCAAAGGCGCGCAGGTGTTCGTCTTCCAGGACCGCATGATCGAGCGCCTGGAGCGACAGGTCTTTGTCGATATCAAAAAGCAGAAGGGTATGGACGTGGTGTTCGTGCGCAACGATCTGTATGCGCCGGTGAAAATTGCCCTGGCGTTCACCGGGCTGAGCAACGTACGCGGCGCGCCCGCACAAACCATTCACCGCGTGCTGCCGGCGCGCAGCAATACACGGCTGGCGCAGCTGAAGGCGGTAAGCGCTAGCCAACCGCTGGTGTATACGCCGCAGTTTCACTATTCCCTCGGCGATCCTGCAGGAACGGCGCAAGGCTATCGCTATCCGCTGCCGTGGCGTGGCGGGCCGTTCCGTCTGAGTCAGGGCGCTAACGGCAAGTACAGCCATTACGGGCCGAAGAATCGCTATGCCATGGATATCGCCATGCCGGTTGGCACGCCGATCATCGCGGCGCGAGCCGGAGTGGTGGTCAAGACGGAGAATTCCCAGAGCGGCCGCGGCACCGATGCTTCCGGCAACTTCGTTCGGGTGCTGCACGATGACGGCACCATGGGCGTGTATCTGCACCTCAAGCAAGGTTCGGTGGGCGTACGCGAAGGGCAGCGAGTGAAAGTCGGCAGCCCGCTGGCGCTGTCGGGCAACACCGGCAACAGCAGCGGCCCGCACCTGCACTTTGTGGTGCAGCGCAATACGGGGGAGGGGCTGGTGTCGATTCCGTATCAGTTCGTCCAGCCGCTGGGGGCGCTGCCCAATTTTGCGTTGGGCAAGCAATAAAGCAAAAAGATCGCAGCCTGCGGCAGCTCCTACATGGGGAATGCGATCCCCTGTAAGAGCTGCCGCAGGCTCGGGCCGCGATCGGACGATCTTTTAGCAGGCAATGCGGTTTCCCGCATTACACTCAATCCAGCATCAACACCTTGGCCAGGACAATCTTCGGCCCTTTCATCTTCTTGATGATGATGCGCAGGCCTTCGACTTCCAGCACTTCTTCCTCTTCCGGCACCCGTTTCAGGGTTTCGTAGACCAGCCCGGCGAGGGTTTCCGCTTCGATGTGATCCAGATCGATGCCCAGCAGGCGCTCGACCTTGAACAGCGGCGTATCACCGCGCACCAGCAGCTTGCCCGGCTGATAGGCGAGGATGCCGCGCTCAGCCTTGCGGTGTTCGTCCTGAATGTCGCCGACCAGCACTTCCAGCACGTCTTCCATGGTCAGGTAGCCGATGATGTTGCCGTCAGCCTCCTCGACCACGGCGAAGTGCGAGCCGCCCTTGCGGAACTGCTCCAGCAGCTGCGACAGCGGCATGTGCCGCGACACGCGCTCCAGCGGACGGGTCAGCTCAGCCAGGTTGAACGACTCGGGAATGTGATCCAGCGCCGCCAGTTCCAGCAGCAGATCCTTGATGTGCAGCAGCCCGACAAACTCTTGGCGCTCGCTGTCGTACACCGGATAACGGCTGAACTTGTGGCGTCGGAACATCGCCAGGATTTCTTTCAGCGGCGCATTGAATTCCAGCGTAATCAGGTCTTCGCGAGAGTTGGCCCAGTCGACCACTTCCAGCTCGCCCATTTCCACTGCCGACGCCAGTACACGCATGCCCTGATCGCTCGGATCCTGGCCACGGCTGGAGTGCAGGATCAGTTTCAGTTCTTCTCGGCTGTAATGGTGTTCGTGGTGCGGGCCGGGTTCGCCTTGACCGGCGATCCGCAGAATCGCGTTGGCGCTGGCGTTGAGCAGGTAGATCGCCGGGTACATTGCCCAGTAGAACAGGTACAGCGGCACCGCCGTCCACAACGACAAGAGCTCGGGTTTGCGGATCGCCCATGATTTTGGCGCGAGCTCGCCGACGACGATGTGCAGATAAGAAATGATGAAAAACGCGGTAAAGAACGATACGCCTTTGACGATCTCTGGCGAGTCGACACCGACCGCGCTCAGCAGCGGCTCGAGAATGTGCGCGAACGCCGGCTCACCGACCCAGCCAAGACCCAGCGAGGCGAGGGTAATACCCAACTGACACGCCGAGAGGTACGCATCGAGCTGACTGTGTACGGTGCGCAGGATATGCCCGCGCCAGCCGTTCTGTTCAGCGATGGCCTCGACCCGGGTCGAGCGCAGTTTGACCATGGCGAATTCCGCCGCAACGAAAAAACCGTTGAGCAAAACCAGGATCAGAGCAAAAAGGATCATGCCGAAGTCGGCGAATATCGTTGCGAGGGACAAGCCAGGGGAAGGGTCCATGATGGAGTTTTGCGGGTTCCGTGTGATTCAAGAGAGGTAATAGTCGCGCCTGAAAGGCAGGCACAAGTCAGCCAATGTAGCGGCTGACCTGGCGATTGCCTAGTGCGACATTACTCAGCGGTCTGGATCGCCCGTGCGCTGGCGACCTGAGCTGGGGCGAAATGGCAGGTGAACGTGCTGCCGTGGCCGGGCACGCTGCTGATCTCCATGCGCGCGCGATGGCGCAGCAATACGTGTTTGACGATGGCCAGACCAAGCCCCGTGCCACCGGTGTTGGAGTTGCGGCTGGAGTCGACGCGATAGAAGCGTTCGGTCAGGCGCGGCAGGTGTTTGCTGTCGATGCCGATGCCGGAATCCTGCACGCTCAGGTGCGCGCCTTGTTCGTCGCCCCACCAGCGAATGCGGATGTTGCCCTCAGCCGGCGTGTATTTCACCGCGTTGAACACCAGATTGGAAAACGCACTGCGTAATTCCGCCTCGCTGCCCTTGAGCAACAGGCTGGCGTCGGCCTCAAGAGTGATACGTTGGTTCTTCGAACCGGACAATTGCTGCGCATCGCTCGTGATCGATTGCAGCAGCGTATCGACCTGCACCGGCTGGTTGTCCGACGGGTAATCGGTGGCCTCCAGCTTCGCCAGCAGCAGCAAATCGTTCAGCAGTGTCTGCATGCGCCCGCCTTGTTGTTGCATCTGCTGCAGGGCGCGGCTCCAGCGCGGATTCACTTCTTCAACATTGTCGAGCAGGGTTTCCAAATAACCGCAGATGACTGTCAGCGGCGTGCGCAATTCGTGGGACACGTTGGCGATGAAGTCTTTGCGCATCTGTTCCAACTGATGGATGCGCGTGACGTCGCGCACCAGCATCAGGTGTTCGTTATTGCCGTAGCGGGTCAGGTACAGCTGAATGCGCACGCGATCGTTGGTTGGCGATGGAATTTCCAGCGGCTCGGCGTAGCTGTCTTGCTCGAAATATTCTTTGAAGCGCGGATGCCGCACCAGATTGGTCACCGGTTGGCCGCTGTCCTGCGGTGTCTTGAGGCCGAGCAGGGTTTCAGCAGCGCGGTTCCACCATTCCAGGTTGCCGTCGCTGTCGAGCATGATCACCGCGTCTTTCAGTGCGGCGGTGGACTCCTGCACCCGGTCGATCACTGCTTGCAGCCGCCCGCGCACGCGTTGGTCGCGGCGCTGCAGGTGGTAGATGCTATCGAACACCTCACCCCACAGACCATAACCGTCGGGCGGTGCTTCATCAGGCTGATGCAGGCGCAGCCATTCGTGCAGACGCAGCAGTTGCTTGAGCGTCCAGGCCAGATAAAGGCCCAGACCGGCCGCGAGGCTCCAGCCGTAATAGCCGGTGATCAGACCGATCACCAGGCAAGCGGTGACCAGCAACAGCATGTGGCGAATCAGGGTGCCATGCCAGTTTTGATTCACAGAGGCGTCCTTAGCCGCAGCGTCAAGTTTCAAGCTACAAGCTGCAAGTCAGAGCGGTTCGCTGTTTCTTGCCGCTTGTAGCTGAACGCTTGCAGCTGCTTTTATGCTTTTGTGGAGAAGCGATAGCCGGTGCCGCGCACGGTTTGTACCAGATTTTCATAAGCGTCGCCGAGCGCCTTGCGCAGGCGGCGGATGTGTACGTCGACGGTGCGCTCTTCAACGTAAACGTTGCCGCCCCAGACCTGATCGAGCAACTGACCGCGGGTGTAGGCACGTTCCTGGTGAGTCATGAAGAATTGCAGCAGACGGTATTCGGTGGGGCCCATCTCGGCGGGTTTGCCATCGATGGTCACGCGGTGGCTGATCGGGTCGAGCAGCAGGCCGCCGACTTCGATCGGCGCTTCGCCATCGGTCGGCCCGGCGCGGCGCAGCACGGCTTTGAGGCGGGCGACCAGCTCACGCGGCGAGAACGGTTTGGTGATGTAATCGTCGGCGCCGACTTCCAGACCCTGGATCTTGTTGTCCTCTTCGCCCTTGGCGGTGAGCATGATGATCGGGATATCCCCGGTCAGCTCGTCACGCTTGAGGCGTCGGGCCAGTTCGATGCCGGATGTGCCGGGCAGCATCCAGTCGAGCAGGATCAGGTCCGGTTTGCGATCGACGATGATGGCGTGGGCCTGCTGCGAGTTCTCCGCCTCGAGGCAGTCATAGCCGGCCATTTCCAACGCCACGGCGATCATTTCGCGAATGGGCGCTTCGTCGTCGACGATCAGAATGCTCCTGCCAACCATGCCTTAATCCTCTTGTCATTTAACTGTCTTGCGCCGCATTAGATAACGGAATTATTGCAGTCGTGTGACAGTATTTCAGTCTGCGGCGATTGTGCGAATCCTCAACTAAGCTCTAAGTCCGAATCCTGACAACCACAAAAGAAGGTTTCCATGACTCAGATGACTGTTTCCCTTAAAGCGCTGCTGATGGCTGCTGCCCTGTCTTTGCCCGGCCTGGCCATGGCGGCCGATCCGGCGATGGAAAAAGACGGCATGTTCACCGACCACAAGGGCATGACCCTGTACACCTTCGCCAAGGACTCCGCTGGCAAGTCCGCGTGCAACGACAAGTGCGCGGCAAACTGGCCGCCGCTGACGGCGCAGACAGGTGACAAGTCGATGGGCGACTGGACGGTGATCAAGCGCGACGACGGCTCAATGCAATGGGCCTACCAAGGCATGCCGCTGTACACCTTCGTGATGGACAAGAAGGCCGGCGACATGACCGGCGACGGCAAAATGGACGGCGCCTGGAAAGTTGCCAAGGCCAAATAGCGGAAAAGATCGCAGCCTTCGGCAGCTCCTGCATTGCATTGTGTACGCCTGTAGGAGCTGCCGCAGGCTGCGATCTTTTCAATCAGCGCAATGCGTAATCCAGCACGATCCCGACAAAAATCGCCAACCCCGCCCAGTGGTTATGCAAAAACGCCTGGAAGCAGCGCATGCGGTCCTTGCTGCGGGTGTACCAGAACTGCCACACATAACACCCGGCCGCCACCAGCAAGCCAAGGTGAAACCACGTTCCCAACTCGAATTTCGACCCGGCCAGCACGAGGCAGCCCAGCGACAGCGCCTGCAAACTCAGGATCATCACCCGATCCGCCTCGCCGAACAGAATCGCCGTGGATTTCACGCCGATCTTCAGATCGTCGTCACGGTCGGTCATTGCGTAGTAAGTGTCGTAACCCACCGTCCACAGCAGATTAGCGATCCACAGCAGCCACGCCGCCGCCGGCAACTCGCCGGTTTCGGCGGTGAATGCCATCGGCATGCCCCAGGAAAACGCCGCACCCAGCACCACTTGCGGGTAATAGGTGTAGCGCTTCATGAACGGATAGGTGAACGCCAGCGCCAGACCGCCGAGCGACAACCAGATGGTCGGCGCATTGGTGCACAGCACCAGCAGAAAACTGATGCCCATCAGCACCGCGAAGAACACCAGCGCCTCTTTCGAGCTGATCTTGCCGCTGGCGAGCGGCCGTTGCGCGGTGCGTTTGACGTGGCCGTCAACCTTGCGATCAGCCCAGTCATTGATCACGCAGCCACCGGCACGGGTCAGCACCACGCCAAGGACAAAAATGACGACATTGGACAGCGACGGCGAACCCTTGCCGGCAATCCACAGCGCCCACAATGTCGGCCACAGTAGCAGATAGATGCCGATCGGCTTGTCCATGCGCGTCAACTGAACGAAGTCCCAGGCGCGCGGATTCAAACGGTTCAGGGACTTGAGCAAGCTCTGATACATCAGCAGTTCTCCGGATGGGCGCGGGCGGCGCGCCACAGGCTCGGCAGGAAGATTTCCGCGACCAGTACGCTCAACGCGCCACGGTCAAAACGCGAGCGCCGGCCCCACAGCTCAGGGGCTTTGGCGTCCGTCGGCAGCCATTGCTCAGGGTAGTGGCAGACTTCGATGGCGCGGCGCTGGAACGCCTGATCGCAAAACAACAGTTCGCCCAGTGAGCGGCTGCCCAATTCGTCCATGTGCAAGCCGTCACCCTGCAGCGCGGCGCGCGAAGCCACGCTGCGCGCGAAGACCCAGGCTTCGCCGTGACCGCGCAAATACACCTCGCGCACCCAACCCTCGCTGCCCACGGCCAGATTCAGCGCAGCGCACTCGTCGTCGCGCAGGTTGTCCCAGCCTTCGAACAGCGGTGTCACGCTGAAGCCGTCATCGGATAAACGGGTGAGGCGGCGGGTCAGCGAACCTTCGTCGAACAACCAGTCAAGGGTCAACGAATCGGGGGAGGGCGTCAGTTGGCTTTGGAGCAGCCAGAGCGGGGCCGAAGAGGATTTTGTCTGTTGCACAATGAGTCATATTGGCCGCAAATGAGGCGGCGAGCTTACCATGGCAGCCCGCGATATTGATCGGTGCCGGCCGCCATTGCGCCGAACAGGCTTGCATCTGCCCGGCACCCTCAGTACAAAACGCCCTGAGCCGGATGGCAACGCGACACCCATCGACCGTCCGCGCCGGAAATGAGCCTGAACCCTGAGGAAGTATCTGAATGAAAAAGTGGCAATGCATCGTTTGTGGCCTGATCTACAACGAAGCCGATGGCTGGCCGGATGACGGCATTGCGCCAGGCACCCGTTGGGAAGACGTACCGGCAGACTGGCTGTGCCCGGACTGCGGCGTCGGCAAGATGGACTTCGAAATGATCGAAATCAACTGAGCAAAACAAGGAGTAAGGCATGAGCGCACCTGTCGTAATCATTGGCACCGGGCTTGCGGGCTATAACCTCGCTCGCGAATTTCGCAAGCTCGACAGCGAAACTCCGCTGCTGCTGATTACCGCCGATGACGGCCGCTCTTACTCCAAGCCGATGCTCTCCACCGGCTTCGGCAAGAACAAGGATGCCGACGGCCTGAGCATGGCCGAACCGGGGGCAATGGCCGAGCAACTGAAGGCCGAAGTGCGCACTCATACGCGCATCAGCGGCATCGATGCCGGCCACAAGCGCCTGTGGATCGGCGAAGAAGCCGTGGCCTATCGCGATCTGATTCTCGCTTGGGGCGCAGAAACCGTTCGGGTGCCTGTCGAAGGCGATGGCGCAGACCTGGTGTTCCCGATCAACGATCTGGAAGATTACGCACGTTTCCGCGCCGCCGCCGCGGGCAAGCGTCGGGTACTGATGCTCGGGGCCGGGTTGATCGGCTGCGAGTTTGCCAATGACTTGATCTTCGGCGGCTACGAAGTGCAACTGGTCGCACCCTGCGAGCAGGTCATGCCGACCCTGCTGCATCCGGCGGCTGCGGCAGCGGTGCAGGCCGGGCTGGAAAGTATCGGGGCGAAGTTTCACCTCGGCCCGGTGTTGACCCGTCTGCAGAAAGTAGCCGATGGTCTGGACGCGCACCTGTCTGACGGCCAGGTCGTCGCGTGCGACGTGGTGGTGTCGGCGATCGGCCTGCGTCCACGCATTGACCTGGCGGCCGCTGCGGGTGTGCAGGTCAATCGCGGCGTCGTGGTCGATCGGCATTTGCAAACCTCCCACGCCAACATCTACGCCTTGGGCGATTGCGCCGAAGTCGATGGCCTGAATCTGCTGTATGTGATGCCGCTGATGAGCTGCGCCCGAGCGCTGGCGCAAACGCTGGCAGGCAACCCGACCGCCGTCAGCTACGGCCCGATGCCGATCACGGTAAAAACCCCGGTCTGCCCGTTGGTGGTTTCGCCTGCGCCACGCGGCAGCGAGGGCGTCTGGACAGTCGAAGGGCAGGGAACTGACATCAAAGCCCTGTGCCACGACAGCAATGGCCAGTTGCTCGGTTACGCCCTGACCGGTACGGCGGTCATGGAAAAACTTGCCCTCAACAAACAGCTGCCGCCGCTACTGGCGTAAATACTGGCCGTTCTGTCGGAATCACCGCGCTTTTGCCCCTACAAAGGTCGCGGGGACACTGGCGCCGCCGGTATCCGCGTGCCATTCTCACTCCCGTCTGCCGCAGAGTAGAGCCTGCGGCGCCTTGGGCGCTGTTCCAACGAGAACAGCACGGACATAACAACAAAAAACCGTCAAAGGGGCTTCACTAATGCGTAAACCAGAACTCGCCGCTGCAATCGCTGAAAAAGCAGATCTGACCAAAGAGCAGGCCAACCGCGTCCTCAACGCCGTTCTCGAAGAAATCACCGGCGCCCTGCACCGCAAAGACAGCGTGACGCTGGTCGGCTTCGGCACCTTCCTGCAACGCCACCGCGGCGCCCGCACCGGCAAGAACCCGCAAACCGGCGAACCGGTGAAGATCAAGGCCAGCAACACCGTTGCGTTCAAGCCAGGCAAATCATTGAAAGACAGCGTCAATCCTTGATGGCGGCGTACTCCTCCGAATAACGGGGAGAGCTGCGATAAAAAATGGGCACACCGATTGCGGTCGGGTGCCCATTTTTTTGTGGCTGCGTGATGGGTTACTGGCGACGGAAGCAGGCTTTGCCGTTGCCAAAATCCACGGCGAGACAGTTTGGTTCGATCGCTAATTGCAGATCCTCGAACAGGCCGCCCAGATCGCTGTTGGAAGCAGGCTTGGTCTGGCTTTTCAGCAACACTGTCTGGTTCTCTACCTTCCAAGTGCCTTTGGCGAAGCCGTCGGCGCTGCCATACGCGACACCGGCATTAAAGGTGCCGTCCTTGCGCAATAGCAACTCAGCACCCATTTCCATCGCGCCGGTCAGATAATAATGGCCATCCAGCGGCGGGGTATCTGCCGACGCTTGGTTGATGGGCAGCCACATGAGTGTGGCGAAAAACAGTGGTTTCAATTCCATGATGTGAAGCTCCTTGCCAGCTGTTGTAAACGAGGCCGAACTTTTGGGCTGTGGATTCTGGCACAGGCATGATTTGTCCGCGCGTTGTTTAATCGCTACACAATCGAATCAATATCCAAATGAAACGGCGCGCCAACCGCATGCCCTCCGGTCATCGCGGCGATAGCGGCATCGTGGTCTTCGGCGGCGGGCGGGATCATCGCCAGTTGCTCCCGAACAAGGTTTTCCGGGTGGGCGTTCCAGCGCAGCAGACTTTCCTCAACCCATTCGGGCTGGTCGGCATAGCTGCCGTAAACGTCGACCTCGGTGACCCGCTGTCCGCGCAGGGCGACCAGACGCGCCTGGGTCATTTTGATCTTGTCTATTTCATTGTTGAGCGCTGCGGTCTTGTCGTTTCGTTCCTGGTGGCGCACATAG
>NZ_LR134318.1:4760000-5002500 GCF_900636825.1 Pseudomonas fluorescens | reverse complement strand
GTGATGCGGTAGAGGAGCGTTCTGTAAGCCTGTGAAGGTGAGTTGAGAAGCTTGCTGGAGGTATCAGAAGTGCGAATGCTGACATGAGTAACGACAATGGGTGTGAAAAACACCCACGCCGAAAGACCAAGGTTTCCTGCGCAACGTTAATCGACGCAGGGTTAGTCGGTCCCTAAGGCGAGGCTGAAAAGCGTAGTCGATGGAAAACAGGTTAATATTCCTGTACTTCTGGTTATTGCGATGGAGGGACGGAGAAGGCTAGGCCAGCTTGGCGTTGGTTGTCCAAGTTTAAGGTGGTAGGCTGAGATCTTAGGTAAATCCGGGATCTTAAGGCCGAGAGCTGATGACGAGTTACCCTTTGGGTGACGAAGTGGTTGATGCCATGCTTCCAAGAAAAGCTTCTAAGCTTCAGGTAACCAGGAACCGTACCCCAAACCGACACAGGTGGTTGGGTAGAGAATACCAAGGCGCTTGAGAGAACTCGGGTGAAGGAACTAGGCAAAATGGCACCGTAACTTCGGGAGAAGGTGCGCCGGTGAGGGTGAAGGACTTGCTCCGTAAGCTCATGCCGGTCGAAGATACCAGGCCGCTGCGACTGTTTATTAAAAACACAGCACTCTGCAAACACGAAAGTGGACGTATAGGGTGTGACGCCTGCCCGGTGCCGGAAGGTTAATTGATGGGGTTAGCTAACGCGAAGCTCTTGATCGAAGCCCCGGTAAACGGCGGCCGTAACTATAACGGTCCTAAGGTAGCGAAATTCCTTGTCGGGTAAGTTCCGACCTGCACGAATGGCGTAACGATGGCGGCGCTGTCTCCACCCGAGACTCAGTGAAATTGAAATCGCTGTGAAGATGCAGTGTATCCGCGGCTAGACGGAAAGACCCCGTGAACCTTTACTATAGCTTTGCACTGGACTTTGAATTTGCTTGTGTAGGATAGGTGGGAGGCTTTGAAGCGTGGACGCCAGTTCGCGTGGAGCCATCCTTGAAATACCACCCTGGCAACTTTGAGGTTCTAACTCAGGTCCGTTATCCGGATCGAGGACAGTGTATGGTGGGTAGTTTGACTGGGGCGGTCTCCTCCTAAAGAGTAACGGAGGAGTACGAAGGTGCGCTCAGACCGGTCGGAAATCGGTCGTAGAGTATAAAGGCAAAAGCGCGCTTGACTGCGAGACAGACACGTCGAGCAGGTACGAAAGTAGGTCTTAGTGATCCGGTGGTTCTGTATGGAAGGGCCATCGCTCAACGGATAAAAGGTACTCCGGGGATAACAGGCTGATACCGCCCAAGAGTTCATATCGACGGCGGTGTTTGGCACCTCGATGTCGGCTCATCACATCCTGGGGCTGAAGCCGGTCCCAAGGGTATGGCTGTTCGCCATTTAAAGTGGTACGCGAGCTGGGTTTAGAACGTCGTGAGACAGTTCGGTCCCTATCTGCCGTGGACGTTTGAGATTTGAGAGGGGCTGCTCCTAGTACGAGAGGACCGGAGTGGACGAACCTCTGGTGTTCCGGTTGTCACGCCAGTGGCATTGCCGGGTAGCTATGTTCGGGAAAGATAACCGCTGAAAGCATCTAAGCGGGAAACTTGCCTCAAGATGAGATCTCACTGGAACCTTGAGTTCCCTGAAGGGCCGTCGAAGACTACGACGTTGATAGGTTGGGTGTGTAAGCGCTGTGAGGCGTTGAGCTAACCAATACTAATTGCCCGTGAGGCTTGACCATATAACACCCAAGCAATTTGCGTCGGCTCTGTAAACCAGAGCAACCAGATTGCGGTGTGTGAAGACGAAACGAACCGAAAGTTCGAAACGCACAAACACCTAGCTGTCACATACCCGATTTGCTGAAGCGAGGCCAGCTGGCCACGGTTCGGTACCCGAATTTCTTGACGACCATAGAGCGTTGGAACCACCTGATCCCATCCCGAACTCAGCAGTGAAACGATGCATCGCCGATGGTAGTGTGGGGTTTCCCCATGTGAGAGTAGGTCATCGTCAAGATTAAATTCCGAAACCCCAATTGCGAAAGCAGTTGGGGTTTTGTTTTGCCTGCGAGAAAGTTTTTACTCGCCGCGACGAACAAATTTGAACAGTTATTTTCCAAGCGGAACACTAGAATAGCCCTATCTTTTTCGGAGCCAGAGCCTGTATGTCAGAATCGGTTGACGCCCCCGGGCTGTCAGATTTACCGCTGGAAGACTTGATAGCCTGTCACGAGTGCGACCTGCTGATGCGCAAGCCGGCACTTGCCCATGGCGAGAAGGCCCTCTGTCCGCGCTGCGGTTACGAGTTGTATGCGCATCGCCATAACGTGGTGCAGCGCAGTCTCGCCTTGGTCATTGCTGCGTTATTACTTTACGTACCGGCAAACTTTTTACCCATCATGCAACTCAATATCCTCGGACAAACTTCGCAGGATACGGTCTGGAGCGGCGTCGTAGGTCTGTTCAATACCGACATGCAGGGAGTGTCGATTGTCGTCTTCCTCTGCAGCATGGCTATACCGTTAATCAAATTACTGTGCCAGTTGTTCGTGCTACTGACGATTCGCTTCAATCTCGGTCGCAGTTACGGCTTGCTGCTCTACCGTATCTACCATCACCTCAGAGACTGGGGAATGCTCGAGGTTTACCTCATGGGCGTCCTCGTCGCGATCGTGAAACTGGCGGATATGGCAGCGATCACCGTCGGCCTGGGGCTGGGATGTTTCATCGGCTTGTTATTGGTACAAGTCTGGCTGGAAGTGGTGATGTCACCGCATCAGATCTGGCAGGCATTATCAGGAGAGGATGCCCATGCGGGCGATTGATGCGGGCATTCTGGTATGCACCGAATGTCATGAATTGAACAGGCAGGAACCTGACGTCGATGAGCAGTGCTGCACCCGTTGCGGCGCGCAGGTTCACACTCGCCGTCCGAACAGCCTGACCCGGACCTGGGCGCTGTTGATCACTGCGGCAATCATCTACATCCCGGCCAATGTCTTGCCGATCATGACGGTCAGTTCTCTGGGCCAGGGTGAACCGAGCACCATCATGTCCGGCGTCATTGAGCTGGTGCAGCACGGCATGATCCCGATTGCCGCGGTGGTGTTCATCGCCAGTATTCTCGTGCCCACTTTCAAACTGGTCGGCATCGCGCTGCTGTTGTTTTCGGTGCAGCGACATCAGCCGTTGTCGGCACGTCAGCGTATCTGGATGTACCGCTTCATCGAGTTCATTGGCCGCTGGTCGATGCTCGATATTTTTGTGATCGCCATTCTCGTGGCGGTCGTCAACTTCGGCCGGATTGCCAGTGTCGAAGCCAATCTTGGCGCCATCGCCTTCGCCACAGTGGTGATTCTGACGATGCTCGCCGCAGTAACTTTCGATCCCCGACTGATTTGGGATAACACGGAGTCGGACGACGACCATGACTGATTTGCCCGTAGCGAAAACCCGACCGGCTTCGAACTGGTCTGCCATCTGGGTGTTGCCTCTGATCGCACTGATCATCGGCGGCTGGCTGGGCTGGCGTGCCTGGTCCGAAACCGGCATCGAAATTCAGGTACGTTTCGAAAGTGGCGAAGGCATCCAGGCCAACAAGACTGAAGTCGTCTACAAAGGCATGTCGGTCGGTAAGGTCAAAACGCTGAAGCTCGATGATGAAGGCAACTCCAAAGGAGTCATCGCCACCATCGAGATGAACAAGGACGTCGAGCAATACCTCAAGACCAGCACGCGCTTCTGGCTGGTCAAACCGAGCGTGACCCTTGCCGGCATCACGGGTCTGGAAACGTTGGTGTCAGGTAACTACGTGGCCATCAGCCCCGGTGAAGGCGAGCCCGTTCGCAAGTTCAAGGCGCTGGCCGAAGAGCCGCCGCTGTCCGACGCCAAACCCGGTTTGCATCTGACCATCAAAGCGGATCGGCTCGGTTCGCTGAATCGCGGCAGCCCGGTGTTCTACAAGCAGATCAAAGTTGGCCAAGTCAAAAGCTACCTGCTTTCGGAAGACCAAAGCACGGTCGAACTGAAAGTCTTCATCGAGCCGACCTACGCCAAACTGGTGCGCAAACACACGCGTTTCTGGAATGCCAGCGGCATCAGCATCGACGCCAACCTGTCCGGCGTCAAAGTCCGTAGTGAATCACTGGCCAGCATCGTCGCCGGCGGTATTGCCTTCGCGACGCCGGAGAATCGCAAGGACAGCCCGGCCACCGATCCGAGCCTGCCGTTCCGTCTTTATGAAGACTTCGACGCGGCCGCTGCCGGGATCCGCGTCAAAGTCAAACTCAGTGACTTCGAAGGACTGCAGGCCGGGCGGACACCCGTCATGTACAAAGGCATTCAGGTCGGCAACCTGAAGGCGTTGAAGGTCGATCCGGATTTGAACAGCGCCACCGCCGAGCTGACACTCGATCCATTGGCAGAAGACTATCTGGTCGACGGCACGCAATTCTGGGTGGTCAAACCGTCGATCTCCCTGGCCGGGATCACCGGGCTGGAAGCCTTGGTGAAGGGTAACTACATCGCCGTGCGTCCCGGCGATAAAGGCGCGGCACCGAAACGCGAG
Source organism: Pseudomonas fluorescens (assembly GCF_900636825.1). NCBI lineage: Bacteria > Pseudomonadati > Pseudomonadota > Gammaproteobacteria > Pseudomonadales > Pseudomonadaceae > Pseudomonas > Pseudomonas fluorescens. The sequence continues at coordinate 4,997,946 of NZ_LR134318.1, read as the reverse complement.
TTCGAAGCCCGACCCAAAGCGCCGCCGCTGGATCTGCGTTCGCCGGGGCTGCATCTGGTGCTGTTCACTGATGCCCTCGGCTCGATAGAAGTCGGCAGCCCGATTTTGTACAAGCAGGTCAAGGTTGGCTCGGTGCAGAGCTATCAGTTTTCGAGAACCCGCAAGCAAGTGGTCATCGGCGTGCACATCGAGAAAGAATACGAAAACCTGGTCAATGCCTCGACGCGCTTCTGGAATGTCAGCGGCATCACCCTGACCGGGGGCCTGACGGGCGGGATCCAGGTGAAGAGCGAATCGCTGCAAACTCTGATGGCCGGCGGCATTGCCTTCGAAACTCCGCAAACCAATGCGCCGTTGAAAAAACGTATCCCGCGTTTCCGTTTGTTCGCCGATCACGACGAGGCCAACAAGAAAGGCACGTTGGTGACCATCAAGGTCGATCGCGCCGACGGTTTGAGCAGCGGCACGCCGGTGCGCTTCAAGGGGCTGGATGTCGGCAAGATCGAGAGCGTTGATCTGACGGACGATATGCAAGCGGTCATCCTCACTGCGCGTATTACGGAAGTGCCGGAGAAGATTGCGCGCGTCGGCAGCCAGTTCTGGGTGGTCAAACCGGAGCTTGGCCTGATCAAGACGGAAAACCTCGAAACCCTGGTCACGGGTAAATATATTGAGGTCCAGCCGCCGGCAAAAAATCTGGGGCCACAAAGCAAGTTTGTCGCCTTGGCGCAAGCGCCCGAAGTCAGCAAGCAGGAAGCCGGTTTGAGTCTGGTGTTGAGTGCTGAACGTCGCGGTTCGCTGAAGCCTGGCGTGCCGGTGACGTATCGGGAAATTGCCGTGGGTAAGGTCACCGGATATGAATTGGGTCAGACGGCCGACCGGGTGTTGGTGCACATCCTGATCGAGCCGAAATACGCGCCGCTGGTGCGCAGCGGCAGCCGCTTCTGGAACACCAGTGGTGTGGGTTTCGATTACGGCTTGTTCAAAGGTGTCACGGTGCGAACCGAGTCGCTGGAAACGCTGATTCAGGGCGGCATCGCATTCGCAACGCCGGACGGCGAGCGCATGGGCAGCCCGGCGCGGGCGGAGCAGACGTTCCCGTTGTTCGACAAGTTTGAGGATGAGTGGCTGACTTGGGCGCCGAAGATTTCGCTCGGTAAGTAACCTCGCGGCGCCTACAAAGACGCCATCGCTGGCAAGCCAGCTCCCACAGTGGTAGGTGGTGTGCACAAAATATGTGTATGACGCACAAACCTGTGGGAGCTGCGGTGCGACGATTCGACTTGCCAGCGATAGGACCGGCAAATTCAACACAACTTCCAAGCCAAAAAAAGGGCCGCGATCCCATCGGATCGCGGCCCTTTGTATTTCCTTCAGCTAAAGCCGATCAAACCGCATCCAGCTCCGGCTCGTCCGCTTCAACATTCAACGTTGCCTTCACCACATCATGGCGACGGATGTACTTCCAGTCCGCCTCATCGATGTAGATGCCCGCCGGTCCGCTGCCACCCTCCAGGTCGATGGCGACACTGGCGCAGACCTGCGGCTTCACGCTCGCCAGAATCGGCACAAAGCCCAGCTGCAGGCTGGTTTCCAGCAACGCTGCCTGGTTCTTCTCGTCGATGTCCGCTGCCTCGTCGAGGTAGTACGGCAGACGCACGCGCCCGGCAAGGTCGCGGTCCATCAAGTGCAGCAACAAGTACATGTTGGTCAGCGCCTTGATGGTCATGGTGGTGCCGTTGGACGCCGCACCGTCGATATCGGTGTGGATCACTGGCTGACCATTGACCTTGGTGATTTCGAAGGCCAATTCGAACAGATCCTTAAGCCCGAGCTGGTTGTGGTTTGCCGCCACCAGCCGCGCCAGATATTCCTTGGCCTCTTCGTTCTTGTTGTCCTGCTCGGCGCTCTGGCTCAGATCGAACACCGACAGGGTTTCGCCTTCCTCGTACTGGCCGGCGCTGTGGATAATCTGGTCGATGTGCTTGAGCGCTTCCTTGTTCGGCGCAAGGACGATGCGGAAGCTCTGCAGGTTGGAAACCTGACGCTTGTTGATCTCGCGGTTGAACAGCGCCAGTTGATGCTCAAGGCTGTCGTAGTCGCTGCGGATATTGCGCAGGGTGCGGGCGATGTCGGTAACCGCCGCGCGACGGGCCTTGCCCAAGGTCAGCGCTTCATCTGTGCGGTGCGCGTAAGCGTTGATCAGCAATGACAGACGGCGTTCCATGTCGTCTTCGCTATCGAACTTGGCCACGCCTTTGAGGCGCACCTGCGCGTACAGCGCTTCGATCTGGCCGTCGGCACGCAGCAGACCCTGCCAGCTGTCCTGATAATCGTTGAGCAGCGGCAGCAGGTTGTCCATCGAGTCGTCGACCGGGTCCATGAACGGCGTGCCGAACGGCAGATCTGCCGGCAGCAACTGACGGCGGCGCAGGGCGTCGTCGAGAGTGCGTTGCTTGGCTTCCATATCGGCGATCTGGCGGCCGACCAGTTGCAGCTTGGCGGAGAGTTGCTGCACCCGCTCGGTGAAGGCATCGCTGGAACGCTTGAGTTCGTCCTGTGCGGCTTCCATTTGCGCCAGTTGCTCGAGCTTGTCGCCTTCTTCGGCGCTCAGCGTCTGGGTGCGGCGGAAGTCTTCCAGCGCTTTCTGCGCGTCCAGTACTTGCTGGTACAGCGCTTCAGTCTGGGTCTTGCTCGCGGCACGGTCGGAGGCCACGGCTTGCTGGGTTTTCAGCTGCTTGAGCTCTTTTTCCAGACGCTCTTTCTGGTCACGCAGCGCGGCGCGGTCGGCCAGTGCTTGCAGCGCCGGCGGCTCGATGTGCGAAATATCAATCGACAGGCCCGGCACTTCGAAGCGCTCGCCCTTGAAGCCATCAAGAATCAGCTCAACCGATTTCACCCACTGGCCGTCTTCGTCGAGGGTGATGCCGTGCTCGCCCAGCGGCAGACTGAACAGCGCGCTGTTGAACAAGCGCATCAGGCGCTCGACGTCCTGCTGGGAGAACTCTTCGCGCAGACGCGCATAACTATTGTTGTCGGCATGATCGAGCTGCTGCTTCACCGACTTCAGGCGTTTTTCCAGTTCGCGCAGTCGCTCTTCGAGATCCTCAGCGCTGAACTGACGCGACTGTGCCAAGGCCCCAGCCAGTTCATCGTGAGCATCCTTGGCCGCGAGCAATTGTTGCTCGAGAACTTTCACGTCATCGACCAGCGCGAAGCGATTCTTCAACACCGACAGTTCGCCGAGCCAACGCTGGATGCCGGAGATTTCACGTTCCAGACGCATCAGTTCCTGAGTGCCGCCGCGCTGATCGTTTTGCAGATCGTCCTGCTCGCGACGGTAGTGCTCGGCCTGAATCGTCAGCTCTTCCTTGCGCGCGCTGGCGTAGTCCGACCAGGTGCCGAGCAAGGAATCGAGCAGCGGCGACAGGCGATGCAGTTTGCCGCGCAGCACGTCACGCTGTTTCACGCCGTTGGCCAAGGCTTCGACCAGCGGGCCGGCAGCCACCAGCGAGTTGTAGTCCTGCTCCATGCGTCGCACGTCGCGGAAGGCTTCTTCGCACGCGGCGATGTAATCGACGCTGCCCGAACGCAGGCTGTGTTCGAACGCATCAAGGAACAGTTGCTTGAGCTTGGCCGCGGTGATTTCGCGCATGTGCAGCAGGTTGATGAACAACGCGCGGAAGGTCTTCAGGCTCTGCTCGCTGGTGGAACGCAGCGGGATCAGCGTCAGGTCGAGCGGGATCGAAGTGTGACCGCCGACGAGCAAGCGACGCAGTTCATCAGGCTTGAGTTCGTAAGCTTTCAGGCCTTCTTTTTCAAGATTGCTGAATAGCTCTTTCTGACGCAGGCAGGTGTCGTTTTTCTGGTAGTGGGTCAGATCGAGCTTGCCGGCGTAGGCAAAGAATTGGTGACCGAAACCACCGCCCGGGCCACGACCGACCACGCCGATTACGTGCGGACCGTGGGGCAGATTGACTTCGACGAGGATGTAGCTGGTGTCGGAGGCGAAGTAGAAGCGCCGCGATTGTTCGAGGCTGTATTTGCCGAAACTCATGTCCGACATGCGCGCCAGAATCGGAAACTGCAAAGCGTTGATCGACGCCGATTTACCCAGGTTGTTCGCGCCATAAACCGACAACGGTTCTTCCAGCGGGAACAGGCCGAGGCTGTAACCGGCGGTGTTCAAAAGGGCAAAGCGGCGGATGCCGTAGCGTTCCTGGCTCATGCATCGGACTCCTGTTCTTCGGCAATGGCGCGGGCCAGTGCGTCTTCTTCGCTTTCTTCAAACTCACTGAGATCGAGCGGATCGTCGGTGGCGAGGAATTTCGCTTCGGCTTCTTCGTCGATCAGCACCGGTGCCGGCAATGGCAGAACGCTGTGCACGCTGGCCGCCAGGTCGCGGTCTTGTTGCACCGACAGGCAAACATCGAGGAAACGGTGCATCGGCGGCAGGAAGCGATACACGCCGTTTTCTTCGCCGGCGAAACCGAGCTGGGTCATGCGGCGCATGATCTTTTCTTCAAGTTCTTCGACGGTTTGCACTTCGGCCTGAATGAACAGGTCGCGGTATTTGTCCAGCAGCGACGGCAACTCTTCGCGGCCCAGACTGCCGCCATCGAGCACGGCGATCGGGTCGCGGCCCTGATCGGCCAGATGCTCGACGAGGATGAAGGTGAACAGCGCCAGACGCTGGGCGGTCTTGTTCACCGCAGCAGCGGCCATGTCCGGCACGAAGTAGTAGAAACCACGGGTGTCGCAGACCAGTTCAAAACCCAGCGCCTTGAACAGCGTGCGGTATTGATCCTGAAAGTTCGACAGTTGTGCGTACAGCTCCGGGTCGCGGCGGCTGACGTGGTAACCCTTGAACAGCTCGCGGAAGATTGGCGCGAGTTGCGACAGTTCGGAAAGATCAAGATGCATTGGGGATGCTCGCAGAATTCTCGGAGGCAGAGTCGCTGGCCGAGAGCAGGGCGAAGGAGCGCAGGCTGACCTGGTGCTCGTGAGTGTGGTATTCGCGGCGTTCCAGACGCTCGCGCTTGAAGCGTTTTTCCCGCGAGAGGCGCGAGAACCAGTACAGCAATTCGTCGGTGGCGCCGTCCGGTTCCTGTTCGAGCAGCCAGGTCATCAGATCCGGCATCGGCAGAGCTTCTTCGCAGCGATCGACCATTTCGCGCACGGTGCGCGGCGCCCGTGGCGCATCGCCAGTCTTGTGCGTCTTGTGGGCCTTGGGGAAGCGCGCCGGTTTCGGCTCGAAACGCGCCAGGGCATAGACATAGGCTTCGACCTGACTGGCGCTGCCAAGGAAAGTGCTTTGCGGGCGGGTGAACAGCGGCATCGCGGCCTGCGGCACAGCATCGATGCCCTTACGCCGAATCGCCGCCAGCGCCAGTGCGGCGCCACGGGTCACGGCGTTATGCCGGCGCGCTTCTTCGCGCAGCGGCAGTAACAGTTCGCGGGCATGGCGCAGGGTCAGTTGGGCGCTGGTCTGCATTTCGAGGATGCGCGCGTGCGTGCGCAGGAGCATGTCGTCATCGACCAGATGGCCGAGGCGCTGTTGTTCGCTGAGCATTTTCAGCAACACGGTTTCGACCTTGCGCACGCCTTGTTCGAACGCGCCGTCGGCGTTGACCAGATCGATCATCGGCTCGACGTATTCATCCCAGGTCGCCAGCACTTCGGCGTAACGCTGACGCAGCGGAATCTGCCGGTCGCTGGTCTTGGCACGTTCGGCGACCGCCACCAGTGCCTGTTCGTCATTGTCGAGTTTCTTCAGCACGTCGCGCACGCGCATGTCGAGCAAGCGCAACTGGCGGGCGAGGTCGTGACCATCGCGAACGTCGAACGCGTCCTGAATGTAGCCGGCCAGACGTTCGAGGTGGCGCAGGTAGGCTTCGATTTCCAGGCACAGGCCGAGGCGGTGCTCACGGCGCAGGTAAGCGAGAAAGTCGTGAATCTGCGCGTTCAGCTCGAAACGGTTCGGGCTTTTTGCCACCGGAACCAGAATGTCGAGGCGAATCCACACGTCAAGCAGGCTGGTGATGTCCTGCGGCGTGCTGTCCAGTTGTTGGGCGGCCAGTTGCGTGCGCAGTTCGTTGAGGCTCAATGTGCCTTGGTCGAAATGCTCACACAGCGGCTCTAGCAATGCCCAGTGTTCAGCGAGGGCGCGCAAGACGCGCTTGGGTTCGATCATCGGAATGCCCGGCTGGTTGGCAATGAAAAGCGGCGATTGTACTGCATCAGGAAGGATGCGATTCAATCGCGGGACGGACTGTCGCTGTTTCTGATCGGAAGAGGCTTTGTGTAGCGTGCCAAAAGGGCGGTTGGTCAATCTATCGATCAACAACGGGCGATCTTGAGCGAAGGGCGTTAGAATCAGCGCACTTCAGTTATCCACAAGTGGCCGACCCTTGCTAATCGAGTCCCGCCGCCGCGCCTATTTGAACGCCATGCAGGTGGTCAACTGGCTGCCGCGCACAGAATTGCCTTTCGCCGCGCCGTCGCGGCCAGAGCTGCTGGATCCGCCCGAGCCCGAGGCCGAAGCGCCGGTATTGCTTGCGCCGCAGGCCGAAGCGTCAGTGCAGCCTGCTGCTCGTCCCGCCGAACGGCCGAAAATCGACGTGCCGCGTCCCTCGCTGGCCAGTACCCGTACCGGTGCGAAACCGGTGGAAGCGGTCGACGACGCACCGGTTGTCGCCAAAGCTGCCCCTGTGCCGCCACCACGTTTCGCCTTGCAATTGCTGCGCGCCGGGCGTTGCCTGTTGCTGGTCGAGTTACCCACCGGTGAGGCGTTTCAGAGTCGTGATCCGGCCTATCTGTTGCTCAAGGACATGCTGCGCGCCGCCGGTCTGCCGGATGCGCCGCAGATCGTCGGCGAGCCGGTGCGCTGGCCGTGGCTCAATCGCGGCACCATGGATCAGGGCCCGGACGCGGCGCGGGATTTCGTCCAGGGTTTTCTTTCCTTGCAAATGGAAGCTGCGCCCTGCGCTTGCCTGTGGCTGATTGGCCTGCCGGCGGTGCGTTTTGCCGGCGAAGCGGACGCCGAAGCGTTCAATCGTGAATTGCAGATCGAAGGTCTGGGCCTGGCCTGGGCCATTCCCGGTCTGGAATTGTTAATGGAGGAGCCGCAGCGCAAAGCCGCTGTGTGGCAAGCCATGCGTCGGCTGATGGCGCGCTGGAAAGAATCGAATGAGTGACGCTGTAACCTTCCGCCCGATGACCGAGGCGGATCTGGACGCTGTGCTGAAGATCGAATACGCCGCGTACAGTCATCCGTGGACCCGCGGGATTTTTCTCGATGGCCTGGGCAAGTACCAGATCTGGCTGATGTTCGAGGGGCAGCAACAGGTGGGTCACGGGGTGGTGCAGATCATTCTTGATGAGGCGCATCTGCTGAACATCACCGTCAAGCCGGAAAGCCAGGGCCGCGGGCTGGGCCTGACATTGCTCGAGCACCTGATGTCGCGGGCATATGCGGCTGAGGCGCGGGAGTGTTTTCTCGAAGTGCGCGACAGCAATGCGGCGGCATTCCGTTTGTATGAGCGATACGGTTTCAACGAGATTGGCCGGCGTCGGGACTATTATCCGGCGGTGGGTGGGCGCGAAGACGCCGTGGTCATGGCCTGCACCCTGGTCGACTGAACCCCCTGTAGGAGCTGCCGAAGGCTGCGATCTTTTGATCTTGTTTTTGTGAGATTCAAAGCAAGATCAAAAGATCGCAGCCTTCGGCAGCTCCTACAAGGAGCGAGTTTCAAATCAGCGGATCATCGCTTGCCATTCAGCGGATCCAGATCCGCGAGTTCCGCCTCATCGAGGCCGTCACCGCCGCCAATGTCATTTTCCCCGACCACGCTCAAATCCCAATCCGCCTGATCGCCATCGCCAACTTCCTCGGCATCACGCGCGCCATCTTCGCGAATCAAAGTCTCTGGGCTCAGGTCATCGTCAGTAGGTTGGTGATCATCAACCGAAGCCCCGGTCATGCCCGCCTCACGCACCCGCTCCGCTGGCATCAGTTGCTCACGTTCACGCTCGGGCAGCTCATCACCGATCTTCGCGCTTGGCTCGTCTTCGTCGAAATCCAGCTCGTGCACCGAGCCCATGCGGTCTTCGTTATCATCGATGGGTTCCGGTTGCACCGCATCATAAGGGCGTCGTGAATCATTCATGGCAATTCCTCGTACTGTGGGCCTTACTAGGTGGACTCACCGGGCGCGCGAGAATTCCAACTGAAACACTTTGGCTGGCAGCGTGACCCCGACCGGCGGTTGTCTGTCATACCAGCGCATCTTTCTTGAGGCCTTAAACATGCACGATCTACAAGACCTGATTGATAATAACGAGCGTTGGGCTGACGCGATTACCAAGGAAGACCCGGATTTCTTCGCCAAACTGGCGCGCCAGCAGACTCCGGAATACCTGTGGATCGGCTGTTCGGACGCACGCGTGCCGGCCAACGAAATCGTCGGCATGCTGCCGGGCGATCTGTTCGTCCATCGCAACGTTGCCAACGTGGTGCTGCACACTGACCTCAATTGCCTGTCAGTGATCCAGTACGCGGTGGATGTGCTGAAAGTCAAACACATTCTTGTCACTGGCCACTATGGCTGCGGCGGCGTACGTGCGTCGATGCAGGATCGTCAGTTCGGCCTCATCGACGGCTGGCTGCGTTCGATCCGCGATCTGTATTACGAGAAACGCGAAGAGCTGGCGAAATTGCCGACCGAAGAAGAGCAGGTCGACCGGATGTGCGAGCTCAACGTGATCCAGCAAGTGGCCAACGTCGCGCACACCAGCATTGTTCAGAACGCCTGGCATCGCGGACAGAGCCTGTCGATCCACGGCTGCATCTACGGCATCAAGGACGGTCGCTGGAAGAGCCTGAACACGACCATCAGTGGCTTCGAGCAGTTGCCGCCACAATATCGCTTGCGTCCAGTGGGTGCGCTGTAAAAGCGGCTTAACGATGCCTCGAGTGGCGCCAGTGCTGCAAAAAGCACTGGCCTTCGATGTTGGCGGCTTCGTCGTATCCGGTGATCCAGCCTCGGCAGCGCGGTGAACCACAATGGCAGGCGAACTGGCGAAGCAGTTTTGCTTCGGTGGCGGCGTAATCCATGGTCAACCGGTCGCTGCCGTTGATATCTTTCAACGCCCACAACCATAACTCGCTGAGATCCAGAAAGACGTTGGGATCACAGGAGTGCTCGAGCAGCCCGCAAAACCGTGGGTCATAGATGTGAATACCGGGTTGCAGTTGCCGTGTCTGCCGACAGCGATAGGGCAGTAACTGTCCGGAAACCCGGCACATGCGCGTGATGCGCGAAAATTCTCGTCGTGCCTCGATAGCCGTCGCGACGCCTTGCTCATCGACAATGATTCGGAAGTCGCCAATCGACGGGAAACCGAGGCGAACGGGCAACCCTGCGAACGGGTAAATCCCTTCGGTATCGCGGGCCGGGTGTTGGCTATAAGCCTGATTGTTCATAACGTTCCTTCGTTCTGGTGATGCCTCCGGAAGGTCGCACATGATTTGGATGTGCGGATTGGATCCAAGCGTCTCTTATTTGAAACAAACGGTCTACTGTCAGATCTGACAGGCGACATAGACCATTGCCCGCGTCAGCCTTCGCTGACGCGGTCCTCACGCATCGACGGTTACAGGTGCGGTGCTGCAATCGTAGCGGCGGGTAACGGCGCTTTGAGTTGTTGCAGTTGTGTCTTGATCGACGCACTCGCGCACTTGGCGGCCGCTTGCTCCGGGCTCAGCTCGCGGATCGAGGTGTAAAACAATTCGCAAGTTTTAACCTTCTGCGTGACTTGCCAGGTCTGCGTGCAGTGATTGAGCGTTGTCTGTGCGTCGCTGCCCGGTTTGCTGCCCATCCCGGCCTGCCAGCAAGCGGCGCTCAAATCCTGCCCCATGACCTTCAGACCGGCTGCATCGGCTTTGGCCAGATCGCCGTCGTAACTTTGCGGGTCGGCCGCATACCAGATATAGCTGGGGTGATTGGAGCCGAGTACCGGCACCTTCACGCCTTCACTTGGACTGATCGTCGCCAGGCCCAGCACGTTCACGGTCGGACCGTATTGCTGTTTGATCCAGTTACGCACGGGCGCACCAAACGCAACCATCGGCAAAGCGGCGCCGCCGGGATTCTGGCTGATGTGTTTGACCATGCTGGTCTGGTAATCCTTGAAGTAGGCGTAGACGCCTTCCAGATCCTTGCCGGCGCTGGACGGCGCGGCAATCGGCGCGATGTCGACGATGGTCTGATACGCCGGGGTTTGCTCGGCCGGAATGCCATTCTCGGTCAGCAGTGCGGCCCAGCGATCAGTGGTGTTCGAACGTAAATAGTCCTGCGCCTGGGTCAGCGAATAATCGGGCGGAAAATGCAACAGCTCGACGCTTTTACGGTTTTCCAGCGCCATGCCCAGTGGCAGAAACAGATACCAGCTGTAGGCCCATTTCCCATCAGCGTTGAGTTGAGAGGCGCCGGTATATGCCAGATCACCGGCGTCGAGCAACGCCGACAACGGCTTGCCATAACCATCAGGCACACCGGTAATCTCGGCGTGGATCTCGCCGTTGTCGGTTTTCACCAGCACCTTCACATCGGTATAGCCGTCGCGTTGTACGCTTTGACTCAAGTAGTGGGCGACAGTCTGCTCCAGCGTCCAGTTGCGGAAGCAGATAACGCTGCAATTGTTGGGATAGGCGAAGAGGCGGCCGATGCGTTCGGTGCTGCCCAGTTTCAAGGCGACATCGGCGTGGACGGTGGCGCTCAATGTCAGCGCGGCGAGGGTGAGTGCGGTGCGAGAAAGTCCGGTGAGATTAAACATGCTCAGATCCTTTTCAGCGTGGGCCCCGCGAGTCAGGGGCGCTTCATAGTGGATCAGCGCTGTTTGACAGAAAAGCCATCATCCGCGGATTGTTGCGCTATGCCATTGGGCGAGTAGTTGGGCCTGACGTGGAAGGCAGGCCCGACGGGCAATAGAAGTGTGAGCCAGCAGGCTGGCTCACACAGGGCATTCGTGCCCATTTATAGTCCTTGGCTACGTCACGGCATCACCGGCGGCGTATGTGCCAATGTCGTCCCCAGCGCCCACAGCAACAGCAGCACCAGCGGCGTGTGCACCAGCAATTGCACGAACGAGAAGCCGATCAGGTCGCGTGCCTTCAGGCCGAGCACGCCGAGCAGCGGCAGCATGTAGAACGGGTTGATCAGGTTCGGCAGCGCTTCGGCGGCGTTGTAGATTTGCACCGCCCAGCCGAGGTGGTATTGCAGATCATTGGCGACTTGCATCACGTACGGCGCTTCGATGATCCATTTGCCGCCGCCGGACGGAATGAAGAAACCGAGTATCGCCGAGTACACGCCCATCAGCAGCGCGTAGGTGTCATGCGAAGCGATGCTGACGAAGAACGTCGAGATGTGATGCGCCAGGGTTTGCGCATCAGCGCCTTTGACTGTGGTCATCAGCGCGGCGATCGAGCCGTACAGTGGGAATTGGATCAATACGCCGGTGGTGGTCGGCACCGCGCGAGCCACGGCGTCGAGAAAGCTGCGCGGGCGCCAGTGCAACAGCGCACCGAGCATGATGAACAGGAAGTTATACGTGTTCAGGCCGGAAATTGCGGTGATCGCCGGTTTGGTCGAAAACTCGTGGAACAGCCATCCCGCCGCCAGCAGTACCAGCACAATGATCAGCAACGGGCTGTGTTCCAGCCATTCGCCGGGACGGGTGCGCGGTTGCAGCGGCGGCAGATTGAACGCCGGGTCGATACCGCAGGCCTTGGCGTCGCGTGCCGAGTTCGGGCCGGGCGCAGTGGCGTAAGCGATGATGATCGAGATCACGATCAGTGCCAGCAGCATCACGCCAGATTGCCAGAGGAAAATCGTTTCGGTGAACGGGATCACCCCGGTGATCGACAGGATCGATGGCGGTAGGCTGGCGGGGTTGGCCTGCAACTGCGCAGCCGAGGAAGACAGACCCAACGCCCACACCGCGCCGAGGCCCAGATACGCCGCTGCTCCGGCGGCGCGATAATCCATTTTCAGATCGGTGCGGCGGGCGAGGGCGCGCACCAGCAAACCGCCGAACACCAGCGACAGGCCCCAGTTGAGCAGCGAGGCGACCATCGAGATCAGCGCCACCCAGGCTACAGCGGAGCGGCCGTTCTTCGGGATCCGTGCCAGTTTGTCGATCAGTTTGACCGCAGGTGGTGAGCTGGCGACGACGTAGCCGCCGATCACCACAAAGGCCATCTGCATGGTGAACGGGATCAGGCTCCAGAAGCCGTCACCGAACGCCATCGCCGCAGCGCTGGGTTTGGCGCCCATGGCCAACGTGGCCAACGCGACGATGATCACGGCCAACGCAGCGAACACCCAGGAATCGGGAAACCAGCGTTCGGCAAAATTTGAACAGCGCAGGGCAAAGCGCGCAGAGCGGCTATCTTCGATATCAACGGCCACGTGATGTACCTCGGATTCTTATGGTTATTTTGATATTGCTGCGAACCACACACCCCTTGTAGGAGTGAGCCTGCTCGCGATAGGGCCGTTACGTTCAACACATCAGTGTCTGAAAGGACGCCATCGCGAGCAGGCTCACTCCTACAGGGTACGGTTTCGGCCTGTATACAGGCACCCACAGTAAATCAAGCGTCGCCCTTTTGTTGAGCAGGTTTTCGCAAAACGGGACTATGGTCTAACGGGTTGTCGATTCGCCCATTTGCGTAGACCATGGGCGCCTTGGTTTTTGCCGATTCCTGAGTTCTTTGTCATGACTGCCAACTCCACAGCCCGACCGGCGCCGTTCAGCCGCGCCGACTACAAGACCCTTGGCCTCGCGGCGCTCGGCGGGGCGCTGGAGATCTACGATTTCATCATCTTCGTGTTCTTCGCGCTGACCCTCAGCCAGCTGTTCTTCCCGCCGGAAATGCCCGAATGGCTGCGGCTGCTGCAGAGCTTCGGGATTTTCGTCACCGGTTATCTGGCGCGGCCGCTGGGCGGGATTCTGATGGCGCATTTCGCTGATCGCCTGGGCCGTAAAAAGGTTTTCAGCCTGAGCATCCTGATGATGGCGCTGCCGTGCCTGCTCATCGGGATCATGCCGACCTATGCGCAAATCGGCTATTTCGCGCCATTGCTGTTGCTGGCGCTGCGCATTCTTCAAGGCGCGGCGGTGGGCGGTGAAGTGCCGAGTGCCTGGGTCTTCGTCGCCGAGCATGCGCCGACCGGCCATCGCGGTTACGCCCTCGGATTTTTGCAGGCCGGTCTGACCTTCGGTTACCTGATCGGCGCCCTGACCGCGACGTTTCTCGCGCAGGTGTTCACTCCGTCCGAGATTCTCGATTACGCCTGGCGCTATCCATTCCTGTTGGGCGGCGTGTTCGGCGTGGTCGGTGTTTATCTGCGGCGCTGGCTCAGCGAAACCCCGGTGTTCATGGCCATGGAAGCGCAGCGTGAGGCGCGGGTCGAATTGCCGTTGCGCACGGTGCTGCGCGAACATCGCCTGGCGATGTTGCCGGCCATGCTGCTGACATGCGTGCTGACCTCGGCGGTGGTGGTGTTCGTGGTCATCACGCCAACGATGATGCAGAAAACCTTCGGCATGACCGCCAGCCACACTTTCGGGCTCAGTGCCTTGGGCATCGTTTTCCTCAATCTTGGCTGCGTGATTGCCGGGCTGCTGGTCGATCGCATTGGCGCCTGGCGCACGGTCATGCTCTACAGCCTGTTGCTGCCGCTGGGCATCGGCGTGTTGTATGGCTGTCTGATCATGGGCGGCCAGTGGATCGGCATTGCCTATGCGGTGGCCGGTCTGGCGTGCGGGGTCGTCGGTGCAGTGCCATCGGTGATGGTGGGGCTGTTCCCGGCGCGTATTCGTGTGTCAGGCATTTCCTTCACTTACAACATTGCCTACGCCGCATGGGCAAGTATCACACCGCTGTTGTTGATTGGTCTGATGCCGTGGAGCCCATGGATCTGCGTGATGTTCTGCGCGGTGATGGGCGCAGTGGGAATTCTGACCGCGGCTTATTTCGGCGCGCGCCTGCCGCGCACTGGGCCCTGTCAAGCGGCCGGCGCTGCCTGACGCGCCAGCGCAGAACTATTTTCGACTGACGGGTATCGAGCTCTCTTCAGAAAAACCCCTCAAGGCCGATGGCTAGGTTGTATCCGCTTACTACCCTGCCATCGGTGCTTTCCCATGTTCAATAAACGCTTGAAGCAAGAGCTGGCCGCTCTCCGTGAAGAACTCTCCAGCCTTGTACAAGTGAAGGAAAGCCTGGAAAGCGAGATGCTCGCGTTGACCCTCGAACCGGACGGGCGCATTCGCTCGGTCAACCAGAACTTCCTCAAAGAAATGTTCTACAACAGCCAGGACCTGGTCGGCCGGGCAATCGAAGACATCGTACCGACCCACGTCAAGACCGACGAATTCCACCAGCGCTTCAAGAGCTCGATGAGTCGAGGCGAACATTTCGCCGGTGTTGTGCGTCTGCTGCGCGGCAATGGTGGCGAGGCGTGGCTGCGTTCGATCGTGCAACCGGTCCGCGCTTCCGATGGCCGCGTCAGACACATTTCGGTCTACGCCAGCGACCTGACCCGCACCATCGAAGCCTCCCGCGAGCATGAAAACCTGATCGGTGCGCTGGTGCGCTCCACGGCAGTGATCGAGTTCGATCTCAACGGCAACGTGCTCACCGCCAATGACCGTTTCCTCAACGGTATGGGTTACAGCCTCGCGCAAATCAAGGGTAAACATCACCGTACGTTCTGCACGCCGGAGGAATACAACAGCGCCGACTATCAAAACTTCTGGCGTCGCTTGAACAGTGGTGAATTCGTCGCTGCCCGTTTCAAGCGGGTCGATAGCCATGGGCGTACGGTCTGGCTGGAGGCGTCCTACAATCCGGTGGTCGATGCCAACGACAAACTCTACAAAGTGGTGAAGTTCGCCACGGTGATTACCGATCAGGTCGATCGCGAGCAAGCAGTTGCGGAGGCGGCCAGTATCGCTTACAGCACCTCGCAACAAACCGACAGCACCGCCCAACGGGGCACGACCGTGGTCACCGAAGCCGTGAATGTGATGCGTGATTTGTCGCGTCATATGCAAGCGGCCGGAGAAGGCATCGAAGCGCTGAATGAACAGTCGCTGGTCATCGGCACCATCGTCAAAACCATCAGCGGTATTGCCGAACAGACCAACCTGCTGGCGCTTAACGCCGCGATCGAGGCTGCCCGTGCCGGCGAGCAAGGGCGCGGTTTTGCGGTGGTCGCGGACGAAGTGCGGCAACTGGCCTCGCGCACCAGCCAGGCGACGGATGAAATCGTCGGCGTGGTGCGGCAGAACCAGGAAATGGCGCGCAACGCCGTCGCGCTGATGACCGACGGCAAGCTTCAGGCGGAACAGGGTCTGGCGCTGGCGGCGGAGGCGGGGACGGTGATCGTTGAAATCCAGGATGGTGCGCAAAAAGTCGTGGATGCGGTGGGCCAGTTTGCCAATCAACTATCCCACTGATCGACATCGATCAACTGTGGGAGCGAGCCTGCTCGCGAAGGCGATTCAACATTAATGTTGGCTGACACGCCGCTTTCGCGAGCAGGCTCGCTTCCACAGGTTCTGTGATTCTCCAGTGGCAGCGCTACAATCGGCTCCTTTTCTTGCGGAGCAGATTCCCATGAGCGACTCCCACCGCCGTCCGGTGCCCCTGAACAAAGCCTATCGCCTGCTCAACCACGGGCCGACCGTGCTGGTCAGCGCCGCTCACGACGGCCAGCGCAACATCATGGCCGCCGCCTGGGCCATGCCGGTGGATTTCGAGCCGCCGAAAGTCGCCGTCGTCCTCGATAAATCTACTTGGACCCGCCAGTTGCTCGAAGCCTCCGGCACCTTCGTGCTGAACGTGCCGTGCGTCAATCAGGCCGATATCGTGCAAACCGTCGGCAACACCTCCGGCCTGGAAATCACCCGCAACCAAGGTCACGACAAGTTCCAGGCGTACGACCTGCACACCTTCGCCGGCGAACAGGTTGAAGCGCCGCTGCTGGAGGGCTGTGTCGCCTGGCTCGAATGCCGCCTGCTGCCGGAGCCGCGCAATCACGAGCAATACGACCTGTTCCTCGCCGAAGTCATCGCCGCCCAAGCCGACGAGCGTGTGTTCAGCGATGGGCGTTGGCATTTCGAAGGGCAGGATGGTTTGCGCACGCTGCATCACGTTGCGGGCGGGCATTTCCTGAAGATTGGGGATGGGGTGGATGGCAAGACGTTGGCGGTTTAAACGACGTTGATGGAAAACCGTCAGCGGATGTAGCAAGGTAGAGGCTTCATTCCACAGCTCAGGCGCAACGCTCATGGACGTTTCTGTTGCCGGTTATCTTGCCCCGTTGCTGTCGCTGGCGCTGTTGTGGACAGTGGCGGTGGTCACGCCCGGGCCAAATTTCTTCAACATCGCGCAACTAGCGGCCAGTCACTCGCGCCGACATGGCGTGGTGGCTGCGCTGGGCGTGGCCACCGGCACGGTGCTGTGGGGCCTTGCCGGCGGCTTGGGAATCAAGACGCTGTTCAGCGCCGCGCCGACCCTCTATCTGGGCTTCAAGATTGCCGGCGGTTGCTACCTGATTTATATGGGGCTGAAGCAATTCAAGCGCAAGGCTACGGTTGCCCCCGGTACACCGGCTGCGCCCCGGCAGACTTATTCCGGCGTCTACGCTCGCGGTTTCCTCGGCAATATGACCAACCCGAAATCGGCACTCTTTGTCGCCACCATCTTCGCCACCGCCATGCCGCCCCACGTACCGCCGCTCCTGCTGGCGCTGGCCGTGCTGACCATGGCCACGCTGTCGTTCAGCTGGTATTGCAGCGTCGCCCTGTTCTTCGCCAGCCGCCGGGTTGCCGGTGTCTACGAGCGGTCACGCCAGTGGCTGGATCGATTGGCAGGTGGGTGCTATTTGTTGTTTGGGGTGCATTTAGTGGCGAATCGCTGAGCCTCCAGCCTCAACAGTGTTTCATCGGTTTGATCAGGCTTTCCGCAGGAATCCCAAATAACTCGTGAAGCTTCCAGATCATTGGCAAGGTCAGTGCTCGCTTGCCGTTCAATACCTCATAGACCCTGTTCATTCGACCGATAGCCGGAGCCAGATCAGCAGCCGACAGGCCTGATTGTTCCATCCAGAATTTGATGGCATCGATCGGATTCGGCAGATCCAGCGGAAAGTTCTTGGCTTCGTAGGCCTCAATGAGCGTGATCATGATCTCGAAGTAGTCACCTTCAGGGGTCCCCGGTTCTGGCTCGTTGTCGAAGAGCGCAGATATATTTTTAAGCGCCGCTCGGTAGTCTTCCTCGTTATGAATAGGGGCGTATGTTCATGGGTTACTCCATTTCGACGGTATCGTGTCGATCACATCGTACTGCTTGTGTGTGCCGCAAGCCTGTTGGCGCTTGGTGGACGTACGTTTCAAATATGTTCGCGTTCATAAATGCCAGCAGATCCCGAAAATGATCTTCTTAAAGGTCACTAACTCTATCTGCGCTAGCTGATTTTCGGGGTAGGAAAAGGCAACGAGGGGCATATGAACAGAGCCAATCGCCGAAAAAAAAGGCCTACCTCCCGGTAAGCCTTTTCTGCCCACTTGGTAATGCTCACTCCCCCAACGCTTCTCCCTCTCGCCGCGGATCGGCACCGCCCGTCAATGTCGCTTTGCCCTGCGCATCCTTCACCCGCACGATCGCCTGGGTGCCGCTGGTCATGTCGATTTCGCTGAGCGTGTGGCCCTTGTCCTTGAGTGCCTGGATCAGCGCCGGGCTGAACTGTCCCTGTTCCAGTTCGGTGGGGCCATTGCGGCTGCCGAAGTTGGGCAGGTTGATCGCACTTTGTGCATTGAGGTTCCAGTCGAGCAGGCCGATGGTGGTTTTCGCCACGTATTCGATGATTTGCGAGCCGCCGGGGGAGCCGACCGTGGCGACGAATTCACCAGTGTTGCGATCAAAGATCAGTGTTGGCGCCATCGACGAGCGTGGGCGTTTGCCCGGTTCGACGCGGTTGGCAACTTTCTGCCCGTTTTCTTCGGGAATGAACGAGAAGTCGGTCATCTGGTTATTCAGCAGAAAACCCTGAACCATCAGGTGCGAGCCGAACGCGGCTTCGATGGTGGTGGTCATCGACACGGCGCCGCCGAGGTCGTCCACCGCGACCACTTGCGAGGTCGAGATGCGCAACGGCGAGCGGTCCGGTGCGTAGGCCACTTGTACGCCCGGCGGTGTGCCCGGTTTGGCGCTGCCCATGCTGCGCTCGCCGATCAGGCTGGCGCGGCTGGCCAGGTAGGCAGGATCGAGCAACCCTTTGACCGGCACCGGGACGAAGTCGGTGTCGGCCACGTATTGCGCACGGTCGGCATAGGCCAGACGTTCAGCCTCGGCGATCAGGTGCACCGCTTGTGGCGTCGGTTCGATGCCGGCCGGCCTATTGGTGTTCACTGGTTTGAGCGGGGTCAGCGACAGGCGTGGGTCGCGAGTCTCCAGCGCCTGCAACGTGCCGAGAATCTGCGCCACGGCAATCCCGCCTGACGACGGTGGCGGCATGCCGCAGACCTGCCAACGCTTGTAGTCGGTACACAGCGGCGCCCGCTCCTTGGCCTGATAACGCTGCAAATCGTTCAGCGACAGGCTGCCGGGGTTGGCGTGCTGTTGAACCTTGGCGACGATCTCTTCGGCGATCTGACCTTTGTACAGGGCATCGGCACCTTCGCTGGCGATACGTTTGAATACGGCGGCCAGTGGCGGGTTCTGTAGACGGGTGCCGACGGCTTTGACGCTGCCGTCGGCGTTGAGGAAGTACGCTGCCATGTCTGGTGACTGGCGGATGAGCGGATCGGCAATCAGCAGCGAATGCAGGCGCGGGGAAATCGCAAAGCCTTGCTCGGCCAGTTTGATCGCCGGCTCAAACAGCTTCGCCCACGGCAAGCGACCGTGTTGCCGATGCGCCAGCTCCAGCGCGCGCAACACCCCAGGCGTACCGACCGAGCGCCCGCCAATCTGCGCTTGCGTGAAGGCCATCGGTTTACCATCAGCGTTCAGGAACAGCTTCTCGGTGGCCCCGGCCGGCGCCGTTTCACGGCCGTCATAGGTGCGCACCTGCTTGCCGTCCCACAACACAATCATCGCGCCGCCACCGATCCCGGACGACTGCGGCTCAACCAGCGTCAACACTGCCTGCATCGCAATCGCCGCATCAATCGCCGAACCGCCCTGACGCAACATCTCCCGCCCGGCTTCGGTTGCCAGCGGATTGGCAGCGGCGGCCATGTGTTTACTGGCGTGACGGGTTTGCAGATGAGCGCGGTAACCGGAAGCGGCTTCCGGTGCCAGCGGCAAAGTTGAGGAGGTCGGGGCGTTGCACGCGGCGAGGGGCAGGGCGCTGATGGTCAGCGCCAGGGCTGGCAGGCGAAAGCGCTTCAAGAGCTGAGTTGGAAGCACGCGGGATCTCCGTCCTGGGATAAAAGTCTTCGGGGACTTTATCGAGCGGGCCGGTGGGGTGCAAACCGCGTGGGGATTACAGCCCTCCCGCTCAGCGGTCGCGCCAATCGATTGGCCGAAAACGATACCCTTGTGGGAGCGAGCCTGCTCGCGAAAGCGGTAGCTCGGGCGGTGCGATCTTCTTGAGAGTAGTGCAGGTTTAGTGAATCAGAAATTTATTGCTTGACGCCTGGCAGACCATGGGTAGCACGCCACTTTTTCACGATTTCGGTAATGCTCTCGGCTGTTTGTTGTTTCATATCCTCGGGCCAATAGATGAGGTCGGTGCCCGCTGGGTGTTCACAAAGACGTATTCAAACAACAGCGGATCGAGAATCTCGTCTGGGCTTGTGTTGGCTGCAAGGACAGATTGCACAAATATCAAGAATTCTGCTTCGGTGTAGTCGGATATGTTAGTCATGACGTTCTCATGTTGAAGTTCGACAGTTCAAATGAAACGGGCCGCAGGATTCATGTCTTGAATCCGGGTAGTCGATTCGCTTCGCGCCATGTCATGACTGTATGAGCTATTCCGGCAGATGTTGTATCTGCTCCGGGCTCGGGGTAGAAGATCAGGTCTGTTCCAGCGGGGTGGCCGGTCAAAGCCCTGAATTCCGCCAGCAATCTGCCAAGCTCCTTGTCAGACCCACTTCTGTTGACTGCTCTTATATTTTTCACGAAACAGATGAATTCTGATTCTGTGTAGTCAGCTATGCTTTGCTTGGTGCGCTTTCTTATCATTGTTTGAAGCCCGACAGCCCATGGTCACTACGCCATTTCTTCAATGAGTCAATGATCCCCTGTGCCGAGTCATCGGCGCCATCTCCAGGGTAAAAAATCAAATCGGATCCTGTTGGGTGTCCACAAATCAAATTGAAGTGAAGAACGAGCTTGCTTTCTTCTTCTTCGCTCCCCTCATTTCCGATAATGCGCTCAAGGAGTTTGATGAATTCTTGCTCGGTGTAATCTGACAAATCGTCTTTAATAAGGAATTCCGTTGCCATTGCCTATCTCACGCACGAATCTTGGATGTGTTGAGACGCAATAAATCGTCACAGCCAAAGTTAACTCGATGGCTCGAACCCTCAACGACACGACTTATCAATAGTCTTTGAACCCCGGCAATCCCTGTGCTGCTCGCCAGTCCCTGACACTTTGCATTACCCCGACAGGCGAGTTATCAGCACCAGGCTCCGGGTAGTAGATCAAGTCCGATCCTGCTGGATGCTCGCTGATTGTCTCGAAGTGTGCCAACAGTAAATCAGCACGATCATCGTTTTCAGCCTCTTCATCCTCTTTCGCGAGCTGTTGTAACAGAGCGACGAATTCGGCCTCTGTGTACTCAGAAATGCTGGCTTTTAATAAGGTATCTTTCATATTTGCCTATTCACGCCGGTGTATATCTATATGGTTCCGAGGAGTATTTACTCGAAGGTTATCTAGGTCATATACGCCACCGCCCTTGGATATTTTTTCGAGATGGTGAATTTCATAAGACTTTCTACCGCCGACTCTATCGGCTTTACGCACACGTGGCGCCTTACCCTTACGCATTCGACCAACATTCTGTTCAATCAACTCATCCCCCGATGCTGACTCTGCAACCGTTTTCCAAAAGGTTGCTCTGAATGAGTCGAAGTTTTTGAATTCTCGTCCTCGTAGAGAGTTGGCAACGTCTGTTGGAATCGGAACCCCCACGCCCGAATCAGCCCCCGCAAGCCATATCCCCGCCACATCCTCCCCCACCCCCGTAACGATCCCCGGCGTTTGCCTCGCCGGCCTTGAATAAACCACATACAACGACTTCAGCCCGGTGTCCGCCGGGAACACCAGAATACAATCCTCGGCCGTCACATCCTCGCCCGGCAGTCCCTCAATCTGGCTATCGGTGTTCTCCGGGATCGGTTGGACGAGGATCGGGTCGAGTGCCTCACCGTGGTCGGGATAAACCAGCGGAGGCATCGACCCCAGCGGCCCGCGTTGCGGCGTCCAGAGAATGGTGATGCCGTTGAGCTTGGCCTCCATGGCGGTCTTGTCGGCGTTCCACTTGACGTTCACCGTGCGTACGGCGTCGTCGCCAGAGGCGCCGGAGTGGATGCCGTAGACCCGCAGAACACCTTCGGCATCACGACGAAACTGGAAGCGCACGCGCGTGGTGGCACGGCTCATGCGGCGTAGTTCTTCGTCGGTGTGAAGCGTGCCGTCGGCTATTTTGCTCGGCAGCATTCCCAGCACAAACACGCTGGCCGGCCCGCCGGCGCCACGGATGGCCCAGTTCAGGCGCTGTTGCAAAATCCCGCCGCCGGCCAGACGCCCCAAAGCCAGGTCGGCGCCTATTGCCGTCGCGATAGCGGTGCTGGCGGAGGGCATGAGCATGGCGCCGGCGACCATGATCTTGCCGAAGTTGCTGGCTGGCTCCTTGGCAGTGCCAGCGTCGGTGCGACACCAGTTGTCCGGCGTGCAGGATTTGGCAAAGATCCTGTCTTCGCGTGGCTTGGGCGCAGGCCACTCATCCTTCTCGATGTACACCGGCACCGGCGCTTTCGGTGGAAGCAAAGTAAACCAGGCCCTGCCACCGCTATACGGATTTAATAACCAGTCATCGTCGAGAAGGTATTTGTATTGAGGCATGCCAACTCCCTGTATGGCGCTGAATCGAGCCAGGGGAGCTTGTCGGTCGAAGGGCAATTCGGGGAGAGAGGGGCGGGTGCTTGAAGTGATGATAAATCCAGTTCTTACATGAGCAAAGCCTGCTTCCTACAGGGCTATCTCAGTCCAGCGGTTTTGCGCCTGATTCAGGCAAAACCATTGTCGGTCGCGCCTGTAGTCTTTTCCTTTGAATCGCTGACTACGCCGGATTTCTCTTACAGATTATTCAGGTCGACAGCCTACGCGGCGTTGCCTGAGGATGGTTTCTGTAGTTTTTCCAGGATGGATATCAGATGAAGAGGATGAGTCCGTTGCCATTCGATTTTATTTTCAGTCGGCCGCCGTCATGAGCATTTCCAATGAGGATCGTGATTTTCTGGTCGCGTTGGGCAGTCGCATTGCACATTTACGCACGGTGCACGAGATAACACAGACGCGGTTTGCAAGGGCTTTAGGTCTTTCCCGGCAGACCTTTCAGGGTTACGAGGAGGGCACGCGCAGCATGCCGGTCACGACACTGGTGAAGATGGCATTTGCGCTTCGCGTTCCCGTTGAAGACCTGCTCGGGGTTCCCTCGTACACGGAGACGCCCAGACGCAGCTTGACCTCGACGTGGTATCGACGGCTGCAGTCCATCAATGAGCTTTCGAAGGTTCAACAGAAGGTTATTGCGCAGATGCTCGACGCACTGATCGCTCAGGCAGCGACCAAAACAAGCAACGAAGAAAGAGAAATTTGAAGTAACCCTAAGAACGCGGAGCCAAGGTGCGCCAACACCCTGGCCCCGCTAACCACAAGCAGCTAAACAGGAGCTAATCATGGCTAAAACCAATCATACGTCATCAACCCCCATCACTGAACGCCGGTTGAAAATCGCCGCTGATTTTTACCCGGCCCACACAAAGGACACACCCTACAACCCCGGCAAGCCTGTGCCTTGGATCAGGCTGCGCGGGTTGTGGTTGCGGCAAGCGGGATTCGAGGTAAACGAGAACGTCAAAGTGCGCGTGATGAAGGGGTGTCTGGTGATTACGGCGGAGTAGAGCAGTAGATAGGGGGCTTAGGTAAATAGGCAACACTGGCGCATTAAGAGAAACGCTGCTATCCCTTAAGGATAGTGGCGTTTAAGCTGAGCATTTCGCCGGTTACCTTTTTATGGTTATCTGAGTCCATAGTTTGGTCGTGCGAGGATCAGCTCTTCAAAGACAACCCGGTGCAGGTGCTCCATATCTCCCGAAGTATTAAACAGGCCAAATCCTAAGGAATTATGTCGAGCAGCGCTAGGCCATGGGGGAAAAGCTTTCTTTTTAAAGATGGCTATTTCAAAACGTTTTTTGATTTATCTGGAAATTACTAGCGGTATAGGCCCGTTACACCAGGATTACACCCGAATAGTGACGTGGCATTATCTTGAATCCAGATTTTCGTATGTGAGATCAGACGAAGTAAGTATTGAAAGTTAGACGCGAGGAGCATATGCAGAAAACCCGGCGCTGGGCCGGGCTTGTCTTACGGCTTATAGAGCCAATCTCTTTCTTCTGCAATGGTCCGAAGGATTTTTGATTTTCGTTTGATATCGTTTTTCTCGTTCCCATCAAAGTCAATAATGGCGTGCTCTTTGAACGGCTCAGGATCGGGGAAAGCTGGAAGCTCCAGCGCTCCACACTCGGCAACCGTGACAGCTACCACCCCGACAGACCTAAGGCCCAGTGACTGAACGAAATGATCGTGAGCATTCGGTGGGTCGATTTGGTCACCATCGTAGCAAGAAAGTTTCTTATCATCTTTCGGCGTGGGACTAAAAGCTTGCGATGTGATCTTTCCATCCTGAATGAAGCTTGGATTAATTTGTCGCAGCAGATGCGTACTCTCCTTCATCAAATCTCTCCCTTTGCGGCTTTGGAAATTAAATCGACGAGCGCCTGTTTGTGAGTAGGATCGTCCAAGGAAAGCACTTTGGATATCTCTTGCATTGTCTCGGTGTTGAGGCAATGAAGGTCGCCAGATAGGCTGGCGAGATCAATTTCTAAGCTGACGTCCTGATTTCCGGTTCGCCATTCAAGCTGGACCCCACCCTCTTCTGTAGGGTAGATATAAGGGCTAGGCAGCGTAGGTGGAAAGGTGTCGACGAAAAAGCTCTCAAGCCAGTCAAAGTCGGACGACGCTGGAACGAGCCCGCGACCATCCAGCCAACCGACTTTAAGAAGTCTCAGCTCGTCGATTCTAGCCAGTGGATCGTTGGTATCGATAATGGCGGCGTCCTCAATAACATCAAATGAGTGTAGCCGTTCATAGCGGTCAAATCGACCAACGCCCGAGACTGAAACCTTGAGCCCGGTTCGGTAGCCGCTCATCGCCTCAAGGATGATATCCAAGTGAATAGCGTCAACCTTGGCGGCAATTTTTCTGCCGCCTGGCAGCTGCAGTTCGAAACTCATCTTACTTTGATCAAGCTCAGACACGAGGCCGCGAACTGTTATTTCGTCCGTGAGTACCTCGTTCTGCGATGCGAGTAACAGACGTCGGCGAGTTAGCTTTGTGAGCCGTGCAGGGCGATCTTTTCCCGGGAAAAACTCCAGAACCTCTCCCTCCCTAAGCCCCCTTCCAAATCTGTCAAAATAGCCAAGCAGATTTGCAGGAAGGTGATCAGTGATAGGTTCGTTATGCTCGGCGGCATTGATCGCTCCCCCGATGGCTTGAACAGCGCGGAAAAAGTAATCCTCATTTGCTGCGGGAAATAGGCCGGCTGAGTCGTCAATGTAATCAATAGTAATGCCAGGTATCGCGCTACCGTCCTTGACTTCAGAGAGACCAATGGACAGCGGGTCTGTAAATCCTTTTGGCGCCCTAATGCGAACGTTGTTTTGCACGAATATCCACTTGGCAACCGCTATTACGAATTCCTCCAGAACAGATATGTCCTTAAGAAGCTCAAGCGGGATAGTGTGCCCATCAAATCGAGCGCCGACAAACCGCGGTTCAATCAATGGTTTTTTCATGAGCGATCCCTATCCCTTGATTTCTGTTGTCGCATGAATTTCTGCAATTCCCTGCCCATTTCTGGTGGGGAGAAATGTCGCAAGTAGGCGCCGTTTGATGACGAAAGGCGCACGCTCCGCCTTGTTCCATCCCAGCATAGCCTTAACCAAGCATCACAGTCGCAGCTCCCTAGAAAGCTGCCATCGTTAAGAATGTTTCGTGCAAAGGCATCCGGTTCTTCCTTTGACGGCGTTGAATCGAACCATGGTGGATTGTCGGTCATATGGGGAATCAAAGCACAGCGTCGCAGGTGGTGTAATTTACTAAATATCCGTTTCGTACGCTGATCGGATATTTTTCCTATAATTTTCTTCTTGAGAAATGCGTCAATTCGGTCTGCTGACGTGAAGCGGCCGATCTGAGCTGTAGGAGTAAGCTCGGGAAAGATTTTTCTCAAGGCATAAAAAAACGGCCTACCTTTCGGTAAGCCGTTTTCAGTACTTGGTGGCTACACAGGGACTTGAACCCCGGACCCCAGCATTATGAATGCTATGCTCTAACCAACTGAGCTATGTAGCCAAGTGGCGCGCATTATTCCCCTGAAATGGAAAAGCGTCAAGCGTAATTCAAAAATATTTCTTCTTATTTTCAACCGCTTATCCTCCGGCCCCGAAAATCGGGGCCGGGGAGGGCGTTAGCGTAGCTGGAATCTGCCGGTATTGGCGCTCAGTGCCTCGCTGCCCTGGCTCAAGGTGTCCGCCGCGAGGTTCACGGCGCGTGCGCCTTCGAGCAGACGCACCGCCGCTTGATCGACCTGCTGAATATTGCTGCTGACTTCGTCGGCGGTGCTGGCCTGTTCTTCGACGGCTGTGGCGATCTGCGCGAGGGTGTCGGTGACGCTCTGCACGGCGCTGGCGATTTCCCCCAGGCGTTCACCCAGACCGGTGACCGCTTCAGCGTCCGATTGCGCCTGGCCGCAGGCGGCCTCCATCAGGCTCACGGCTTCGTTAACCGTGGCGCGCAGGCTGTCGACGGTGCCGGCGATTTGCGCGGTGGACGATTGCGTGCGTTGCGAAAGGCTGCGCACCTCGTCA
The DNA here is from genome assembly GCF_900636825.1 of Pseudomonas fluorescens. Classification (NCBI taxonomy): domain Bacteria; kingdom Pseudomonadati; phylum Pseudomonadota; class Gammaproteobacteria; order Pseudomonadales; family Pseudomonadaceae; genus Pseudomonas; species Pseudomonas fluorescens. The sequence goes on along the minus strand of NZ_LR134318.1, from coordinate 4,971,702 downwards.
GCGACCACGGCGAAGCCGCGACCTTGTTCGCCGGCGCGGGCTGCCTCAATCGCCGCGTTGAGCGCGAGCAGGTTGGTCTGTTCGGCGACGCCGCGAATGGTATCGACCACCAATTGAATCTGCTGGCCTTGCTCGCTGACCCTACCGAGCGCTGCGGCGGTGTCGTTCAGGCGCTGATTGAGCTGCTGAATACTCGCCGTGGTGCGCTGGCTGTCGCGGCTACTGTCGGCGGCGATGCGGCGAGTGTGCTGAGCGCTGCCGGAGGCTTGTTCGCAACTCTGCGCCACGCCTTGCGAGGTGGCCGCCAATTGCGTGGCGGCAGTGGCGATCTGGCTGATCTGCAACTGCTGCGCCTCGACTTCACCGAGGGCGCCGCGGGAATGCTGGTTGAGGCTGCGTACGGCATTGCTCAGTTGCGAGGTCTCATGATCGACGCCGAGCATGCTGGTGCGCAATTGCACCACGGCAACGTTGAGCGCGGTGCTGATCGCCGCCAGCTCATCGCGGCCGACCACGGGCACTTGAAGGCTCAGGTTGCCGTCGCGCAAGGCTTCGGCAAGTAGGGTGATGCCGCTGGCGCTGCGGCGGATCGATGCTTGCAGGCAGACGAACAGATACAGTGCCGCGAGCAACAGGCAGCCGAATATTACGGCAACCAGGATGAACTGGCGGATCGCCGAGCCTTGATAGGCGTCGAGCCGTTGATCCAGGGACACCAATGATTGCTGGCGCAGGGTCGCAAGATCCGTCAGCAGGGCATCGAGGCTGCGTTCGAACTCTTCCGGCTTGAGCGTGATGCTGCCGCCGAACACTCCGTCGTCGAGGATTTTCAGGCCGCCGTCGAGGTGTTTGAGGCTGTCGTGGTATTGGCTGGCCCAGGATTGCAGCGCGACTGGCAGACGCGCCTCCAGCAGGCCGGCGGTTTTCACCAATTGCTCGCGGGCGTCGCCAATGCGGCTGCGCAGGTCGCGCAACTGCAAGCGGCTCTGCAAGGTGAATTGGCCGGAGACGACCGAGGCCTGCCCCACCGCCGCCAGACGACCGACTCGCTCGATCAGGTCCGGCGCATGCTGCGTGGAAATCTGCGTCAGCAAATAGGTTTCCAGCCATGGCGCGAGCGTCAGGCGATTGTCCATGACGATCTGCTCGCGCAAGGCTTGCAGCGCGCTCAGTGCGTGAGTGAACCGCTCGTAACCGTCCGGCCACCATCCAACGCTGCTGAGGCTTTTCGAATCCAGTCCGTTCAGTGCGCTTTGCAGTGCCTGATAACGCGTGAGCGTTTCGCCCTCGGCGCCTTCATTTTGCAGCGCGTTGCCCAGTTCCGTGGTGGCTTGCTGCACCGCCGGTTGCACGGCATCGAACGCGGCCATGGCGGCAAGAGTTGCGGGTGTCGGTTGGCGATTGGTTTCGGTGGCGCGCCAGCGCGCGGCGCGGTCCCGTTGAGCCGCGAGCAAGTCGTCCAGCGCATCAAGTGCCAGCAGCTGACGCACGCCGGCGCGCTCGCCGGAGATCAGGTTGAGTTTGTCGCGATAGTCCTGGCCGATCATCAACAGGCTGCCGGCCAACGGCAGAATGAACAGCAGAAACAACAATTGGAATTTACCTGCGAAGCCAAACCGCCCCAGCAATTTGATCCCCGGCGAAAGAAAAGCCTGCATGCCTCATGACTCCTCTGGACACCACGCACCATTGGCGTGCATCGCGAATTTTTCAACCGCGACTGTGCCCTCTAAAAGGCCTCGAAAGTTCACTCGTGCCCGCTCTGTGGGCTGGCTCTGTAGCGAAACTTCCCATTGTCGAGCGCCTTTGTAAGGCGATCGTGTTCAAGGCCAGAAGCAAGGCAAGATTTAGACCATGGCGTTGCGCTATCATTTTCGCGGCCCACGATCGCCCTGTGTAGGAGCTGCCGAAGGCTGCGATCTTTTGATTTTGAGAGATCAAAAGATCGCAGCCTTCGGCAGCTCCTACACAGGGTTGAGTTGTTGGTTAGTTAGCTGGCTAAGGGGATGGCGCTGGCGCACTGAAAAATGGCACATTGACGCACCTGCCCGCGGGCACCCATCTGCTGTCCGGAAACTTCCATGGCTATCAGCAACGTTCAGAGCGCCGCTGCCTCGGCGCCTACTGCTTCTCAAAGCAGTCCTTTGGTGATGCGTATCATCGGCGCAGTGGCGCTGGCGCATTTGATCAACGACCTGATCCAGTCGGTACTGCCGTCGATCTACCCGATGCTCAAGGCCAGCTACGGTTTGAGTTTCACCCAGGTCGGTCTGATCACCTTGACCTTTCAACTGACCGCATCGCTGTTGCAGCCGTGGGTCGGTTATCACACTGATCGTCACCCTAAACCGTGGCTGCTGCCGGCCGGCTCGATTTGTACGCTGATCGGCATCGTGATGATGTCGATGGTCGGCAGCTTCCCCTTGATTCTGTTGGCAGCCGCGCTGATCGGTATCGGCTCTTCGACGTTCCATCCGGAGGCCTCGCGGATCGCGCGGCTGGCCTCGGGTGGGCGTTTTGGTCTGGCGCAATCGACCTTTCAGGTCGGCGGTAATGCCGGTTCTGCATTCGGTCCGCTGTTGGCAGCGGCGATCATCATTCCGTTCGGTCAGGCCAATGTGGCGTGGTTCGGATTGTTCGCTGTGTTCGCGCTGTTCGTGCTGTACCGCATCAGTCGCTGGTACGCCCATCACTTGAACCTGTTCAAGCTCAAGGCCGGCCAGGCGGCAACGCACGGGTTATCGAAGGGCAGGGTGATCAGTGCGCTGGTGGTGCTTGGGTTGCTGGTGTTCTCCAAATATTTCTACATGGCCAGCCTGACGAGTTATTTCACTTTCTATTTGATTGAGAAGTTCGACCTGTCGGTTGCCAGTTCGCAGTTGCATCTGTTCCTGTTTCTTGGCGCAGTGGCGGCGGGGACGTTTTTCGGCGGGCCGATTGGCGACAAGATCGGCCGCAAAGCGGTGATCTGGTTCTCGATCCTCGGCGTGGCGCCGTTTACCCTGCTCATGCCCCATGTCGACCTGTTCTGGACCAGTGTGCTCAGCATGGTGATCGGATTCATCCTGGCCTCGGCGTTCTCGGCGATTGTGGTGTACGCGCAGGAGCTGGTGCCCGGCAATGTCGGGATGATTGCCGGAATCTTCTTCGGTTTGATGTTTGGTTTCGGCGGGATTGGCGCGGCACTGCTGGGGCATCTGGCGGATGTGCACGGGATTGAGTACGTGTATTTCCTGTGCTCGTTCCTGCCGTTGTTTGGTGTGTTGGCGATCTTTTTGCCGCGCACCAAAAAGGCCTTTTAACGATCTGTCAGGCACAAAAAAGCCGCGTATCAAACGCGGCTTTTTCTTGTGCGGCTGTTGCTTAGACGTTGAAGCGGAAGTGCATCACGTCGCCGTCCTTGACGATGTAATCCTTGCCTTCCAGACGCCATTTGCCGGCCTCTTTGGCACCGGCCTCGCCCTTGTACTGAATGAAGTCGTTGTAGGCGATGACTTCGGCACGGATGAAGCCTTTTTCGAAGTCGGTGTGGATCACGCCAGCGGCCTGTGGTGCGGTGGCACCGACTTTGACGGTCCAGGCGCGGACTTCTTCGACACCGGCGGTGAAGTAGGTCTGCAGGTGCAGCATCTCGTAGCCAGCGCGGATCACGCGGTTCAGGCCAGGCTCTTCCAGGCCCAGGGCCTCGAGGAACATGTCTTTCTCTTCGCCGTCATCAAGCTCGGCGATTTCCGCTTCGATCTTGTTGCAGACCGGCACAACCATGGCGCCTTCTTCTTCGGCGATGGCGCGTACCACATCCAGGTGCGGGTTGTTCTCGAAACCGTCTTCAGCCACGTTGGCAATGTACATGACCGGCTTGGTGGTCAGCAGGTGGAAGCCTTTGATCACGGCCTTTTCGTCAGCGCTCATGTTCTTCATCAGGCTGCGTGCGGGCTTGGCTTCGGTGAAGTGCGCGATCAATTGCTCGAGCAGCGCCTTCTGAACCACGGCGTCCTTGTCACCGCCCTTGGCATTACGCGCGACTTTCTGCAGTTGCTTCTCGCAGCTGTCAAGGTCGGCGAAGATCAATTCCAGATCGATGATCTCGATGTCGCGCTTCGGGTCGACGCTGTTGGAAACGTGGATAACGTTCTCGTCTTCGAAGCAGCGCACGACGTGAGCGATGGCGTCGGTTTCGCGGATGTTGGCGAGGAACTTGTTGCCCAGGCCTTCACCTTTCGAGGCGCCAGCGACGAGGCCGGCGATGTCGACGAATTCCATGGTGGTCGGCAGGATGCGTTTTGGATTGACGATGGCCGCCAAGGCTTCCAGGCGCGGATCCGGCATCGGCACGATGCCGCTGTTCGGCTCGATGGTGCAGAAGGGGAAGTTCTCGGCCGCGATACCGGATTTGGTCAGGGCGTTGAACAGGGTGGACTTGCCGACGTTAGGCAGGCCGACGATGCCGCAATTGAATCCCATGGTGTTTCCCCTCGGGTAAAAGTCAGGCCTTCTGGCTGTGCAGGTTTTTCATCGCGCGGTTCCATTCACCGGCGAGGATATCCGGCAGCACGCCGAGGGCAAAGTCGATGCTGGCATCGAGTTTTTCCTGTTCGGCGCGTGGCGCACGACCCAGGACGAAATTTGAAACCATGCTGGCGACGCCCGGGTGGCCGATGCCAAGCCGCAGGCGGTAGAACGTATTCTGATTACCCAGTTGCGCAATGATGTCGCGCAACCCGTTGTGACCGCCATGGCCGCCGCCCTGCTTGAGCTTGGCGACGCCAGGAGGCAGATCGAGTTCGTCGTGCGCCACGAGGATCTCTTCAGGCTGGATGCGGAAGAAACCGGCGAGTGCCGCCACGGCTTGGCCGCTGCGGTTCATGTACGTGGTGGGAATCAGCAGACGAACATCCTGACCCTGATGCGAGTAGCGCCCGGTCAGGCCGAAATATTTGCGATCGGCGACAAGATTGACACCTTGTGCGGCAGCGATGCGCTCAACAAAAAGGGCCCCTGCGTTATGCCGGGTCTGGTCGTATTCGGCGCCTGGATTTCCCAGGCCAACGATCAGTTTGATGGCAGTCACGATAGGGGCCCTTCCTTGGAGTGGTGGATAACATCGCCGCGATCAGGGAAAGCGGCGAAAGTGGACGAAAAATGCTCATTTACCATGGATGTAAACTCCGCGTTCTCGCCCGCTTTCTCGCTACGTTCCAGTCCGCGATGTCACTTGCTCACTCAGGCATGACAGAGTGAATTACTCTGCTGCGCCTTCTTCGGTAGCTTCTGCAGCAACACGTGGAGCGTGGACGTTGGCAACAACCTTGTCATCGCCGTGTGCCAGAGCAACGAACTCAACACCTTTAGGAGCTTTGAGGTCCGACAGGTGAATGATGGTGCCGATTTCTGCTTTCGACAGGTCGACTTCGATGAACTCAGGCAGGTCCTTAGGCAGGCAGGTCACTTCGATTTCCGAAGTAACGTGCGAAACTTCGCCGCCTTTCTTCACTGGAGCTTCTTCGCCAACAAAGTGCACAGGCACGATAGCGGTCAGTTTCTGGCCAGCGACAACGCGTACGAAGTCAGCATGCAGCACGTGGCCTTTGGACGGGTGACGCTGCAGAGCTTTGATGATGACGTTCTGCTTGGTGCCGCCAACGTTCAGCTCGATGATGTGGCTGTAAGCCGCTTCGTTTTCGAGCAGTTTGGCAACTTCTTTGGCCAGCATGCTGATGGATTCAGGGGCTTTTTCGCCACCGTAAACTACAGCTGGAACCAGAGCGGCGAGACGACGCAGGCGGCGGCTCGCACCTTTCCCCAGGTCGGAACGCACTTCAGCATTCAGGGTAAAATCGTTCATTTTGTATCTCCAAAATAGCCATGACCGAGAGGCGTTTGCGACCAGCGCCGAACACGGTATGGGCAAAAAAGCCCCGCCCCGGCAGGAATGCCGGGGCGGGGCGCTTTTCGTCAACGAAACATTTCGAGAAGGGCAGGGCCCTTAACGGAACATCGCACTGATCGATTCTTCATTGCTGATGCGGCGAACCGCTTCGGCAACTACCGGTGCGATATCCAGTTGACGGATACGCGCACAGGCTTGTGCTGCAGCGGACAGCGGGATGGTGTTAGTCACCACCAGCTCGTCCAGCACGGAATTTTCGATATTCTCGATGGCCCGACCCGACAGCACAGGGTGTGTGCAGTAGGCAAAGACCTTGGCTGCGCCATGCTCTTTCAGGGCCTTGGCCGCGTGGCACAGGGTGCCGGCGGTATCGACCATGTCATCGACCAGAATGCAGGTACGCCCTTCGACATCACCAATGATATGCATCACTTCAGAGTGATTGGCTTTCTCACGGCGTTTGTCGATGATTCCGAGATCAACGCCCAGGGATTTGGCAACAGCACGTGCACGCACGACGCCACCAATGTCCGGGGACACGATCATCAGGTTTTCGAAGCGCTGATCTTCAATGTCATCCACCAGAACCGGGGAGCCGTAGATGTTATCTACCGGAATATCGAAGAAGCCCTGAATCTGGTCAGCATGCAGATCAACCGTGAGAACACGGTCGATGCCGACTACGGTGAGCATGTCAGCAACAACTTTTGCGCTGATAGCCACACGTGCGGAACGCGGACGGCGATCCTGACGGGCATAACCAAAATAAGGAATAACAGCAGTGATACGAGTAGCCGAGGAGCGGCGGAAGGCATCAGCCATCACTACCAGTTCCATCAGGTTATCGTTGGTCGGAGCGCAAGTCGGCTGAATAATGAAGACGTCTTTACCGCGAACGTTTTCATTGATCTCGGCAGTAATTTCGCCGTCGGAAAATTTGCCGACAGAGATGTCACCGAGAGGGATATGCAGCTGACGTACAACACGCCGAGCCAGATCGGGGTTAGCATTCCCCGTAAAGACCATCATCTTGGACACGCGCAGTACCTAGAGGCTGAGGGTAACCTGGATGAGTAGAGAAAATGGCAGGGGCGGCTGGATTCGAACCAACGCATGGCAGGATCAAAACCTGCTGCCTTACCGCTTGGCGACGCCCCTGTATCTGTTGCATCAAGTGCCGAGCACTTGGTTCCTTTAGAGCAGACTTTGCAGTTTTCGGTGCAACATCGAAACGTTGCTGCCTTTGGCTACAAACCCTGTAAGGGTCTCTGTCAGAAGGGCCGAGACTTTATCAGCTTCAGCTTTGCTTGGGAAGCCCCCAAACACACAACTTCCAGTTCCGGTGAGCTTTGCTTCGGTAAATTTACCTAACAAATCCAATGCGTTACGTACTTCCGGATAACGCCTTGCAACCACCGGCAAGCAGTCATTTCGACTGTTTCCCTCGGGAACGGGGCGCACTTTAATGGGCGGCGTGTTACGTGTCAACAAAGGATCGGAAAAAATTTCTGCCGTACTTACAGAGACTTGCGGCACGAGGACCAGATACCACGGTTCTTCGGGATCGACCGGGGTCAGTTTCTCGCCGACACCTTCGGCAAACGCCGCGTGGCCACGGACGAAAACCGGCACATCGGCGCCTAGCGCAAGGCCCAGTGCGGCCAGCCGATCTTCATCCCAACCCAATTGCCAAAGGTGGTTGAGGCCGAGCAGCGTTGTCGCCGCATTCGAACTGCCGCCGCCAATGCCGCCGCCCATGGGCAGCACTTTATCGATCCAGATGTCGATGCCCAGCGCGCTGCCGGACTGCTGCTGCAGCATCTTCGCCGCGCGCACGATCAGGTTGCTGTCATGAGGCACGCCTTCGAACTCGGTGTGCAGCTGAATCACGCCGTCATCACGGATGGCAAAAGTGATTTCATCGCCGTAATCGACAAACTGAAACAGTGTCTGCAACTCGTGATATCCGTCTTCACGGCGCCCGAGAATGTGCAGCATCAGGTTGAGTTTGGCCGGCGAGGGCAGGGTCAAGCGTGCAGCGGCCATGGTTTATTGCCCCAGCTTGCGCGGTTGCCAGGTCTTGATCACCAGCGTCACGTCAAGGTCGGTGCCGTGCAGCTTGATGCGCTCGGGCAGCCAATAACCATTCTGTTCGGTGTAAGCGGTGTATTCGACTTTCCAGCCATCCTGTTCGAGGCTGGACAGGCGGCTGTCAGCGTCCAGGTTCAGGCGGCTTTTGCTTTCCGGAGCGGGCAGGCCACGGACCCACCAGGCCAGATTCGACACCGGCAGCTTCCAGCCCAGTTGTTCCTCGAGCAGGGCTTCGGGGGATTGCGATTCATAGCGACCCTGGTTGGCGACTTCCAGCGACACTTTGCCCGGACGCCCGGTCAGACGAGCCGCGCCACGACCCAGCGGGCCGGACAGGCGAATGTCGTAGTAATCCTGACGCTGCAGCCAGAAAAGTGTGCCGCTGCCGGAATCCTTGGGCGCGCGGATACCGATCTTGCCGTCGATCTGCCAGCCGTCCAGACCGCTCAATTGTTGCTTGTTCGCGGCCCATTGAGCGGGACTGCCGTGGCCCTCGACCGATTCGCGTGAGCCGAAGCCCGCGCAACCGGCGAGCAGGGCGATGAAGCTGAAAACGATAACGTGGCGCAAAAACATGGGTTAAAGAGTCTCGGATCCGGTCAAGCGCTTGATGGTGCTGCGCAGAATGGTGCTGTCGGGCTGGTCCTTGAGGAACTTGCCCCACACTTGTTTGGCTTCGCGTTGATTGCCCTTGGCCCAGAGAACCTCGCCCAAGTGCGCGGCCACTTCGTGATCAGGGAAACGCTCCAGCGCCTGGCGCAGATATTTTTCCGCCTCATCCAGATTGCCCAGGCGATAGTTCACCCAGCCGAGGCTGTCGAGAACCGCCGGGTCTTCCGGGTTGATCTGGTGTGCCTGCTCGATCAGCGTTTTGGCTTCAGCGTAGCGGGTGGTGCGATCGGACAAGGTGTAGCCCAACGCGTTGAGCGCCATGGCGTTGTCCGGATCACGCTTGATGATCAAGCGCAGGTCTTTTTCCATCTGCCCCAGATCATTGCGTTTTTCCGCGAGCATGGCGCGGGTATACAAAAGATTCAGATCGTCCGGATATTGTTGCAAGGCTTGCTGCAAAACCTTCCAGGCTTTGTCGTCCTGTTTGTTGGCCGACAGGGTTTCCGACTCGATCAGGTACAACTGAATGGCGTAATCAGGCTGCTCGTCACGCTCGGCCGCGAGCTTGCGTTGTGCTTCCGCGGTTTTGCCGTTGTTCATCAGAATGTCGGCCTGACGCAGTTGCGCCGGCAGATAGTCGTTGCCCGGACCGACCTGCGCGTACTCGGTCAGCGCGCCTTGTGGGTCGTTGCGCTCTTCGGCGATGCGCCCGAGGTTCAGGTGAGCAGAATCAACGTGGCTTTCGCGCGCGATCAGGTCTTCGAGATAACCCTTGGCCTCATCCCAGGCTTTGGCTTCGAGGCACACCAGCGCCAGCGAATAACGCAATTCGTCGTCTTCCGGATATTGCTGAACCAGACTCGAGAATTCGGTTTTGGCGTCATCCATCCGATCCTGCTCGACCAGCATGCGTGCGTAAGTCAGGCGCAGGCGTTTGTCGTCAGGATATTTCCTGATGCTTTTCTGGAGCAGCGGCAGTGCTTCGTCGCCACGGTTCAACAGTTGCAGCAGGCGGGCGCGCAACAGGATCGGAGCGATCTCGCCGTCTTCCGGCGGATGGTCTTCGAGCAGGGTCAGGGCCGCGTTATTGTCGCCGTCCTGCTGCAGAAGCAGGGCTTTGCCGAAAATCAGCTGGCTGTTGTTCGGATGACGTTGCAACAAACGGTCGAAACTTTTCATCAGACCGTTGCGCGTCTCCTGATCGGTATCTGCCGCTGACAACGCAAGGAAATCGAAATGGGTATCGCCCTTGCCCTGCAGGACTTTCTCCATGTAGACCATCGAGTCGTCGTAACGCCCGGCACGTGCCAATTGCACGGCGGCGGCGCGTTGCGCTTCGAGATCGTCCGGGGCGTTTCTCGCCCAGATCAGCGCGGTGTCCAGCGCAGGCTGGTCCGCACCCAGGTATTCGGCGATACGGAACGCGCGCTCGGAGACGCCCGGATCCTGGGTGTTGATGGCCTGGGTCACGTAGTTGTCCAGGGCAATGTCGAAACGATTGCGCTGGCCGGCGAGCTCGGCGCTCAACAGACTGAAGACGGTCTCTTCGCTGAACGAGCTGTAAACCTTGGGCTTTTCAGGCGCAGGCGTAGTGTCTTCGACTGACGGCGTACCGTCCGGCGACACGGGGGCCATGGCCTGACAGCCGCTGAGGAAGACGAAAGCGAGGAGCAACGCGGAAGATCTATTCATATAGGAAGAGGACGACTAACCTGCGGTCGGATCATCATGACACAAGCCTTCGGCCAAACATAACCGCTCAGGCAATTTACGCATATGCCCGTTACCCATTGTGCCCGCCTACCCATGCAGGAGCTGCCGAAGGCTGCGATCTTTTGATCTTCCTAGTGATTCGAAAAACCGAAATCTAAAGATCGTAGCCTTCGGCAGCTCCTAAAAGGGATTGTGTGTACATGAACGAGAATGGATCGCAGCAAAAGCTGCATACAATTACGGCAATAGATATCCACTAGTTGTTCTGAATCTTTCGAAGTAGGACAATTGCCGGCTTCACGTCACCATCAGCGACCTTGAATGGCCTTCCTTGCACTCGGTATCAACCACAAGACTGCTTCAGTAGACGTCCGCGAGCGCGTGGCCTTTACCCCTGAGCAACTGGTGGAGGCGTTGCAGCAGCTCTGCCGACTGACCGACAGCCGCGAAGCGGCGATCCTTTCCACCTGCAATCGCAGTGAGCTTTATATAGAGCAGGATCAGCTGTCGGCCGATATCGTGCTGCGCTGGCTGGCGGATTATCACCGTCTGAGCCTCGATGAACTGCGCGCCAGTGCCTACGTGCATGAAGATGATGCGGCCGTTCGTCACATGATGCGCGTCGCCTCCGGGCTCGACTCGCTGGTACTGGGCGAACCGCAGATCCTCGGCCAGATGAAATCGGCCTATGCCGTGGCGCGCGAGGCCGGCACCATCGGCCCGCTGCTTGGACGGCTGTTTCAGGCGACGTTCAATGCCGCCAAACAGGTGCGCACCGACACGGCCATTGGCGAAAACCCGGTGTCGGTGGCATTTGCCGCCGTCAGTCTGGCGAAACAGATTTTCAGTGATTTGCAACGCAGCCAGGCCTTGCTGATCGGCGCCGGCGAGACCATCACGCTGGTCGCCCGTCATTTGCATGAACTGGGGGTCAAGCGCATCGTCGTCGCCAACCGTACGCTCGAGCGCGCCAGCCAGTTGGCCGAGCAGTTCGGCGCTCATGCGGTATTGCTGTCGGACATTCCGGCGGAGCTGGTGCGCAGCGACATCGTCATCAGCTCGACCGCCAGCCAGTTGCCGATTCTCGGCAAGGGCGCGGTGGAAAGTGCGTTGAAGCTGCGCAAGCACAAGCCGATTTTCATGGTCGACATCGCGGTACCCAGGGATATCGAGCCGGAAGTCGGCGAACTTGACGACGTTTATCTGTATAGCGTCGACGATCTCCACGAAGTGGTCGCGGAAAACCTCAAGAGCCGTCAGGGCGCTGCGCAAGCGGCGGAAGAGATGGTTTCGGTCGGCGCCGACGATTTCATGGTGCGCCTGCGCGAACTGGCGGCGGTCGACGTGCTCAAGGCCTATCGTCAACAAAGCGAACGCCTGCGCGACGAAGAACTGCAGAAAGCCCTGCGCCTGCTGGCCAACGGCGGCAACGCCGAAGATGTCCTCGGGCAACTGGCCCGTGGCCTGACCAATAAACTGTTGCATGCGCCTAGCGTGCAATTGAAAAAGCTGTCTGCCGAAGGCCGCCTCGATGCGCTGGCCATGGCCCAGGAACTCTTTGCCCTTGAGGGCTCACCGGATAGTTTTTCGGATAAAAAACCGCAATGAAAGCGTCACTGCTCAACAAGCTGGACATTCTCCAGGACCGTTTCGAGGAACTGACCTCGCTGCTCGGCGACGGTGAAGTCATTTCCGATCAGGCCAAGTTCCGTGCGTATTCCAAGGAATATGCCGAACTTGAGCCTGTCGTGGCCGCCTATAAAAAGCTGCTCGGTGTACAAAGCGATCTCGAAGGTGCGCAAGCGCTGCTCAAGGACAGCGACCCGGACATGCGCGAAATGGCCGTGGAAGAAGTCCGCGAAGCCAAAGAGCTGCTGATCACCCTGGAATCCGACCTGCAGCGCATGTTGCTGCCCAAGGACCCCAACGACGGGCGCAACGTCTTCCTCGAAATCCGCGCCGGCACTGGTGGCGACGAGGCGGCGATCTTCTCCGGCGATCTGTTTCGCATGTACTCGCGCTATGCCGAGCGTCGTGGCTGGCGTGTAGAGACCCTCTCGGCAAACGAAGGCGAGCACGGTGGCTATAAAGAAGTCATCGCGCGCATCGAAGGCGACAACGTTTACGGCAAGCTGAAATTCGAATCCGGCGCGCACCGCGTACAGCGTGTACCCGCCACCGAATCCCAAGGCCGTATCCACACCTCGGCCTGCACCGTGGCGGTATTGCCCGAGCCGGACGAGCGTGAAGCCATCGAGATCAACCCGGCGGACTTGCGTGTCGACACGTTCCGCTCCTCTGGCGCTGGTGGTCAGCACGTCAACACCACCGACTCGGCGATCCGCATCACGCACATACCGACCGGCACCGTCGTCGAGTGTCAGGAAGAACGTTCCCAGCACAAGAACCGTGCGCGGGCGATGGCGTGGTTGTCGGCCAAGCTCAACGATCAGCAAACTGCAGCTGCGGCGAATGCGATCGCCAGCGAGCGTAAATTGCTGGTGGGTTCCGGTGACCGCTCCGAACGTATCCGCACCTACAACTATGCCCAAGGCCGGGTCACTGACCATCGCGTCAACCTGACCCTTTATTCGCTGGATGAAATTCTCGCCGGTGGCGTTGAAGCGGTGATCGAGCCATTACTGGCCGAATACCAGGCGGACCAACTCGCTGCGATAGGTGAATAAATGACCATCATCGCCAGTCTGTTGCGCGCCGCTGAGCTGCCGGACTCGCCCACCGCGCGCCTGGACGCCGAGTTGCTGCTGGCCGCCGCGCTGGGCAAATCGCGCAGCTTTCTGCACACCTGGCCCGAGCGCATCGTGCCGAGTGAAGCGGCGCTGACATTCGCCGAATATCTGCAGCGGCGTCGCAGCGGCGAACCGGTGGCTTATATTCTCGGTCAGCAGGGGTTCTGGAAACTTGACCTGGAAGTCGCGCCGCACACATTGATTCCGCGTCCGGACACGGAATTGCTGGTGGAAGCGGCGCTGGAATTGCTCCCCGCGACCCCTGTCAGCGTTCTTGATCTCGGCACCGGCAGCGGCGCAATTGCCTTGGCCCTGGCCAGCGAACGCCCAGCATGGAAAGTCACCGCTGTGGATCGCGTGCTCGAAGCCGTGGCGCTGGCCGAACGCAATCGCCAGCGCCTGCATTTGAACAACGCCACGGTGCTGAGCAGTCATTGGTTCAGCGCGTTGGCCGGCCAGCGTTTTCATCTGATTATCAGCAACCCGCCGTACATTGCCGCCGCCGATCCGCATCTGGTCGAAGGCGATGTGCGTTTCGAGCCTTCCAGCGCGCTGGTGGCCGGTGAGGACGGGCTTGATGATCTGCGTTTGATCGTCGCGCAGGCGCCGGATTATCTGCAGGCCGGTGGCTGGTTGATGCTCGAACATGGCTATGATCAGGCAGAGTCCGTGCGCGACCTGCTGTCGACGCGCGGTTTTCAAGAGGTTCACAGCCGCACCGATCTGGGCGGTCATCAACGCATCAGTCTGGGGCGCCTGCCGTGCTGAATGATCAGGAATTGCTGCGCTACAGCCGACAGATTCTGCTGCAACACATCGACATCGACGGGCAATTGAAGCTCAAGGCCAGTCGCGTGCTGATTGTCGGCCTGGGTGGGCTCGGCGCGCCGGTTGCCCTGTATCTGGCGGCGGCAGGTGTCGGCGAGTTGCATCTGGCGGACTTCGACACGGTCGATCTGACCAACCTGCAACGACAGATCATTCACGACACCGACAGCGTCGGCCTGAGCAAGGTCGACTCGGCGCTCAAGCGTTTGGGCGCAATCAATCCAGAGATACAACTGATTGCCCACCGGCAGGCGCTGGACGAGGATTCCCTCGCCGCAGCGGTGGCGGCGGTGGATCTGGTGCTCGACTGTTCCGATAACTTTTCTACCCGCGAGGCGGTCAACGCAGCGTGTGTGGCTGCACGCAGGCCTCTGGTCAGCGGCGCCGCGATTCGTCTTGAAGGGCAACTGTCGGTGTTCGATCCGCGCCGCGCCGAGAGCCCGTGCTATCACTGTTTGTACGGACATGGCAGCGAAGCCGAACTGACGTGCAGCGAAGCCGGCGTGGTCGGGCCGCTGGTCGGTCTGGTCGGCAGCCTGCAAGCGCTTGAGGCTTTGAAAGTTCTGGTGGGTTTTGGCGAGCCACTGGTGGGCCGTTTGCTGTTGATCGATGCCCTTGGCTCGCGTTTCCGCGAGTTGCGCGTCAAGCGTGATCCGGGATGCAGCGTCTGTGGCGCACGCCATGCGTGAGGCGCCGATCGGCGTGTTCGATTCCGGGGTCGGCGGCTTGTCGGTACTGGCGGAAATCCAGCAATTGTTGCCCCACGAATCGCTGCTGTATGTTGCCGACTGCGGGAACATCCCGTATGGCGAGAAAACCCCGGAATTTATCCGCCAACGCTGCAGTGTGATGGCGGGTTTCTTCCGTGAGCAGGGCGCCAAAGCCTTGGTGTTGGCCTGCAATACCGCGACCGTCGCCGGTGTGGCCGATCTGCGCCGCGACTTTCCCGATTGGCCGATTGTCGGCATGGAACCTGCGGTCAAACCGGCCGCAGCGGCCACACGTAGCGGCGTGGTCGGCGTGCTCGCGACGACGGGCACCTTGCAAAGCGCCAAGTTCGCCGCGTTGCTTGATCGCTTTGCGGCTGACATCAAAGTCATCACCCAGCCGTGCCCGGGGCTGGTCGAGCTGATTGAAAACGGCGACCTGCACAGCCAGGAATTGCGCCAGTTATTGCAGAGTTATGTCACGCCGTTACTGGCTCATGGCTGCGATACGATCATCCTTGGGTGTACGCATTATCCTTTCCTGAAACCGTTGCTAAAGACAATGATCGACGACGATGTCAGCCTGATCGACACTGGCTCTGCGGTGGCCCGACAACTGCAACGGTTGCTCGGTGAGCGCGATCTGCTCGCGCACGGCTTGAGCCAGCCTGTGAAGTTCTGGACCAGTGCTGATCCGCAATCCTTCAGAAAAATCCTACCGCTGCTGGGCCAAACTGCATCGAATGTGCAAAACTTCGATTTGTAAAAAAACGTGAAAAAACTGAAAACGCGCTGAACTTCTGATCAGGCGCAGATTTCTATAGCGACAGCAGCAACTAAAAACCAAACGATCGTTCCGGAAAAGGAAGTTTCAAGTGAAGCGACTATTCTGCTTGGCCGCGATTGCGGCCGCACTGATGGGGCAAAGTATTACCGCACAAGCCGCTGGTGTTGAATTCGCCGTCGGCGCTACCAGCGATTCCACCATGACGTATCGTCTGGGCATGAATTTCGATTGGGACAAGAGCTGGCTGCAGAGCGACGTCGGTCGCCTGACCGGTTACTGGAGCGGCGCCTATACCTATTGGGAAGGTGACAAGACTTCCAGCAACAACAGCTTGTCGTTCTCGCCAGTGTTCGTTTACGAATTTGCCGGCGAATCGGTCAAACCGTATATCGAAGCGGGTATCGGTGTCGCCGCGTTCTCCAATACCGAATACGAATCCAACAACATCGGCGGTTCGTTCCAGTTCGAAGACCGTCTGGGTTTCGGTCTGCGTTTCAATGGCGGGCATGAAGTCGGGATCCGTGCAACGCACTACTCCAACGCCGGCCTGTCCAGCGATAACGATGGTGTAGAAAGCTACGCGCTGCATTACACGATGCCGCTGTAAGCGCAGATCCAAAGATCGCAGCCTCCGGCAGCTCCTACAGGTGTGAAACACATCCCCATGCAGGAGCTGCCGAAGGCTGCGATCTTTTGTTTTCGAGATCAGCGGTAGGCCGTGGTGATCCCTTTGCGCTCTTCGATGCACTCCGGCGCACCCATTTCAAACTCACGGCAGATCAACGGACGTTTTTCGTAGATCGTGCACATCATGCTGTCGCGATCCAACGCGGCGCACCAGCCGTCGTCCAGGCGCAACATCACTTCGCCGCCCCATTCATCGGTATCGATAAAGCGATCCGGCACGCCAGTGTCGGTGATCAGCATGACTTCGAGCTGACAGCAGCATGCAGCGCAGGTCGAGCAGGTGACCGCAGGCTCGGTAATTTGCTGATGGGGAATGGTTTTCATGGCGGCAGTGTAAGGCAGTCGCTCGAGTGCGTGTGAAAGCGTCGACGGACGCTCAGGCAGCAAGCCGTCGCGCCATCAGGTGCAGCAGAGGAAACAACAGCGCCCAGAGCAGGCCGATGCCGATCAACGTGGGTAATTCTCCATAAGGAAATTCCACCCCGGCCAGACGTCCGCCGCCGTAATACGACAACGCGCCGCCCACCGCGCCCAGCACGCTGGCCAGCCACCATGGCCGCGCGCTCCATTGCAGGCAGTGACACAAAGTCGTCGCGAGCAACGCCCATAGCAACATCAACCACAGCGGAATCAGGGGTGACTGATCCGCAAACAAGAACACGCCGACCCCGCGCAACACGCTGTCCACCGCGGTGCCGACGATCACCACGCTCAAGAGCAAACGTCCTTCAGCCGCCCAACTGCTGATCCAGCACAAATGAATCACCAGGATCGCCAAGGCCAGCAGCAACCACAAACTGTCACCGCCGAGAACGCAGGTGAACCAGCCGATCTGAAACAGCACAGCATTAAGCGCGTTACGGCCCAGACGCTTATGCATCAAAACGCCCGAGCAATGGCGCGGTGATCGCGGCCGGTTTGGCCAGCAGCAATTGCGCGGTGCCGATGGTGCGCTCCAGGAAACCGCCCTCGCAGTAGCACAGGTAAAACTCCCACAACCGCAGGAAGTAATCGTCGTAGCCCAGCTCGGTCAAACGCCCGTGGGCGCGGCGGAAGTTCTCGTGCCACAAACGCAGCGTGCGCGCGTAGTGCAGGCCGAAATCTTCCATGTGCAGCAGGTTCATGTCGGTGTCGCGGCTGACCACTTCAAGCATCTTCTGCACGCTTGGCAGGGCGCCGCCGGGGAAAATGTAACGCTGAATGAAGTCAACGCTGCGCTTGGCCTGCTCGTAGCGCTGCTCGCGGATGGTGATCGCCTGGATCAGCATCAGGCCGTTGCTTTTGAGCAGCTTCGCGCACTGGGTGAAATAGGTCGGCAGAAAGCGATGGCCGACCGCCTCGATCATCTCGATCGAAACCAGTTTGTCGTATTCGCCGGTGAGGTCGCGGTAGTCCTTCAGCAACAGCGTCACTTGCTCCTGCAAACCGAGCTGCTCAATGCGCTTTGCGGTGAAGGCGTACTGTTCTTTGGACAGCGTCGTAGTGGTCACGCGGCACCCATAGTTCTGCGCCGCGTAAAGCGCCATGCTGCCCCAGCCAGTGCCGATTTCCAGTAAATGATCGTCGGGCTTGAGCGCCAGTTTCTGGCAGATCCGCTCCAGTTTGTTCAATTGCGCCTGTTCGAGGCTGTCTTCGGGCGTTAGAAACTGCGCCGCCGAATACATCATGCTCGGGTCGAGAAACTGTTCGAACAGATCGTTGCCGAGGTCATAGTGCGCCGCGATATTTTTTTGCGAGCCTTTGCGTGTGTTGCGGTTGAGCCAGTGCAGCCCTTGCACCAATGGCCGACCGAGGCGCGCCAGCCCGCCCTCCATCGCATCGAGCACCTCAAGATTGCTGACGAACACGCGCACCACCGCGGTCAGGTCCGGCGAACTCCAGTAGCCGTGGATGAACGCTTCGCCGGCGCCGATCGAGCCGTTGCCGGCAACCATGCCCCAAAGGGCGGCGTCGAGCACATGGATTTCCCCCAACACTGCACTGCCCGGCGTGCCGAACACCATTTGTTCGCCATCCTCGACCACCAACAGATGCCCGTGTTTGAGTTGGGCCAACTGGCGCAGAACGCCGCGACGCAACAGCGAACCGGTCAAACCGTTGGTGCTGAGCCGACTGACCGACAGGCTAGAGGATTTCATGACGGCGCTCCTTGGGAGGCACAGTGGCGGTACGAAAGCTGCCATCGGCAGCCTGATGAGAAAAGATCGGTGCGCGTTTGAGAAGCAGCCGCAGCGCCTGCCAATAAATCGCCAGCGCGGTTTTCGCGGTCATCCACGGGAAGCGCCGCAAGTAGCGGTGCAGGCTGCGCCGATCAAGGGTTTCGCGTTGCAGATTGAGGGTCGCGTCGAACAGCTTGTGCTCGCCCTGCCAGTCCGCCATGTGCACGCCGATGTTCTGCGCGGCGGGGCTGAAGCTCATGCGGTATTCGAGGTCGCGCGGCAGAAAGGGCGAAACGTGAAAAGCCTTGGCCACCGCGAAATGCTGATGAAAATCCTGCAGATCGCTGGGCGCCCGCGCCGGCAACACGTAGTGATAACGCTCGCCCCACGGCGTGTTGGTAACTTCGCAAACAATCGCCGCCAGTTGCCCGTCCGCTTCGTGGCAATAAAAGAAACTCACCGGGTTGAATGACAGGCCCCAACTCCGTGCCTGGGTCAGCAGGCAGATCGAGCCTTGCGGTTCATGGCCGATGGCGGTGCCGACCTGCTGACGCACCGCATCGATCAGGCGCATGCCGCGACCGGTAAAGGCCTTGAGATAATCGGTCTCGCGAAACGAAAAGGGTGCACAGCGCCCGCGCCCGGCCAGCGGCGACAGGGCCAGCACGGCGTCCTGCTCGCTCAGATCGAGGTAGAGCAAACCGATCTTGTAGCGGAACGCATGTTGGCGCGGCGAAAAACGCCGATGGCCAATCCAGCCGCTATACAGGGCGCTGTTCATAACGTTTCCCCGAACACCGAGGCCACGCGCAGAGCGCTGACCACGCCGTCTTCATGGAAACCGTTGGCCCAATAGGCGCCGCAATAATGGGTGTGATGCGCGCCGTCGAGTTCTGCCCAGCGATTCTGCGCTGCCACCGCCGTGAGGCTGTATTGCGGGTGCGCGTAAGTGTATTTCGCGAGGACTTTGGTCGGGCTGATGCCGGCGCTTTGATTGAGGCTCACGCAGAACGTTGTGTCGCTCTCGATGCCTTGCAGAATGTTCATGTCGTAGGTCACGGCGGCGTGGGTATGCCCGGCACCGTTGAGGCGATAGTTCCAGCTTGCCCACGCCAGTTTGCGCGAGGGCAGCAGCCGCGTGTCGGTGTGCAGCACGACTTCGTTGTCGGCGTAGGGCAGGGCGCCGAGAATCGCGCGCTCGGCCTCGCTCGGGCGGGCAAGCAATTGCAGAGCTTGATCGCTGTGACAGGCGAATATCACTTTATCGAAACGTTCGCTGCCGGACGGGCTGTGGATAACCACGCCGTGCTCATCACGCTCGACCTGCGTCACCGGGCAATTAACGCGGATCTTGTCCTTGAACGATGCCGTCAGCGGCGCAATGTAGGCGCTTGAGCCGCCTTCGATGACTTGCCATTGCGGGCGGTCGCTCACCGACAGCAGCCCGTGGTTCTTGAAAAACCGCACGAAAAACTGCAACGGAAAGTTGAGCATTTCGGCCATCGGCATCGACCAGATCGCCGCGCCCATCGGCACGATGTAGTGCAGGATGAAGCGCTCGCCGTAATTGCCTGCCTTCAGATAATCATCAAGGGTCATGTCGCTGGGAATGCGCAGCTCGGCGAGGTCGCGCTGGGCTTCTTTGTTGAAGCGCAAAATGTCCCGCAGCATGCCCCAGAACCCCGGCGAAAACAGATTGCTGCGCTGGGCGAACAGGCTGTTGAGGTTGTTGCCGTTGTATTCCACGCCGGTGTCCGGGTCCGTCACCGAAAAGCTCATTTCGGTCGCTTTGAACGGCACGCCGAGCTGACCGAGCAGGCGAATGAAGTTCGGGTAGGTCCAGTCGTTGAAGACGATGAACCCGGTGTCCACCGCGTAAGTGCGACCGTCGACCGTCACTGGCACAGTGTGCGTGTGGCCACCGACCCAGTCGCTGGCCTCGAACACGTGTACGTCATGGCGACGATTGAGCAGGTAGGCGCAGGTCAATCCAGCGATCCCGCTGCCGACAATGGCGATTTTCATGCTGGATCCCGCAGCGGTGGTGGCTTGCGCACCATGCGCTTGCCGATGGCCAGTTGCAGCCTGGACGGCAGCTTCGACAACGGCCACAGGGCCGCCATGAACAGTGCCGGAAACGCGATCTCCAAGGGGCGATCCTTGAGCTTGGCGAAAATATGCCGCGCCGCTTTGTCCACCGGCCAACTGAGCGGCATCGGGAAATCGTTCTTGGCAGTCAGCGGCGTGTCGACAAAACCCGGGCTGACCACGGTGACTTCAATGCCTTCGTCGGCCAGATCGATGCGCAGCGATTCGAACAGATACCGCAACCCCGCCTTTGATGCGCCGTAAGCTTCGGCCCGCGGCAGTGGCAAATACGTGACCGAGCTGGCGACACCGACCAGGTGCGGTGCGGTGCCTTTGCGCAACAGTGGCAGGGCGGCTTCGATGCAATAGCTGCTGGCGAGCAGATTGGTCCGCACCACGTGTTCGATGATCGAGGCGTCGAACTGCTTGGCATCGACATATTCACAGGTGCCGGCGTTGAGAATCACCGAGTCCAGCGAGCCCCAGTCCTCGGTAATCTGTTCACCGATTTCGCGGACGGTCTGGCTGTCGGTCAAATCCCCCGGCACCACCAGAACCTGCCCGGGATAACGTTGCGACAAGACCTTGAGCGGCGCGACCGAGCGCGAGCTGACCGCCAGATGCGCGCCGGTTTTGAGAATCTCTTCAGCCAGCGCCGCGCCGATGCCACTGCTGGCGCCGGTCAACCAATAGCGCCGTGGAGGTGTACGACTCATCCCATTCTCCTTTTTAGCCAGGCGATCACCCGGCCCAATACGGGTAAATGCTCATACAGCAGCGCCCCGGCATCGAAATAGTCCCGGTGGCGATAAACCTTGTCGCGCCAGAGCAGGTGCGAACAGCCGTTGACGCGAATCACTTCGCCACCGGCCAGACGCGGATGGCGGTAGCTCATGACCCATCGCAGATAGCCTTCGCTATCGCCTGTCTGATCGAAGCCATGAAAATCGAATCGCAATTCGCTGACGTTGGCGTACAGCTCAGCGAAGTAATCCTGCAGTTGCTTGAGCCCCTGCACATCGTGCAGCGGATCGGTGAAATGAATGTCATTGCTGTACAGCTCGCCCAAGCGATGCAGGTTGTCTTTGTTCAACTCGGAAAACTGGCGGGCGAAGCGGCGCAGGAATTCACTCATCTTCAACCCCCGAAGACAGGCGCGACGGCAGGTTTTTGAACGCGGCCAATGCGCGCTCGCGCGAGGTGCTGAGGTTGACGATGGGCGACGGATAATCGGCGACGCCAAACAGTCCGCCAAGGTTGGCCGGGTTGTGGATTTGCTTTTTGTTCAGGCCCGCCAGCTCCGGCAGCCAGTGCCGGATGAACAGGCCTTCGCTGTCGAATTTTTCCGACTGGCTCAGCGGGTTGAAGATGCGGAAATACGGCGCCGAGTCGGTGCCGGTGGAAGAACTCCATTGCCAGCCACCGTTGTTCGCCGCCAGGTCGCCGTCGATCAGATGCCGCATGAAAAAGCGTTCGCCTTCGCGCCAGTCGATCAGCAGATTCTTGGTCAGGAACATCGCCACTACCATGCGCAGGCGATTGTGCATCCAGCCCGTTTCCAGCAACTGGCGCATGGCCGCATCGATGATCGGCAAACCGGTGCGCGCCTCTTGCCATGCGGCGAGATCCTGCGGCGCATCCCGCCAGGCCAGCGCCTCGGTTTCGGGACGAAAGGCGCGATGGCGCGAAACGCGCGGATAGCCGACCAGAATATGTTTGTAGAACTCGCGCCAGAGCAATTCGTTGATCCAGGTAACCGCGCCGGCCTTGCCGCTTTCGAATTCACCCTGATTGCTCTGCAACGCCGCGTGCAGGCATTGGCGCGGCGAGATCACGCCGGCGGCGAGGTAGGCGGACAGCTGACTGGTGCCGGGTTTGGCGGGGAAGTCGCGTTCACTTTCGTAGTATTCGATTTGCGCGTCGGTGAAGGTGTCTAGTCGGCGGCGGGCTTCTGTTTCACCGGCCGGCCACAGTGCCCGCAGCGATTGGCTCGGTGTGGCGAAGCCTTTTACTGCGGTGGGAATCGGGTCGCTGGTTACATCGGTTTTCGCCTGTCGGGCGGGCGCCTTCACGAGCGCAGGCATCGAGCGGTGCAGGCGTTCGTAGCAGACCTTGCGAAACTGGCTGAACACTTTGAAGTAAGTGTTGGTTTTGGTCAGCACGGTGCCGGGTTTGAAAAACAATTGATCGAGATAGCTGTGAAATTCAATCCCATCGGCTTGCAGGGTTTCTGCCACCGCCGCATCACGACGGCTTTCGTGAACGCCGTATTCTTCGTTGACGTGAAGCGCTTCGATCTTCAGTTGTCGGCACAGCTTGCGCAGCTCTGCCGGGGCGTGATCCCAATGCGTTGCAGTACGGATCAACAACGGGATGTTCAGCTCGCCCAGACTTTGGCTCAATTGCTCAAGGTTGCGCAGCCAGAAGTCGACTTTGCACGGCGCGTCGTCGTGTTCCAGCCACTGCTGCGGGCTCA
The DNA here is from genome assembly GCF_900636825.1 of Pseudomonas fluorescens. Lineage (NCBI taxonomy): Bacteria > Pseudomonadati > Pseudomonadota > Gammaproteobacteria > Pseudomonadales > Pseudomonadaceae > Pseudomonas > Pseudomonas fluorescens. The sequence goes on along the minus strand of NZ_LR134318.1, from coordinate 4,948,914 downwards.
ACAGATACACGGCCACGGTCGGCCCGCGTGCTGCGGCGGCCGCGAGGGCGGTGTTGTCGTGTTGGCGCAAGTCGCTGCGCAGCCAGATCAGTTGCATGACATTGAACCCATCATTAAATCAGCCCGCGCTGAATGAGTGCCTGGTGCGCTGAAAGCGCGTCTTCAGCTAGGTACAAATCGGCAATTTCGGAAGTTCTGGCGGACAGCTCGGCGTGGTGGATGCACACGGTTGGCCCGACAATCATTTTTGTACAGTTGACCGCGTTCAACAGCTTGGGCAACTGCGCCAGGTTCATGGCTTTGCTGGAATACAGCAGTACGCCACGTGCCTGCAGATGTTCGACGGTCAGTGCCAGTTCACCGGCCGGAAGCGGCCAGTCAAACACCTGCACCGGACAATCGGCGCTGCTGACCAGCCACGCGCAAAGCCACAGATGAGGTTCCAATGGCAGGTCTGAATGGTTGATCAGCAATAACGGCGCGGCGTGCAACTGACGATTGTTATGGTAGATGCGCGCGCCGAATTTGCTGCGTAACCAGGAAAAAAAGAACACCCGCTCCATCTGCGCGCCAAACTGGCCCTGCCAGCGCTGTTCGAGATCGGCCAGCAGCGGCATGAGCAATTGCTCGCACAAGGTGCGCGGCGGGTACAGCGCCATGGCTTGGTTGACGCTGTCGTCGAGGTTGCGTTCGTTGAGTTCGGTAACGGCGGGGAGCAGGGTCTGGCGCAAACGCTGCCAATCGTTTTCCACCGTTTCGCTGAAGGCTTGCGGGGTGTCGAGCAACGGCTTGACCTGGCTGACCGCGACGCCACGGTTGAGCCAAGTGAGGATGGTCAGAATCCGTTGCACGTGCTCGGCTGAATACAGCCGATGTCCCTTGGGTGTGCGTTGCGGCACGATCAACCCGTAACGACGCTCCCATGCGCGCAGGGTGATCGCGTTGACACCGGTCTGCCGCGCCACTTCGCGGATCGGCAGCCAGCCTTCGTCGAGGGCTTTTTTAAAGTCGGCGCCGAGGTCTTCCTGAGCGCTACTGTCGGTTTTGTCGTTCATCAGATGGCATTTCGCAGACTGAGGTTTTCCGGATGCGGCTGCAGGTAAACCTGTTGCGCAATGTACGGATCGGGATGTTGGCGAAAGTGATGCTTGAGCAGCGTCAACGGCACCACCAGCGGCACGATGCCTTGCCGGTATTGGCTGATGACGTGGATCATTTCCTGTTTGTCTTCGGCGCTCAGGGATTGTTTCAAATATCCGCTGAGATGCAGCAGCACGTTGCAGTGAGTGCCGCGCGTCGCGCATTTTCTCAGGGCAGCCATCAGTTGGCTGAAATAGCGCGGGCCGAGTTCGACGGGATCGCTGTCAGCCATATTGCCGAGCAGCTTGCCCAGCGCCTTGTATTGCGGCGGGTTGTGCGCCATCAGCAGGTATTTGTAGCGCGAGTGGAACTCGGTCAACGCGCGCCGGCTCAAGCCTTGCGCGAGCACTTGCTGCCAGGCGCTGTAGGCGAGGACGCGGGTAATGAAGTTTTCGCGCAGTACCGGATCGTTCAGGCGGCCGGCTTCCTCAACGGGCAGATCCGGATGTTGCGCACAAAAGGCCTGCGCGTAGATGCCGCGTCCGCCGCCGTTCACCGGTGCGCCGTTGGCGTGATAGACCTTGACCCGTTCCAGCCCGCAGGACGGCGACTGTTGCATGAAAATGTAACCGCTGAGGTCTTGCAGCTCGCCGGCCATTTTTTCGCCGTACTCGGCCAGCGGGCGAGTGACGTTGGTGGCCGGATTGACGCTGCCGACGGCCTCCGGTTGCTGCGGATCGCCAACCAGACGAATCGGCTCACGGGGGATGCCCATGCCGATGGCAACTTCGGGACACACCGGCACAAAGTCGAAATATTCGGCGAGGGTCTGGCTGCACAGGCGCGATTCCTTGTGCCCGCCATTGAAGCGCACCTCGGCGCCCAGCAAGCAGGCGCTGATGGCGATTTTTGGTTTGGCAGCAGGAAGCACAGACATAAAAACCTCGAATCTAAACCTGTACAGAGTGCGATCTCTGTACAACATTGGCTTAGCATAGATTCAGGGCTATACAAGTCAAATCATTTGTATAACTTTCTGTAGGAGCTGCCGAAGGCTGCGATCTTTTGATTTGCTTTAAAACAACAACATCAAAAGATCGCAGCCTTCGGCAGCTCCTACATGAGCCAACCGATTTTCCAGTGAGTACTGTTCTGTAGCGCTTGCCAATCGATGCGCTCGGCACGTTTGGTCAGCACCGCCTGCAATTCGACTTGCAGCACCGTGCCTTCCTCGTCGCGGAACAGTTCGGTGACCAAAAAGTGCTTTTCGCGGTTCAGCGGCTGCGCTGCTGTCCATTTCGACAGCAGCAATTTGCGCGGGTTGATGCGATTCATTGCAGGTGTTCGTGCAAGCGACGTGCAGCCTCCTGACCGCTGAGCCAGGCGCCTTCGACGCGACCCGACAGGCACCAGTCGCCGCAGGCATACAAGCCCAGGTCGGCATCCGCCAAAGTGCCCCATTCATGGCCGGTGGCAGGGCGCGCGTAGAGCCAGCGATGGGCGAGGCTGAAGGTGGGCGCTGGCATGGCGCTGTGCAGCAGTTCGGCAAACGCACCGTGCAGCTGTTCGATCACCGCTTCCTTGGGCAGATCGATATGTTGCCGACTCCAGGCACTGGTCGCGTGCAACACCCACGTATCGAGGGTGGTTTCGCGCCCCGGTTTGCTGCGGTTGCGCGCGAGCCAATCAAGCGGGCTGTCCTGGACGAAGCAGCCTTCGATTGGCGTATCCAGTGGCGTTTCGAAGGCGAGGGCGACGGCCCAGGTCGGGTCCATTTTTACTCCGGCGGCGGCACCGGCGAGTTTCGGAGCAGCGGCCAGCAATGCCGTGGCTTGCGGTGCTGGCGTGGCAATCACCACGTGGCTGAACGGCCCGTGAGTGAAGCCGTCGGCATCCTGCAGGTGCCAGTGCTCTTCACCGCGAAACACCTCGGTAATGCGGCAGGCGAATTGCACGTCCAGGCCATCGAGCAGCCCGCGAGTGATCGCACTCATGCGTGGCGTGCCGACCCAGCGGGTCTGCTCGTCCGGGGACATATTCAGTTGCCCACCCTGAAAGGTATACAGCTGCGGCGCCCATTCGGCGGCCCAACCCTGGCTTTGCCAGCGCTGCACCTCGGTGACGAAACGCCGGTCGCGTGCGGTGAAATATTGCGCGCCCATGTCCAGCGAGCCAGCGTCACTGCGCTTGCTCGACATGCGTCCCCCGCTGCCGCGGCTTTTATCGAACAGTTGCACGGTATGCCCGGTCTCTGTCAGAGCCTGGGCGGCGGAGAGCCCGGCGATGCCGGTGCCGATGATTGCGATAGGTACAGTCATAGGGGCCTCGTTTACCTTTCTGTACAGACTACGCCGTGGATGAAACCTGTACAATTTTGTTTTTTGGTATAACTTCTAGCGTTCTCGTTCTGACAGCTTGGCCTATTGTTAAACCATAGAGCCTGCCCGATGGAAAAGATCCCTGCTTATAAAAATAGACTAGTGATCCGGGTAAAACGCCACGCGAGGAAGATGTGATGCACATATTGCTGACCGGCGGTACTGGTTTGATCGGACGTCAGCTCTGCCGTCACTGGTCAGGGCAGGGTCATCGCCTGACGGTATGGAGCCGCCAACCGGAAAAAGTCGCGAAGATCTGCGGTGCGTCCGTGCGCGGGATTGCGCGCCTGGAAGATCTGGCGGAAGAACCGCTGGATGCGATCATCAACCTGGCGGGCGCGCCGATTGCCGACCGGCCGTGGACGCACCGGCGTAAAGCGTTGTTGTGGAGCAGTCGCATCACGCTCACCGAAACGCTGCTGGCCTGGCTCGAAAGCCGTGCGCAGAAACCGCCGCTGCTGATTTCCGGTTCGGCTACTGGCTGGTATGGCGATGGCGGCGAGCGCGAATTGACTGAAGAGTCGCCGCCGGGGATTGACGATTTCGCCAGCCAATTGTGCATTGCTTGGGAAGAGACCGCGCAACGGGCCGAGGCGCTGGGCGTTCGCGTAGTGCTGGTGCGAACCGGTCTGGTGTTGTCAGCCGATGGCGGCTTTTTGTCGCGGCTGTTGCTGCCGTTCAAGCTTGGGCTGGGCGGGCCGTTGGGCAATGGCCGGCAGTGGATGCCGTGGATTCATATCGAGGACCAAATCGCCCTGATTGATTTTCTTCTGCACCGTGATCAGGCCAGTGGTCCTTATAATGCGTGCGCGCCGAACCCTGTGCGCAATCGCGAATTTGCCAAGACGCTGGGCAGCGTTCTCCACCGCCCGGCGTTCATGCCGATGCCGACCCTGGCGCTGAAGGTCGGCCTCGGCGAGATGTCTTTGTTGCTGCTCGGCGGCCAGAAGGCTTTGCCGGCACGCTTGCTGGAAGCGGGTTTCACTTTCCAGTTCACGGATTTACGCGCGGCTTTGGACAATCTCTCCGGCCGCCTCTGAAATAGGACGTTGCATGACCGATCACGCCTTGCTTCTGGTCAACCTGGGCTCTCCGGCCTCCACTTCGGTGGCCGATGTGCGCAGCTACCTCAATCAATTCCTGATGGACCCGTACGTGATCGACCTGCCATGGCCGCTGCGGCGTCTGCTGGTGTCGCTGATCCTGATCAAACGCCCCGAACAATCGGCCCATGCCTACGCGTCGATCTGGTGGGAGGAGGGCTCGCCTCTGGTGGTGCTCAGCCGTCGTCTGCAACAGCAGATGACCCAAGCGTGGAAACACGGCCCGGTCGATCTGGCGATGCGTTATGGCGAGCCGTCGATCGAAACCTGTCTGCTGCGGCTGGTGAAGGCCGGGCACAAGAAAATCACCCTGGCGCCGCTGTACCCGCAGTTCGCCGACAGCACCACGACCACGGTGATCGAAGAAGCCCGGCGCGTCCTGCGCGAGAAAAAACTCGATGTGCAGTTGTCGATCCTGCAACCGTTCTACGATCAACCGGAATACATCGAGGCGCTGGTAGCCAGCGCCCGACCGCACTTGCAGCAGGACTACGATCATTTGCTGCTGAGCTTTCACGGTTTGCCGGAGCGTCATCTGACCAAACTTGATCCGACCGGCAAGCATTGCCTCAAGGACGCCGATTGCTGCCAGAACGCTTCGCCGGCCGTGTTGGCGACCTGTTATCGCGCGCAGTGCTTGCGTACCGCCGCCGAGTTTGCCAAGAGCATGGGCCTGGCAGACGGCAAGTGGTCGGTTTCGTTTCAGTCGCGATTGGGGCGGGCGAAGTGGATCGAGCCGTACACCGAAGCGCGGCTGGATGAACTGGCGAAAAGCGGCGTGAAAAAGATTCTGGTGATGTGCCCGGCGTTCGTCGCTGACTGCATCGAGACACTGGAAGAGATCGGCGATCGCGGCAAGGAACAGTTCCGCGAAGCGGGGGGCGAGGAGCTGGTGCTGGTGCCGTGCCTGAACGACGACCCGCAATGGGCGAAGGCGTTGGCAACTCTTTGCGAACGAGCGCCGCTGTCCCTCTGAAACAGCCAAAACGAATGAGCACAAAAATATGTGGCAAGGGAGCTTGCTCCCGCTGGGCTGCGTAGCTGCCCCAAAAACTGCTAATGCGGTCCCACAGGAAAATCGCATTTGCCGGGTTTGCGACTGCTGCGCAGCCGAGCGGGAGCAAGCTCCCTCGCCACAGGTATCGAGTCAAGGGTCAGATCAGCGGTTCATCCGCCTTCTTCTGCTCCCAGCCGTCATTGCCCGGCAGGATCAGGTTCAGCGCAATCGCCACCACTGCGCACAGCGCGATGCCTTTCAGACCGAAGTCGTCCGGACCGGTGCCGGTGCCGACGAGCACACCGCCAATACCAAACACCAACGTCACCGAGACGATCACAAGATTGCGCGCTTCGCCCAGATCGATCTTGTGGCGGATCAGAGTATTCATGCCCACCGCCGCAATCGAACCGAACAACAGACACAGGATCCCGCCCATCACTGGCACCGGAATGCTCTGCAGCAGCGCGCCGAACTTGCCGATGAACGCCAGGGTGATGGCGAAAATCGCCGCCCAGGTCATGATCTTCGGGTTGTAGTTTTTGGTCAGCATCACCGCGCCGGTCACTTCGGCATAGGTGGTATTGGGCGGACCACCGAACAGGCCGGCAGCGGTCGTCGCGATGCCGTCACCGAGCAGGGTGCGGTGCAGGCCTGGCTTCTTCAGATAGTCACGGCCAGTCACGCTACCGACCGCGATGACGCCGCCAATGTGCTCGATGGCCGGGGCCAGTGCCACCGGAACGATGAACAGGATCGCCTGCCAGTTGAACTCCGGCGCGGTGAAATGCGGCAGGGCAAACCATGGTGCGGCGGCGATTTTCGCGGTGTCGACCACGCCGAAATAGAACGACATGGCGAAACCGACCAGCACGCCGGACATGATCGGCACCAGACGGAAGATGCCTTTGCCGAACACCGCCACGATCAGCGTGGTCAGCAGCGCCGGCATCGAGATCAGCATCGCAGTCTGGTAGGGGATCAGCTCGGAACCGTCGCCAGCCTTGCCCATCGCCATGTTCGCGGCAATCGGCGCCATGGCCAGGCCGATGGAGATGATCACCGGACCAATCACCACCGGCGGCAGCAAACGGTCGATGAACCCGGTGCCTTTGATCTTCACGGCAAGGCCAAGGAAGGTGTAGACGAAACCGGCCGCCATCACCCCGCCCATCGTCGCTGCCAGGCCGAATTGGCCTTTGGCGAGAATGATCGGCGTTATGAAGGCAAAGCTCGAGGCGAGGAACACCGGCACCTGACGCCCGGTGACGATCTGGAACAGGATCGTCCCAAGCCCCGCGGTAAACAGTGCCACGTTCGGATCAAGGCCGGTGATCAGCGGCATCAGCACCAGCGCGCCGAAAGCCACGAACAGCATCTGCGCGCCGGACAGCACCGTGCGCCAGAGCGGATCGTTGAACTCTTGCTGCATGGTCACGCGTCCTTCTGCTTGGTGCCGAAGATCTTGTCACCGGCGTCGCCAAGCCCAGGGATGATGTAACCGTGCTCGTTCAAGCGCTCATCGATCGACGCGGTGTAGATGGTCACGTCCGGGTGCGCTTTTTCCACCGCAGCGATGCCTTCCGGCGCGGCGACCAGAACCATCGCGCGGATGTCACGGCAACCAGCCTTTTTCAGCAGGTCGATGGTCGCAACCATGGAGCTGCCGGTAGCGAGCATCGGGTCGATGATCATCGCCAGGCGCTCGTCGATTTCCGGCACCAGCTTCTCCAGATAAGTGTGCGCTTGCAGGGTTTCTTCGTTGCGGGCAACGCCCACAGCGGACACCTTGGCACCCGGAATCAGGCTGAGCACGCCTTCGAGCATGCCGATACCGGCGCGCAGGATCGGCACGACAGTGATTTTCTTGCCGGCGATCTTTTCCACCGACACAGTGCCGCACCAGCCGGCAATGTCGTAGGATTCGAGCGGCAAATCTTTGGTGGCTTCATAGGTCAACAGGGCGCCGACTTCCTGAGCGAGCTCACGGAAATTCTTGGTGCTGATATCGGCGCGGCGCATCAGGCCGAGTTTATGACGGATCAGCGGATGGCGGATCTCGAGGATGGGCATGGAAAAACTCCGGCGGCGGGCAAAAAAACCGGCCTAGATTAATCTATCCGAGGGTGATGTCCTATAGGACATTCTGAACGTTAGTCCATAAAGGCTTGATTCGGCCGAGCGAGATGCGTACCTTTGCCCGCTTTTCGCGGCTACACCCCCCCACATATCCCCCTGGAGAGCGCCATGTCCGCTGATCTCGAGCATATCCGTCAAATCATGCGAGAGGCTGACTGCCTGTACACCGAATCTGAAGTCGAGGCTGCTATTGCCCGCGTCGGTGCACAAATCAACGAGCAACTGGCTGACAGCAACCCTGTGGTGTTCTGCGTGATGAATGGCGGCCTGATATTTTCCGGCAAGCTGTTGACGCATCTGCAGTTCCCGCTGGAAGCGTCCTACCTGCACGCGACCCGGTATCGCAACGAAACCAGCGGCGGCGACCTGTTCTGGAAAGCCAAGCCGGAAGTCTCGTTCATCGACCGCGACGTGCTGATCATTGACGACATTCTCGACGAAGGTCACACCCTCGGCGCGATCATCGATTTCTGCAAACACGCCGGCGCACGCAAAGTGCACACCGCGGTGCTGATCGACAAGGATCACGACCGCAAGGCGCGTCCTGACCTGAAAGCCGATTTCGTCGGGCTGCCATGCATTGACCGCTATATCTTCGGTTACGGCATGGACTACAAAGGCTACTGGCGCAACGCCAACGGGATTTACGCCGTCAAGGGCATGTAAACAAGAACAAAAGATCGCAGCGTTCAGCAGCTCCTACAGGGATTAATGAACAACTGTAGGAGCTGCGGAACGCTGCGATCTTTTGCTTTTAATCCCATGCTAGAGTGCTCGGCCCCGCCCTTCGGAGCCTGTCATGCGCCTCTTGATCTGCAGTCTCGCCGCCCTGTTGCTGACTCTCAGCCTACCGCTGTCTGCGGCGCCGATGCACAGTCAATTCCTGCCGCCCGACGATCTGACCCTGCGCGACGCCGAACCCGAACAGCAGCAGTTGATGCAGGTCAGCGAGTATTCGGTGGTGGTCGGTGCGCAGCGCCAATCCAATCAGCAGCCGATTCCGGTTACCTCGTCGTTGCTGATCCGTCTCAAGGGCAAATCGCTGAATAAAGGCGCGACCATCAACCAGGTGCTGGTGAGTTTCGATGGCGAAAGCAAAAGCCTGAAGAAGCCGCTTTACGATGACAAAAGCAAAACCCTGACGCTGTTTTACCCGCTGGCTCAATACCGCGTGGTGATGGATTTGCTGCGTAACGACACCGTGTATGTGCAGTTTCTCAGCTTCGCCAACGGCCACATCTGGGCCGATTTGCACACCGGGGCGATTCGTCCGCGTTGAGCCGGGCGGTCGGGCAGGGGTAAACTGCCCGCCCCGTGTCATGTCTGCGAGCTGGAGTCGGCAATGCGTAAAGATAAGAAACAAGTGATTGGTGACGAGATCGGCGATGAGCAGATCAAGCTGTTCCTCGATTTTGAGCCGGTCGATGCCACTTCGCCGTCGCTGCACAAACTGATCAAGGCCTATCGTGGCCTGCGCATCGATGATTTCGAGCGGTTTCTGGGTTTCTTCGTTGCGGCCGGTTATGACGTTGATGGCAAGGACGAGCAGGGCAAGACTTTCGTTGACCTGATCAAGGATCAGCGTAACGCCCCGGACTACATCGAGCTGATCGAAAAGTCCCGCTCTTAAGATCAAAAGATCGCAGCCTGCGGCAGCTCCTACATGGGATTTATGGTGACCATGTAGGAGCTGCCGAAGGCTGCGATCTTTTGCTTTTCAAGGCCATAAAAAACGCCCCGATCGGGGCGTTTTTTTTATGCCGCGAGATCAAGCGAAGCTTGGGGTCTCGCTGTTTTCTTCAACCAGTTCCAGCGCGATGTTGTTCTGCGTGTTGATCTTGCGATACAGCGCAGCATCGGTTTCCAGAACCTTTTCACGGGCCGGGAAGATTTCTGCCAGTTTGCCGGCCCATTCGCCCTTGGCTTTGTCCGCGAAGCACTTCTCGATCAGTTCCAGCATGATCGAAACGGTCACCGACGCGCCTGGCGAGGCGCCGAGCAGAGCGGCCAGGGAACCGTCTTTCGCTGCAACCAGTTCGGTACCGAACTGCAGAATGCCACCCTTCTTCGGGTCCTTCTTGATGATCTGCACCCGTTGGCCGGCCACTTCCAGCCGCCAGTCTTCGGCTTTCGCCTGCGGGTAAAAACGACGCAGGGAATCCAGACGTTGTTCCATCGACTGCATCACTTCGCTGACCAGGTATTTGGTCAGGTCCATGTTGTTTTTCGCCACCGCCAGCATCGGCCCGATGTTGCCGGCGCGAACCGACAGCGGCAGATCCATGAAGGAGCCGTGCTTGAGGAACTTGGTGGTGAAACCGGCGTATGGTCCGAACAGCAGGGATTTCTTGCCGTCGACTACGCGAGTGTCAAGGTGCGGCACCGACATCGGTGGCGAACCCACAGCGGCCTGGCTATAAACCTTCGCCTGGTGCTGTTTGACCACTTCCGGATTGTCGCAACGCAGCCACTGGCCGCTGATCGGGAAGCCGCCGAAGCCTTTGCTTTCTTCGATGCCCGAGGCCTGCAGCAACGGCAGCGCCGCACCACCCGCGCCGAGGAAAACGAATTTGGCGTCGACTTCGCGGGTATTGCCGTTGTTGACGTCCTTGATGCTGACGGTCCAACCGGCGCCGTTACGTTTCAGGCCAGTGACGCGCTTGCAGTATTTGACCTGGGTATCCGGCGCGCTGGTCAGGTGCTTGAGCAGCTGATTGGTCAGGGCACCGAAGTTGACGTCGGTGCCGTTCATCACGCGAGTGGCAGCAAGGACTTCGTCCGGCGAGCGGCCCGGCATCATCAGCGGCATCCACTCGGCCATCTTGCCTTTGTCTTCGGTGTACTCCATGTCGGCAAACGCATGGTGCTTGCTCAACACGTTAAAGCGTTCCTTGAGGAACGACACACCGCTGTCGCCCTGAACGAAACTCAGGTGCGGCACCGGGCTGATGAAGGATTTGCACGAGCCGAACGTGCCTTTTTTGGTCAGGTACGACCAGAACTGCTTCGACACCTCGAACTGGGTGTTGATGTGCACGGCTTTCTTGATGTCGACGCTGCCATCGGCGGCCTGTGGCGTGTAGTTCAGCTCGCACAGACCAGCGTGACCGGTACCGGCGTTGTTCCACGGATTGGAACTCTCCGCAGCACCGGAATCCATCAGCTCGACGACTTCCAGCTTGATCGCGGGGTCGAGCTCTTTGAGCAGTACGGCGAGGGTGGCACTCATGATGCCGGCCCCAACGAGTACTACGTCGACTGCTTCGTTATGCGCCATTTAACGCGTCTCCCAAATCTGCAGCACCAAATTGTCGGCATGGCTGCCAGGCGTTCCAGGGCAGGTCAGTGGCCCGGGTAATCCGTGGTCAGGTTGGCCATGTCCGAATCTTCGCAATTTTTCGCAACTTCGACGGATGCGTGCGGCCTGGCTTCAAGAGCTCCATGAACTCATTTCGGCGCGCGCCTGGCAATTCGACTTATGGTCGAGTCATCCGTTTTCGTGCAACCAAATCCGTAGCGGACAGGCTTCAGGCTCCGATATTCGAGGTATATCCGGTCCTGTGTCGTTGGGCTGTTTCAGACGCTAATGGTGCATGTTCAGACGCAAAACTATTCATTTGCTCGCCACACTCTTGTGAAGTTGTGAAAACCCGTTTTTTTCACGCTCTTTTGAAGACGTGAACCTCAAAAAGGGCTGCCTTGGCCTGGCACCTGCCCGCAAGGGCAAAACAACGCGGTGGCCGAGCGGATGACAGCTCTGCAGATTCGCGAAAAGCGGGTTTTTGCCGGAAGAACAGGCAAGCGCGCCAACTTCACTCGATCTGTGTGGGCGGCTCTCTGTGGGCGATTTTGATGTCGATGCGTGTGCATAAACGTTGTTGCGGGGCCCGATCAGGAGACGTCCTTATAATCGGGGGGAGATTGTAGCGAAGAAATGCGCGCAGTTGCTCGTGTTTAATGACTTTTCTTAGGCATCCGGTCAGATGCTCAACATTGCCTGCGCCCGTGCACGAGGCTGCGGCGCATTGACGCGGGCGTTGGCAGGCAAAGGCTGGTGCAACCAATTGAGGCGAATCTCTTCGATTTCTACCCAACCATCACCCATTGGTTGCAGGCTGCACTGCTTGAACGTCTGGCAGTGACCGTTGCGGTCGAGCAGGGCAAAGCTGCGGTGCAACGGGCGTGGCGCGAACAACGAAATCAGATAACGCATGGCCGTATACCTTGCTGGAGGACTGATTTGCAGAGTGCCTGCGCACCGTGACGCCAACATGTATGGCAGATGACGGCGGCGTGACAGGAACCGCGCATGTGCGGCTGTGTCAGACATTTGAGTATTCACTGTGTGGCGCTGGTGACCCGCAGTGGCCCACCGCTATACTGCCGGCCTGTTTGTGCCTGATTCTGGAGAGAAGAGCATGTTGCAACGCCTGTTGTTCGGTTTGATCACTGTGGCCGGTTTGACCCTGGCCGGCTGCGCCCACAGCCCGCAACAACTGAATCCGGAGCCGAAGCTGACCACCCAGCTGCCAGCGGTCGGCCGTGGCCAGCCTGTTGTTGTCCGCGTGGTTGACGGTCGTCCGTCGCCAACCCTCGGCACCCGTGGCGGCCTGTACCCGGAAACCAGCGCCATCACCGTGCAGCGTGAGCAGATCCTGCCCAAGTTGCAGGCCCAGGCGGAAGCTGCCGTGCGTTTGCTCGGCTTCACCCCGACCACCAGCGCGCCTAACGCGCCGCAGTTGACGGTGACCCTGGCCGAGCTGAAATACCAGTCGCCGAAAGAAGGCATGTACGTCACTGAAGCGACCATCGGCGCGACTTTCCGCTCCGACGTGCAAAATGCCAACCGCCGTTACAGCGGCCGGTACGGCGCTTCGCTGGATCAGCGCTTCGGCATGGCGCCGAACCAGGAAACCAACACCAAACTGGTAAGCGATGTATTGAGCGATGCGCTGACGCGTCTGTTCAAGGATCCGACCGTGGGTCAGGTGCTCGCCGAATAAACTTTTCGGTCGATGAAAAAAAGCCCGGGGCCAGTGATGGTTCCGGGCTTTTCATGCAGGTCGATTTCCTGTAGGAGCTGCCGAAGGCTGCGATCTTTTGATGTTGGTTTTAAGATCAAAAGATCGCAGCCTTCGGCAGCTCCTACAGGGGGTTGCGGTGTGTCAGGCGGCTTGCGAGTAGAAATCCAGCATGCTCACACCCGTCAGCAGATCGGTCTCGGGCAAATCCGCATGCTGGTGCCCGCCCAGCGCGCAATACACCAGCCAGTGTCGATCCTGAACATTGAAGGCGAGGCTGCCGATCAGGCTTTGCTGTTCGTCGTAAGGGCAGATCAGGTAGAGCCGATCCTGGTTTTCAGCGTGCAGCATGTCGCGTTCCATGTGTGTTTCGAGGCGCGCATCATGCTGGATGCTCATGACGATGCCGTGACACAGAGCAGCCATCGGTCGATTGTCAGGTTATTTATCGCAAAGGCCGGGGCAGGCTGGCGAGGTTTCGGTAGAATTCGCGCCGCGGTCGTCGGTCTGGCGCCCGCCATACCGGTTTAGTTCGAGGTCTGTGATGTCGCTGCACTTGATGACGCTGTTTACCGCCCATCCCGCCAAGCTGATCAACCTGCTGGCGCTGCTGTTGGCGTTTCCGGGCAGTTGGCTGCTGCATGCGACCCGCCGCCGTGAGCAACGCGCGCAGGCCAGTATTGCCGCGCAGCGCCAGGCGCAGCCGAATGCCGAGCCGATGCTCGATTGGGCGACGTTGCGCATGAACCGGTTTTTCTATCGATTTGGTTTTGCTTGCCTGGGGCTTGCTTTGATCGTTTCCTGGATCAGCACCCGCTACTAAAAGCAAAAGATCGTCCGATCGCGGCCCGAGCCTTCGGCAGCTCCTACATTCCACTGTAGGAGCTGCCGCAGGCTCGGGCCGCGATCGGACGATCTTTTGATCTTGCTCTGAAAATTTACAACGGCAACCCGGCCTTGACCCGATACTGATTACGCACCGGCGTTGCATATTGCAGCACCAGGTACCGCCGATGCTCAGCGGGGCAGGCATCCAGTCGGCTCTGCCATTCATCCTGCGCCTTGGCCAATTCATCCGCCGCAAACACCTCGGCAGCCTTTGGCACATTCAGCTGCGGATCGGCATCGGCCCATTGCGCATATGCCAGGTAGTGCACCGGGAACAGCCGGTAGCCACCGAGAATCTGCTTGTCCATTTCGATCGCCAATTGCTTGGTGTCTTCAAACACCTCGGTAATCGGCGCGGCAAAGTTCACGTGCACCCGGCCTTTGTAGCCGGTGATGCCCTTGGCAATGCTCACGTCGTCCTCGCCCGGCGCCTTGGCGTAGGTGCCAGTGGTGGCGCGGATGTACAACTCGCGGGCCTTGGCCTGGTCGCACGGGTCATATTCGTAGCTGATCGACACCGGCGTCACGTTCAGCGAACGAATCACCTCGCCAAACGGCTCATCCTTGCGACTCATGTGGAACATCTTGAGGATCGCCGACTCGGTGCGGTCATCGCCATCCTTGGCCCGGCCTTCAGCCTGAGCGATCCAGATCGAGGCGCAATCGTTGCGGATCGAGTGGTTGATGTACGCCGACAACAATTGATACGCGGCCATTTTCTCGCGACGACCGGTGATCGAACGGTGGACGATAAAGCTCTTGTTCAAGCGCATCAGGTCGCTGACAAACGGCTTTTGCAGCAGGTTGTCGCCAATCGCAATACGCGGCGTCGGCAGGCCGGCGTGGTACACGGCGTAGTTGACGAAGGCCGGGTCCATCACGATGTCGCGGTGATTGGCGATGAACAGATAGGCGCTGCCGGACTTGAATTGCTCGACCCCGGTGTAGGTCACGCCGTTGGTGGCGCGTTCGATGGTGTGATCGACGTAGGACTCGACCTTGTCCTGCAAAGTCGCCACCGATGTCACGTCGGCGAACTCACGACGCAGCCGATGGGCTATAAGAGGTTTGAGCATCCAGCCGAAGGCACCGGCAAAACGCGGGAAGCGGAAGTGGGTGAGGATATCTAGAAACGCCTTGTCGCCGAGCAGTCTTGCCAGTACCACAGGTACTTCGCTGTCGTCGTAAGGTCGGATGGCATCGAATTCGCCCATCATGCTCTCTTGTTGGAAACGGCTAGGGTAAGTAAAGGTTTGTTCGAAAAACCGCGGGGTATGGTCTGAAAAAGTAGCCAGACAAAAATAGCCCTGCAAATAGACCGGCGATTATACGCACAAGTCACTAGGGAGACCGCGATGCTGGAACCTGCTGAATACGAATGTCCTTATTGTGGGGAAACGGTCGAGACGTCAGTGGACCTGTCCGGTGGCGATCAGACCTATATCGAAGATTGTCAGGTGTGTTGCCGGCCCATCACGTTTGTCTTGCAGGTCCACGGAGAGGACTGGTTTCTGGAAGTCTTCAGCGAAAACGAGTGAGGGCCGCGTATGCAGCGAATCTACGAGCCGGCAAATCTGATGGAAGGCGAAATGCTCAAGGGCATGCTCGCCAGCGAAGGCATCGAGGCGCATCTGATCGGCCGCGATCTCGTCGGTGGCGCGGGTGAGCTGCCGATTTTCGGTTTGCTGGGGTTGTCGGTGGATAACGATCAGGCTGAATACGCCCGTGAGCTGATCACTGCGTACAATGCCGCACTGCCGTTGCCGGACGATGAACCGGAAAGCTTTCCCGGGACGCTGGTCTGTTAGGCTGAGCTTCGTTTTACTTCAGAGTCGTGTTGCCCCATGTGTGGACGTTATGCCCTGTTTCGCTGGAACCGCGATTTCGCGGCCCTGCCAGGTTTTCCCGCCGATCAGCAGGCGCAGTGGAACATTTCCCCCAATGATTCGGTGCTGATGCTGCGAGCCGGCGAAGACGGCCAGCGCATGTTGGCGCGCGCGCGCTGGGGCCTGACGCCGCCATGGCTGACGGATCTGTCGCGCACCCCGGCACATGCCCGTGCCGAAACGGTGGCCGAACAGCCGATGTTTCGTGAAGCCTTGCGGTTGCGTCGCTGCCTGCTGCCGGCCAACGGCTTTTACGAATGGCGCGGCACCCAGCGCAAGCGCCCGTACTGGCTGACGCCGGGGGAGGGCTCGTCGCTGTTTTTCGCAGCGATCTGGGAAGCGTACCCGGTGCAGGAACAGGTCTGGTTGAGCACGGCGGTGATCACTCAACCGGCGTCGAGTCAGCGCCGGCCGTTGATTCTCGATGAGGCGGGACAGGCGGCGTGGCTGGATCCCGAGACGCCGTTGCATGTGTTGCAGGGGTTGCTGGCCAGTGAACCGGCGGCGCTGCGTGAGCGGGTGCTGGCGAATCTGATCAATGATCCGAAACTCAATGGCCCCGAGTGTCTGACTCCGGGGTAAAGCATTCAGATCAAAAGCCCCTCACCCCAGCCCTCTCCCGGAGGGAGAGGGAGCCGACCGAGTTGTCTTGAGCGATTCAGCGACCTGATGCATCGATTCGATTATGGATTCAGTGAAGGTCTTTCAAGTCGGTGTCATTCTCAAATATCCCCAAATCAGTCCCCTCTCCCTCCGGGAGAGGGCTAGGGTGAGGGGCTTTTCGCTTTTCAGACCTTGAACTGATTGATCAACCGCCGCTGCTGCTCGGCCAGTTTGGTCAACCCGGCACTCGCCGTGCTCGACTCATCGGCGCCGCCCGCCACTTCATTTGCTACTTGGCCAATGTTGATCACGTTGCGGTTGATGTCGTCCGCCACTGCGCTCTGTTCTTCCGCCGCGCTGGCAATCTGCGTGTTCATGTCGTTGATCACCGACACAGCCTGGGTAATCGTCTCCAGCGCCTCAGCCGCTTTCGCTGCGTGCTGCACGCTTTCATCGGTGCGGTTCTGACTGTCTTCCATAACGCGCACCACATCGCGTGTGCCCTGTTGCAATTGCTGGATCATGCTTTGGATTTCTTCGGTGGCTTTCTGGGTTTTTTGCGCCAGATTGCGCACCTCGTCCGCCACCACGGCAAACCCGCGACCCTGCTCGCCAGCACGGGCCGCTTCGATCGCGGCGTTCAACGCCAGTAAGTTGGTCTGCTCGGCAATTCCGCGAATCGCGGTGAGAATCGCGTTGATGTTTTCGCTGTCCTTGGCCAGCGTCTGGACCACGTCCACCGCTTTGCCGATCTCCAGCGCAAGAACGCCAATCGAGTTCGAGGTATCGCGCACGATCTGCATGCCCTGGCTGGCCGCTTGGTCGGCATGGCTGGCGGCCTGCGCGGCCTGGGTCGCATTGCGCGCGACGTCTTGGGCGGTGGCGGTCATTTCCTGTACCGCCGTGGCGACCTGATCGATCTCCGCCATCTGTTTCTGGATACCGATGTTGGTACGGATGGCGATGTCGGCGGTGTGCTCCGAAGAATCACTGACGCTCTGCACCGACGTCACTACCTGCGTGATCATCGCTTGCAGCTTGCTCAGGAAGGTATTGAAGCCTTTGGCAATCGAGCCCAATTCGTCGCTGCGATCACTGGTCAGGCGTCGGGTGAGATCGCCTTCGCCCTTGGCGATGTCGTCGAGCATCGCCACCATTTGCTTCAGCGGTCGGGCGATGCCGTGGCCGACCAGCCAGATCACCAGCAGGCCGATGCCGGCGATGATCAGGCCGACCATGGCCATGCCGAACGTGTCGGATTTGCGCTGGGCCTCAAGGTCGCTTTGCAGTTGTTGCAAGTCGGCCATTACCGCGTTGAGCGGCAATTGCAGCATCAACGTCCAGCGTGCGTCGGTCTGGCCGATGCCGAATGGCAAGTACAGCTCGATGCGGCCCTTGCCCTTGTTGACGGAATAAGTCACTTCGCCGCGCTTGAGATTGGCCAGTTTGGCAATCTGTTCGGCGTCGAGGATGTCGCTGACTTTCTCGCCGAATTTGCTCGGGTCCTGAGTGTAGGCAACGATTCGGCTGTTGCCGCCGATCAGGGCCATTTGCCCGGCACCCGCGTAGAGTTTCTGGTTGGCGGCCAGAAGCATGTCCTGAATGAAGTTCACCGAGAGGTCGGCGCCGACGATGCCCTGGAAGGCGCCATTGACCATGATCGGTTCGATGAAGGACGCCAGCATGACGATCTTGTCACCGACCTTGTACGGCGCCGGATCAATCACGCAGGGCTTTTTGCTTTCCTTGGAGCAGAGGTAATACTCGCTGGCGCGCACGCCGGTGGACAGGGTCTTCTGATCCTCGACATCGGCCAGTTTGTCGACGCCCAGACTGCCATCGGTATTGCGGAACCACCACGGCAAAAAACGCCCGTTGGCTGGATCGATGCCGACCACAGGGCTGCCGACGTAGGCCGCGTCATTATGGTCCAGAGCGTTTTTTTCCCAGGCGACGTAGGTGCCGAGAATCTTCGGGTTCTTTTCGACGTTTTCTTTGATCAGGCCGATCAGTTGCTCGCGGCTGACGCTCAGGCGCGGCTGACCATCGGCCCCCGGCGTACCGAGCAGGGCGTTGACCCGCACCAGACCGCCGGCGATCAGCAGCGGCGCTTCCAGTTCGCGCTGGATCTGACTGACCTGGGTTTGCGCCAGCGAGGTCAGCCGTTGTTCGATGACTTGCTCGAACTGCGCCTGAGTGCGCTGCTGGACCATCTCTTGCGTGCGGGCGCCGGCAAACAGCGCATACACCACCAGCGCGGCTACCACACTGAGGACGATGGCACCGGCCAGGGCGGCGACGGAAAACTGGATCGACTTGAATTTCATGGAAGCTCCGCACGCGAGAGGATTTCTGCAAGGGATCTATCGGCAGGCGGGGCTGCGGGCATGAGCAGCAGGCGACGAATTGACCGTTTTGGATGTGCCTGTGTCGCATTCAGAACGGTGCAGAACCTTTGTGCGGCAAGGCAGTCAGTTCAGTATGAATTTTTCCTACTACAGTGTTCTCTTGCAGAACATGGATCTCGGGAGTTATCGATGAACAAATTGCTGGTTGCGGGCGTGCTGGGCTCAACGCTGTTGCTTAATGGCTGCGAGACCGTGAACACCACCAGCGCCGGTGAGGTGGGCGTGGTTCGCCAGCAGCGGATGTTCAGCCTGGTATCGAGCGAACAGGTCAATCAGGCTTACGCTCAGGATTATCAACAGACCGTGGGCGATGCGAGCAGCAAGAATGTGCTCGACAAGACGAGTGCCGATGCCAAGCGTATTCAAACCATCGCTGACCGGCTGATTGCCCAGGCGCCGACGTTCCGGCCGGATGCCGCGCAGTGGCAGTGGGAAGTCAATCTGATCAAGAGCGACGAACTCAACGCCAACTGTGGTCCCGGCGGCAAGATCATTGTCTACACCGGTCTGCTCGATAAGCTGCAGCTGACCGACGACGAGGCGGCCGCGGTCATGGGCCATGAAATTGCCCATGCGCTGCGCGAGCACGGACGTGAGGCGTTATCGAAGTCGTATGGTGTGCAAATGGCGCAACAAATGGCTATCGCGGCGGGGGCCCCGCCTGCGCTGGTAGAGGTGGGTAACAACGGCGTGAATCTTTTGATGACCTTGCCTAACAGCCGCACCAATGAAAACGAGGCCGACCTGATCGGTTTGGAACTCGCGGCCCGCGCCGGGTACAACCCTAACGCGGCGATCACCCTGTGGGAGAAAATGAGCAAGGCCAGCGAAGGTGCGCCGCCGGAATTCCTCAGCACTCACCCGTCTTCGAACAGTCGCACAGCGGCGTTGAAGGCAGCGATTCCCAAAGTCATGCCGCTGTACGAAAAAGCACCCAAGTCGTGAAGTAGCAGCTGCGAGCTTCAAGCGGGAAGCTTCAAGTCAAAGCAGATTTGCTGGGCTTGCAGCTTGCAGCTTGCCGCTGCTTCAAACCCAGCCGCTGCTCTGCATCGCTTTGTATACCGCGACGAGCGCCAGAATCATGAACGCTGAAGCCGCCAGGCGACGGATCATGGTCAGCGGCAATTTGTCCGCGGCAAAGTTGCCCGCCAGAACCACCGGCACGTTGGCAATCAACATGCCCACGGTGGTGCCGATGATCACCAGCCACAATTCCGGATATTGCGCGGCCAGCATCACCGTGGCGATCTGCGTCTTGTCACCGATTTCAGCCAGGAAGAACGCAATCAGCGTGGTCAGGAACGGCCCGAACTTGCGCGCCGTGCTGGCTTCATCGTCGTCCATCTTGTCCGGCACCAGCGTCCACAATGCGGTGGCGGCGAAGCTCGCGGCAAGGATCCAGTGCAGCGTCGCGCTTGAGAAGAAACTGCCGAACCAGGCACCTACCGCACCGGCTGCTGCGTGGTTGGCCAGCGTCGCGGCGACAATCCCGGCAATGATCGGCCAGGGTTTGCGAAAGCGAGCGGCGAGAATCAGCGCGAGCAGTTGCGTCTTGTCGCCGATTTCGGCCAAGGCAACGACAGCGGTGGGAACGAGTAACGAGTCCAGCATCAGGGATTTCCTAAGGGGCGGGTCGACACGGCTATGACACGTACAGCCTTCCCGCCCCGGGTAAGGTGTGCGTGTCATAGGTCTTGTCAAACCCTGCGATCCGTCTGCTGCGGACGCTTGGGTCGCATACGCCATGATCTGAGGATCAAGTATGTTGACGTATGCCGGACGAGCTTGGCGCTCGTGGGAGACTACTCCCCTAGGACGGAGCGGATTCTGCCTAGGCAAATCCGATTGAGCAAGTGTCTTTTTTCAAAGCACTTCAACCGCGCTTGGCCCGATAAATCCGGAAGCCACTGCCCTCGGCCTTGATTGCGCAGATGCCCAGATGCTCTTCGATCAGCGGTTGATATTTCAGAAAGCTATTGGCGACCAAGCGCAGTTCGCCGCCGTTTTTCAGGTGTTTCGCCGCTTTTCGCAGCAAGTTCTCGGTGGCGAAATAATCGGTGTGAACGCCGACGTGGAACGGCGGATTGCTCAGAATCGCGCTCAAGCCCATAGGCGCGGCGTCGATACCGTCGCCGGTCAGCACCTCGGCGTCCAGGCCATTGGCGGCGAGGGTCAGACGGCTGCTGGCGGCCGCGAACGCGTCGACATCCAGCAACGTCACCTGATTGTGCGGATAGCGGCGTTTCACCGCAGCCCCCAGCACACCGGCGCCGCAGCCGAAGTCGAGCAAATGGCCGCTTGGCAATTTGTCCAGATGCTCCAGCAATAGCGCACTGCCGCGATCCAGTCGACCGTGGCTGAACACGCCGGGCAGGCTGATTACCTTCAATGGGCCTTCAGCGAGTGGCAGTTCATAAGTTTGCGCCAGGCTTTCCAGCGACTTCACTTCAGGCGCGTTGGCTACGGTCACCTGCCAGAGCTGGCAGTGACGCGCGCTGTCGAGCTTGCGCGGCTTGCCGAACGGATTGAGCTGCTTGGACGCACCCTCGATGCCGCTGCGTTTTTCACCGACCAGAAACACGTCGCGCCCGGCCAGACGCGACGCGACGGCATTGAGAATGTAATCGGTCAGATCCTTGGACTTGGGCAGAAACACCACGGCGCTGTCGAAGTCGCGCTCCGGCACGGTTACACCGAAATGGCTGCGGCCTTCGAAGCGTGCGTCCAGCGCCGCTTGATCGCCAGCGTGCCAGCACCAGCCGAACGCGTTGGGCAGGCGCCCGAGCAAATCATCGGCAGGCAAACCGGCCAACAACAGTGAACCCTGAAACAAATCGGCCTGACGAAGCAGTACTTCACTGCGCGGATCCATGACTGCTCCTCAAAAAAAAGTGCCGCAGTTTATCAACTGACGACCCGCAGCGCCTTACCGCTGAAGAACGCCTGGGCGTTTTCAGTCAATTGACCGACGATGCGCTGGCGTGCTTCGCGGCTGCCCCAAGCGTTATGCGGGGTGACGATCAAGCGCGGGATGTCGCCGGCCAGCAGCGGATTGCCTTGAGTCGGTGGCTCGACACTCAACACATCGGTCGCTGCGCCACCGAGGTGGCCGCTGCGCAATGCGTCGGCCAGCGCCTGCTCATCAATCAAGCCGCCCCGAGCAGTATTGACCACGAATGCGCCGGGTTTCATCGACGCCAGTTCGCGGGCGCCGATGAAATGGCGGGTGTGTTCATTGAGCGGGCAGTGCAGGGTGAGCGCGTCGATCTGCGGCAACAATTCATCCAGCGGCAAGCGATCCGGCCGAGCCGGGCGGCCGGGAATCTGGCCGAGCAACACGCGCATGCCGAAAGCTTCGGCCAGCCGCGCCACGGCACTGCCGAGTTCGCCATGGCCGAGCAACCCCAGAGTTTTGCCTTGCAGCTCAACGATAGGGTAGTCGAGCAGGCAGAATTGTTTGGCCTGCTGCCAGCGGCCTGCGCCGACGGCTTTCTGATAATCGGCCAGACGCGTGGCGAGGTTGAGCAACAGCATGATCGTGTGTTGCGCCACCGACGGTGTGCCGTACGCCTGGCAATTGCACACGGTGATGCCGTGGGCGCGGGCGGCGCTCAGATCGACATTGTTGGTGCCGGTGGCGCTGATCAGGATCAGTTTCAGTTGCGGGTTGGCCGCCATGGCCGCCGCGTCGATCACAACTTTGTTAGTGATCGCCACGCAGGCGCCTTGCAGCCGCTCGCTGACTTGTTCGGGCAAAGTCTGGGCGAACAGCTGCAGATCGCTGAAAGCTTCGCGCAACGAACTGAGGTCGAGGTCGCCGAGGTCCAGCGAGGGGTGATCCAGAAAAACGGCGCGGCGCATGTTCGTCATCAACTGTACCTTTTGTGCGGAGAGCGGAGGGCGTAATCTGCCGAGCCTATCAGATGAAACAAATCGTTACTCAGCATCGAGATGCCCGGAACACTAGTGGGAGCGAGCCTGCTCGCGAATGCCATATCCGATTCAACATCTTTGTTGGCTGAGCTACCGCATTCGCGAACAGGCTCGCTCCCACAGGGGAAAGCATTCGGGGGTGAGCCGAGTTTGAACAACCCAATTTCGAGGAGCCCCCATGTACTGGACCGAGTTTTTGACCGTTGCGCTGATCCACTTGCTGGCCGTCGCCAGCCCGGGTCCGGATTTTGCCGTGGTGGTGCGCGAGAGCGTGACCCACGGTCGTCGCGCCGGTACGTGGACGGCGCTGGGCGTCGGCACGGCGATTTTCCTGCACGTCGGTTATTCGCTGCTGGGCATCGGGCTGATCGTGTCGCAGTCGATTGTGCTGTTCAATGCCTTGAAATGGGCCGCCGCTGCTTATCTGCTGTACATCGGCTTCAAGGCCTTGCGCGCGCAACCGGCCAAAGCGGTGAGCGATGATCTGCACAAAGAGGCCGGCATCCGCACCGCGCGCGGCGCGTTCACCTCCGGCTTCGTGACCAACGGCCTGAACCCGAAAGCCACGCTGTTCTTCCTGTCGCTGTTCACCGTGGTGATCAATCCGCACACGCCTCTGGCGGTGCAGGCCGGTTACGGCGTTTACCTGGCCGTGGCCACCGCGCTCTGGTTCTGCCTGGTGGCGATGCTGTTCAGCCAACAGCGCGTGCGCGCCGGTTTTGCCCGTATGGGCCACTGGTTCGACCGCACCATGGGCGCCGTGCTGATTGCTCTTGGCGTGAAAATCGCGTTCACCGAAATGCACTGATCTCGACACGGCCCCCCTGTAGGAGCTGACGAGTGAAACGAGGCTGCGATCTCTTGATCTGTTTCTCCAAAGACAAAATCAAAAGATCGCAGCCTTCGGCAGCTCCTACAGGTCCCATATTCACTTTCCTGATACCAAGGATGCTGGCGCAAAGCTAGCATTTGTACGGCTGTGCAAATCATTCCTTTGGCTGATTTGACTGTCATGCAGGCGCACTAGAGTACGAATCTCTCCGCCAACACCGTGCAGTCAGAAAAGGGATTCTTATGTTGCAGACTCGCGTCATTCCCCCGGCCGATGGGGCTTACCAGTATCCATTGCTGATCAAACGGCTGCTGCTGTCCGGCGCCCGTTACGAGAAAACCCGCGAGATCATCTACCGTGACCAGATTCGCTACAGTTACCCGACCCTGATCGAACGTGTCGCACGGCTGGCCAATGTGCTCACGGCCGCCGGTGTGAAAGCCGGTGATACCGTGGCGGTAATGGACTGGGACAGCCATCGTTATCTGGAATGCATGTTCGCGATTCCAATGATCGGCGCGGTGATCCACACGATCAACGTGCGCCTGTCTCCGGAGCAGATCCTCTACACCATGAACCACGCCGAGGACCGCTTTGTGCTGGTCAACAGCGAGTTCGTCGGCCTGTATCAAGCCATTGCGCCGCACCTGACCACGGTCGAGAAAACCTTGCTGCTCACCGATCTGCCGGAGAAGACCGCCGAGCTGCCGAATCTGGTCGGTGAATACGAGCAATTGCTCACGGCGGCGAGCCCGCAATACGATTTCCAGGACTTTGACGAAAACTCTGTCGCGACCACGTTTTACACCACCGGGACCACTGGCAACCCGAAAGGCGTGTATTTCACCCATCGGCAACTGGTGCTGCACACCATGGGCGTGTCGACGATCATGGGTTGCATCGACAGCGTGCGCCTGCTCGGCACCAACGACGTGTACATGCCGATCACGCCGATGTTCCACGTTCACGCCTGGGGCTTGCCGTACGTGGCGACCATGCTTGGCCTCAAGCAGGTTTATCCGGGGCGCTACGATCCGGAATTCCTCGTGGAGTTGTGGCGCAAGGAGAAGGTCACGTTCTCCCATTGCGTGCCGACCATCCTGCAAATGTTGCTCAATGCCAAGGGCGCGCAAGACACCGATTTCGGCGGCTGGAAAATCGTCATTGGCGGCAGCGCGCTCAATCGCACGTTGTACGAAACCGCCAAGGCCCGGGGCATTCAGCTCACGGCCGCGTATGGCATGTCGGAAACCGGGCCGCTGGTGTCCTGCGCCCATCTTAACGATGAACTGATGGCCGGCAGCGAAGACGAGCGCACCACCTACCGGATCAAGGCCGGAGTGCCGGGGCCATTGGTGGAAGCGGCGATCGTCGACACTGACGGCAATTTCCTCCCGGCCGATGGCGAGACTCAAGGCGAGCTGGTGCTGCGTGCGCCGTGGCTCACCGAGGGCTATTTCAACGAACCGCAGAAGGGCGCCGAACTGTGGGCCGGCGGCTGGCTGCACACTGGCGACGTCGCCACCCTCGACAGCATGGGCGTGATCGACATCCGCGACCGCATCAAGGACGTGATCAAGACCGGCGGCGAATGGATTTCCTCGCTGGACCTCGAAGACCTCATCAGTCGTCACGTGGCGGTACGCGAAGTAGCAGTGGTGGGCATCGCCGATCCACAGTGGGGTGAACGTCCGTTTGCCTTGCTGGTGATCCGTGAAGGGCATGAGATCGGGGCGCGTGAACTCAAGGAACATCTCAAGCCGTTTGTCGAACTGGGGCACCTGAGCAAGTGGGCGATCCCCAGTCAAATCGCCCTTGTTACCGAAATTCCCAAGACCAGTGTCGGCAAGCTCGACAAAAAGCGCATCCGCCTCGACATCACCGAATGGCAGGCCAACAACAGCACCTTCCTGTCTACGCTTTGACCTCTGCTGGCGCGCCGAAAACGGCGCGCCAGACCCACCAAGCAAGCGCTTGGCTTGTGAAATCGGAAAAATCAGCCATCCTTGCCGTGCCGACATGCGTCGGACTGGCGAAAGGACTGTTCCAGAGTGGTTGGCGGCTGCAAATCACACTTTAGAGGGATCAAGCAGTACCACCTGCTGGCTATAGTCCGCTCAAGGATTTTTAAGAACGGAGCACACGCGCTAGACGGGGCGAGCAACGTTGGAGTGATTTGCGGCAGCCTTGGCGCCCGATCTTCCACAGCGTTTTTAAAAGTACTCACTGCCATAACAATAATGCACATGGAGTAGCGTCGATGACCTCAGTAAACCAGTTCTGGCGCCGGGCGAAACTGCCTCTGGCGGTCAGTCTTGCTTCTTCGCTCGCCGGGCCCGCATTCGGCGTCAGTTTCAACGTCGGTGAAATCGAGGGTCAGTTCGACTCGTCCCTGTCGCTCGGTGCCAGTTGGTCTACTCAGAGCCCGAACAAGAACCTCATTGGCGTCAACAACGGCGGCCGCGGCCTGTCGCAGACGTCCGATGACGGTCACGCCAACTTCAAAAGCGGCGAAACCTTCTCGAAAATCTTCAAGGGCATCCATGACCTTGAATTGAAATACGGCGACACCGGCGTGTTCGTCCGTGGCAAATACTGGTACGACTTCGAACTCAAGGACGAGAGCCGTGAGTTCAAGGACATCAGCGACAGCAACCGCAAGGAAGGCGCCAAGTCGTCCGGCGGGCAGATCCTCGACGCCTTCGTCTATCACAATTATTCGGTTGCCGATCAGCCGGGCTCGGTGCGTCTGGGCAAGCAGGTCGTAAGCTGGGGTGAAAGTACCTTCATCGGCGGCGGCATCAACTCGATCAACCCGATCGACGTCTCTGCATTCCGTCGTCCGGGCGCCGAGATCAAGGAAGGCCTGATTCCGGTCAACATGTTCTATGTGTCCCAGAGCCTGACCGAGAATCTCTCGGCCGAAGCGTTCTATCAGCTGGAATGGGACCAGACCGTCGTCGATAACTGCGGCACGTTTTTCTCGCAACCGGACATCGTTGCCGATGGCTGCGACAGCAACTTGCGCGTGCTGAACAAGCGTTCGCAAATCCCTGCCATCGCGCTGGGGCCATTGGCGGCCAACGGTGTCAACGTCGACGAAGAAGGCGTGCTGGTGCGCCGTGGCGCCGACCGCGATGCGCGTGACAGCGGTCAGTGGGGCGCGTCTCTCAAATACATGTTCGAGCCACTCGACACCGAGTTCGGCGCCTACTTCATGAACTACCACAGCCGTGCGCCAATCTTCAGCGCCACGGGTGCGCCGCAGTCGGTCTACAACACTGCCGCCGCGCTGCCGGGGCCATTTGCTGCACTCGCACCGCTGCTGGTCGCGGGTAACTCGAACTACTTCATCGAATACCCTGAAGACATTCGCCTCTATGGCCTGAGCTTCTCCACCACCCTGGCTACCGGTACGGCGTGGAGCGGTGAGATCAGCTACCGTCCGAACGCGCCGGTGCAACTGAACTCCACCGACATTCTGTTCGCCGGGGTACGTCCGCTGGGCGGCGCCTTGACCAACGCTTCGCTGCTCACTGGTGTTCCCGGCCAGGATCTGCATGGCTACGAGCGCAAGGAAATCACCCAGATCCAGACAACGTTCACGCACTTCTTCGATCAGGTCATGGGCGCCAGCCGTCTGACCCTCGTCGGTGAAGTCGGCGCAACTTACGTTGGCGGGCTGGAAAGCCGTTCCGACATGCGTTACGGCCGCGATCCGGTTTACGGCCCGGGCGAGTTGCCAGCCACCGGCACCACCAACACCTGCGCCAACATTCTCAACAACAGCACCATCAACGGCGCAGGTCCCGGTTCGCCACAAAACAACCGCAGCCGCAATTGCGACAACGACGGTTTCACCACCTCGATGTCCTGGGGCTACCGTGGCCGGGCCATCTGGGAATACAACGACGTCTTCGCCGGGGTCAACCTCAAGCCGAACGTGGCCTGGTCCCACGACGTCAGCGGTTACTCGCCAGGCCCTGGCGGCAACTTCGAGGAAGGTCGCAAGGCGGTCAGCCTCGGTGTCGATGCCGAATACCAGAACACCTACACCGCGAGCCTGGCTTACACCAACTTCTTCGACGGCAAGTACACCACTGTGGATGACCGCGATTTCGTTGCGCTCAGCTTCGGCGTGAACTTCTAAGCACTGCATTTCAGGACGAACACACATATGAAAATAACAAAGAGTCTGTTCCACGCCGGTGTTCTGGGCCTGTCGCTGCTGGCGACAAGCGTCATGGCGGCGGTGCCTGCCGCTGAAGCGGACAAGCTGGGCAAGAGCCTGACCCCGATGGGCGCGGAAATGGCCGGTAATGCCGACGGTTCGATCCCGGCCTGGAAGCCGCTGCCGAAGAATGCCGGTGCGGTCGACAGCAAGGGTTTCCTCGCGAACCCTTACGCCAGTGAGCAACCGCTGTTCACCATCACCGCGAAAGACGTGGACAAGTACAAGGACAAGCTCGCTCCTGGCCAGTACGCAATGTTCAAGCGCTACCCTGAAACCTTCAAGATGCCGGTCTATCCGTCCCATCGCGGCGCGACCGTGCCGGATGACGTGTTCGCCGCCATCAAGAAAAACGCCACCACCACCAACCTGGTGTCTGGCGGCAACGGTCTGGAAAACTTCGATACCGCCGTGCCATTCCCGATTCCAAAGACCGGCGTAGAGGTCATCTGGAACCACATCACCCGCTATCGCGGCGGCAGCGTGACCCGTCTGGTAACCCAGGCGACGCCACAGCCGAACGGCTCGTTCAGCCTGGTGTACTTCCAGGATCAGTTCGTGTTCCGCGACAAGATGAAGGATTACGATCCGGCGAACCCGGGCAATATCCTGTTCTACTTCAAGCAGAAAGTGACCGCGCCAGCGCGTCTGGCCGGTGGTGTGCTGCTGGTGCACGAAACCCTCGATCAGGTCAAGGAACCGCGTTCGGCGTGGGTCTACAACGCCGGTCAGCGCCGTGTGCGCCGGGCACCGCAAGTGTCTTATGACGGCCCGGGCACTGCGGCGGACGGCCTGCGGACTTCCGACAACCTCGACATGTTCAACGGTGCGCCGGATCGCTACGACTGGAAACTCGAAGGCAAAAAAGAGATGTACATCGCCTCCGACAGCTACAAGCTCGACGATCCGAAATTGAAGTACGCCGACATTATCAAGGCCGGCCACATCAATCAGGATCTGGCGCGTTACGAGCTGCGCCGGGTCTGGCATGTCGTGGCAACCCTGAAGGAAGGTCAACGCCACATTTACGCCAAACGTGATTTCTATATCGATGAAGACACCTGGCAAGCAGCGGTGATCGACCATTACGACGGTCGTGGTCAGCTGTGGCGTGTGGCTGAGGCGCATGCCGAGAACTACTACGACAAGCAAGTGCCGTGGTACGCCCTGGAAACCCTCTACGACCTGCAATCGGGCCGCTATCTGGCACTGGGCATGAAAAACGAAGAGAAGAGTGCGTATGACTTCGGCTTCACTGCCACCACCAGCGACTTCACTCCGGCCGCTCTGCGTCAGGACGGCGTTCGCTAATCCGCTGTAAACCCGAGGCCGCATCCTCGTGAAAACGCCCCGACTGGTTCGGGGCGTTTTTGCTTTTGTAGGAGCTGCCGCAGGCTGCGATCTTTTGATCTTGAAAAAAACATCAAAAGATCGCAGCCTGCGGCAGCTCCTGCGTGGTGTTGTGCATACGTTTATGTAGCCTTTTTGTAGCCATTTGTAGCAGTGACCTTCATTACCTCTTCGTTTAAGGCTAGGCTGCGGACATCTGCAACGCCGCCAATCGCCTTCGAACAAGAGCCGGCCATGACTGATCTGTCCCCGATTCCGGGTCCTGCAAGTGTTGCCGTCACGGCACTGGAAGGGCGTTTTTTCCGCCCGCCATTGCCCGACGGATACGTGCTGCGACCAAGACTTTGCGAGCGTCTGCAGGCCGGGCTCGGTGGGCGGCTGTTGCTGGTCAGCGCGCCCGCCGGGTTTGGCAAGAGTTCGCTGGCGGTGGAGTTCTGTCAGAGCCTGCCGGCGCACTGGCGCAGTCTCTGGCTGGGCTTGAGCCCGCGTGACAGCGATCCCGGGCGATTTCTCGAGCGATTGCTCGAGGGCTTGCAGGATTATTTCGCGCCGTTGGGCAGTCGTGCGCTCGGCCTGCTGAAAATGCGCCAGCGTCATCAGCCGTTTGCCTTCGAAGAGTGGCTGGACGGGCTGCTTGATGAGCTGGCGGCGCACCTTGATCCGGCGGCACCGTTGCTGCTGGTGCTCGACGATTATCATCTCGCCCAAGGCCCGGTGCTTGATCGTTGCCTGCAATTTTTCCTCAATCATTTGCCTGATGGCTTGCTGGTGATGGTCACCAGTCGCCAGCGCCCGGATTGGCATCTGGCACGCTTGCGGCTGTCGCGCCAGTTGTTGGAATTGCATGAACAGGATTTACGCCTGACCCACGATGAGGCGCTGACCTTGCTCGATCGCCATAGCACTTCGCTGCGCGGCGAAGCGCTGGAAAACCTGATTCAGCGCAGCGAGGGCTGGGTCGCCGGTCTGCGTTTCTGGCTGCTGGCGGTGGCCGAAGCAGGCAGCGATGCGGGATTGCCGCAAGCATTGAACGGTGGCGAAGGGCTGATCCGCGACTACCTGCTTGAAGAGGTGATCGATTGCCTGCCGGCCGAAGTGCAGGCGTTTCTTTACGACACGGCGCCACAGGAGCGCTTTTGCAGCGAGCTGTGCGACGCGGTGCGCGAGGCTCATGACAGCGCTGAAATCCTGCGTTTCCTATTGGCGCATCAGGTTTTTCTGGTGCCGCTGGATGAGCATGGTCACTGGTACCGCTATCACCATTTGTTTTCGGATTTGCTACGCAGCCGGCCGATCACACAGGCGCTGGTGCCGCCCGCGACTCTGCATCTGCGCGCCTGTCGCTGGTTCAATGCGCAAGGGCTGCTCGATGAAGCAGTGGAGCAAGCGTTGCGTGCCGGGCATCTCGATGTGGCGGCAAACCTGGTGCAGAACCTGTCCGAAGAGCAACTGCTGGCCGAGCAGAACATCGGCATGTTGCTGCGCTGGAAAATGGATTTGCCCGACAGCCTGCTGATAAGCACGCCGCGTTTGATCGTTCTCTACAGTTGGGCGCTGGGTCTGGCCTGTCAGCTCGATGCGGCTGAAGAGTTGTCCAGTCATCTCAGTCGCTTTCTGCCGGCACCGTCAGCTACCGCGCAAAAGTCGATGCTGGCGCAATGGCTGGCACTCAGCGGAATCATCGCCCGTGGTCGCGGGCATCGCGAGTTGACCCTGCAATACTGCAGCGAAGCGCTGGAGAGCCTGCCGGCCAAGCGCTACGGTCAGCGGCTGATGTGTTTGTCGACCTTGTCCAATCTGGCGATTGCCGACGGTGATCTGTGGCGCGCACGGGGCTTGAACCGAGAATCTCTGGAGCTGGCGCAGCGGGTCGGCAATCCCTTGTTCGAAGCATTGGCGCATTACGATCGGGCGCGGGTATTACAGTCGCGCGGGGAAATCCTGCGTGCGCTCGCCGAGGTGCATCAGGGGCTGGAGCGCTTGCGCGGGTTGTCGTCACAACGCTTGTATGCGGTACGCGCTCGGCTGACGCTGTACGAGGGTTTCCTGTTGGCCATGCGCCTGCAACCCCAGGCCGCGCGGGGGCGCTTGTTGAGCGGGATTGCCGAGGCGCGCGCCTGTCGCGATATCAGCGTGCTGATCGGGCATTGTGTGATTGCCCGTCTGGACGGTGCGCAAGGCGAGTTCGCCAGAGCTTTCGCGGAACTGGCAGAAGCCGAACGACTGATGCACATCTGGGACGTGCCGCCGATTTACTATCTGGCGATGATCACGCTGGTCAAATGCGAGCTGTGGCTGGCACAGGGACGCACGGATCTGGCCGAAGCCTGGCTGGCGCGATTGGGCCAGACCTACACCGGTGAGCGTGCTGCTGCGCCGCCGGAGTTTCACCCACAGCTGCCTCTGCACATCGAACTGCAACAAGCATTGCTCGACCTGAACCAGGGGCAACCGATGCTCGCCGAAGGGCGCTTGAACGTGTTGCACGAAAACGGCCAGCAAACCGGGCGGCAGTTGCTGAGTGTGATGGCGCTGACGCAGAAAGTGGCGCTGCTGTTGAGCGGTGGACGAGATGTCGAAGCGCGCAAAGCCCTCATGCAGGCACTCGAAGCGGCGGCCGGCGGTGTCTTGCAGCCTTTCGACGCGCTGATCAAAGCCCATGCGGACTGGACGCGCGGGCAATTGCAGGCGACTTCTTCGACGGCTGTCTGTCAGCAACTACTGGCACACTTTCCACAGCCCGCCCCCCGCGCGGTTGTCGAGACGTCAACCACCGAACAGCTCAGCAGCCGGGAACTGGCAGTCCTGCGCCTGATCGCTCAAGGCTGCTCGAATCAGGAAATCAGCGAGCAATTGTTTATCTCGCTGCACACGGTGAAAACCCACGCCAGTCACATCAACAGCAAGTTGGGCGTGGAGCGGCGAACCCAAGCCGTGGCGCGGGCGAAGGAACTCGGCGTGTTGAGATAGCGGACGATTCAACCGATGACATGGAATACTGAAGAGGGTGACCGTATCCTGCGAGGATCAAATACCGTTCAGGAGTTCCCATGCCCGCCGCCACCCCAGCGCTGATTCGCGAAACCTTCCCGGTAGGCCCGCTTCAATGCAACTGCACCATCATTGGCGATCCGATCAGCAAAAAAGCCATCGTCGTCGACCCGGGCGGCAACCCCGATCTGATCATGGCGCGGCTCGATGCGCATGGCCTGAAAGTCGTCAGCATCATCCACACCCACGCGCACCTCGATCACTTTCTGGCTTCCGGGCAAATGAAAGAGAAGACCGGGGCGACTCTGCATTTGCACAAGGAAGACCAGTTCCTTTGGGACAACCTGGAGATGCAATGCCAGATGTTCGGTGTGCCGTACACGCCAGTGCCGTCGCCGGATCGCTGGCTGAGCGATGACGAAGAACTGGCGTGCGGTTGCGGTGTGGCCCTGCATACGCCCGGTCATACACCCGGTTCCATGAGCTTTTGGTTTTCCGAGGCTAAGCTGTTGATAGCTGGCGACACGCTGTTTCGTCGCGGAGTAGGGCGCACGGATTTGTGGGGCGGCGATCAGGCGACCATCGTGCGTTCGATCAAGCAGCGGCTGTACACCCTGGACGAAGATGCAACGGTCGTGACCGGGCACGGACCGGATACACGCCTTGGCGATGAGATGCGCGAGAACCCGTTTGTGCGTGCCTGAATTTTTTGTCATGGGCGTCGGGCGGAATTTTTGGGCATTGTCATGATCCAACCCCCGCGCAGGTCCATTAGTTGATTAGTGGCCGCTGTACCACAGAATGCAAAAAAACCAGGAGCTCTCCATGTTCACCACGCGTCGTTTGATTATTGTCGCTACTGCCGTGGCCGTGCTGTCCGGCTGCGCGTCGCCTAACCCGTATGACAATCAGGGTCAGGCTGACGGTGGCTCGCAAGGCATGAGCAAAACCGCCAAATACGGCGGCCTCGGTGCGCTGGCCGGTGCACTCGCCGGCGCCGCCATCGGCCACGACAATCGTGGCAAGGGCGCGTTGATCGGCGCGGCCGTGGTCGGCGCCTCCGCTGCAGGTTACGGTTACTACGCCGACCAGCAGGAAAAGAAACTGCGCGCCAGCATGGCCAACACCGGTGTCGAAGTGCAGCGTGAAGGCGATCAGATCAAACTGATCATGCCTGGCAACATCACCTTCGCTACCGATTCGGCGAACATCGCGTCGAGCTTCTACCAGCCGCTGAACAACCTGGCCAACTCGCTGAAAGAGTTCAACCAGAACCAGATCGAAATCGTCGGCTACACCGACAGCACCGGCAGCCGCCAGCACAATATGGATCTGTCCCAGCGTCGTGCGCAGAGCGTGGCGACCTACCTGACCTCGCAAGGCGTCAGTGGTGCCAACCTGTCGGCCCGTGGCGCCGGTCCGGATAACCCGATCGCGAGCAACGGCGATGTGAATGGCCGCGCGCAGAATCGCCGGGTCGAGGTCAACCTCAAGGCGATTCCGGGTCAGCAGTATGGTGGCCAGCAGCAACAGCAGCCGGGTACGGTTCAGCAGTATCCGTAACTGAAGCGCTGAATGAAGAAATGCCCGATCCGGTGATCGGGCATTTTTTTGTATGCGCCCGGTAGGAGCTGCGGCACGCTGCGATCTTTTGATCTTGAAAAATCAGCATCGAAAGATCGCAGCCTCGTTGCACTCGACAGCTCCTACAGGTTTTGTGGTCGCTGCCAAATCATCAGATACAAAAAAGCCCCCGGACAACCGAATTGTCCGGGGGCTTTTTGTTTTCAGCGAAAACTGCTTACTTCTTCAAACCGTAGTGCTCGTCGAGCATTCCCGGGGAGTTCGGCGATTTCGGTGCGTAGTCGCGCGGCGGCTCCTGATCGCGCGGTGGCGTCAGGCGTTCACGCGGTGCCTGTGCCGCATCAGCGTGCAGGGCAGCGATCAGGCGCTGGCGGGTCTGTTCGTCCAGGGCCAGACGATTGGCACCCTCGGCGAGATGATCCTGCACTTCCTGGTAGCTCTGAGTGAGCTTCTTGACCAGCATCGCCGTGCTGTTGAAGTGGGTGACCACCTCGTTTTGATAACTGTCGAAGCGCTCCTGGATATCATCCAGTTGACGCTGCGTACGGCTCGGCGCGGCGTTCGGCGCAACGCGCGCGATCAGGAATCCAATGGCGACACCCACAACCAGGGCAAGAGTCGGTAACAACCAAACTAAGAGCGAGTGTTCCACGAGTCCTTCCTCTATAAACGGCTTTGCTTTACGTTAACGGCTCGAACCTGCGCTGTATACCGCGATTCACTCGCAATAGATTGGCACAGACAATTTGCTAGACGAGTCGACCCTATTCGAGGTCACGGAGTTCCTCCCTTGCTGATGCGTGAAACCCCAGTTGTGATTGACGGCCCGGTGGGTCAATTAGAGAGCCTGTACCTGGATAACGAGCAGCCAGTCGGCATCGCGCTGATCTGCCATCCGAACCCGGTCCAAGGCGGCACCATGCTCAACAAGGTCGTCTCGACCCTGCAGCGCACCGCGCGCGACGCCGGTCTGATCACCTTGCGCTTCAACTATCGCGGCGTTGGCGCCAGCCAGGGCACGCACGATATGGGCACCGGTGAAGTCGACGACGCGCAGGCCGCGGCGGCATGGCTGCGGGAAAAACACCCGGAGCTGCCGCTGACCCTGTTCGGTTTTTCCTTCGGCGGATTTGTTGCAGCAAGTCTCGGCGGCCGCCTTGAAGCGCAGGGCTTGCAGCTCAAGCATCTGTTCATGGTTGCGCCAGCGGTCATGCGTCTGGGTGAGCAGGATCAACTGCCGCAACATGGCGAGCTGACGGTGATCCAGCCGGAAACCGACGAAGTCATCGATCCGCAACTGGTTTACGACTGGTCGCAACAACTGCCGCGCCCCCATGAGCTGCTGAAAGTGGCAGAATGCGGACACTTTTTTCATGGCAAGCTGACCGATCTCAAGGATCTGATCCTGCCGCGTCTCTCGAATTGATTGCAGTCTGACAAGCGATTACCCATGACCAACCGTACCCGCATTCTTACCGGCATCACCACCACCGGCACCCCGCATCTGGGCAACTATGCCGGCGCCATCCGTCCGGCCATTCTCGCCAGCCGCGACAGCAATGCCGACTCGTTCTACTTCCTGGCCGACTATCACGCCCTGATCAAATGCGATGACCCGCTGCGCATCCAGCGCTCGCGTCTGGAAATCGCCGCGACCTGGCTGGCCGGTGGTCTGGATGTCGATCGGGTGACGTTCTACCGGCAGTCCGACATCCCGGAAATCCCTGAGCTGACCTGGCTGCTGACCTGCGTTGCCGCCAAGGGCCTGCTCAATCGCGCTCACGCCTACAAGGCGTCGGTGGACAAGAACGTCGAAACCGGTGAAGACCCGGACGCGGGCGTTACCATGGGCCTCTACAGCTACCCGGTGCTGATGGCTGCGGACATCCTGATGTTCAATGCGCACAAGGTGCCGGTCGGTCGTGACCAGATTCAGCACGTCGAAATGGCCCGTGACATCGGCCAGCGCTTCAATCATCTGTTCGGTCAGGGCAAAGAGTTCTTCACCATGCCTGAGGCGCTGATCGAGGAAAGCGTGGCGACGTTGCCCGGCCTCGACGGTCGCAAGATGTCGAAGAGCTACGACAACACCATCCCGCTGTTCTCCAGCGCCAAAGAGATGAAGGACGCGATCTCGCGGATCGTCACCGACTCCAAGGCGCCGGGCGAAGCCAAGGATCCGGACAATTCGCACCTGTTCACCCTATACACGGCGTTCGCTACGCCGGCACAGGCTGACGAATTCCGCAGCGAACTGCTTGGCGGTCTGGGTTGGGGCGAGGCGAAGAACCGTCTGTTCCAGTTGCTCGACAACCAGCTGGGCGAGTCCCGCGAGAAGTATCACCAGTTGATCGAGCGCCCGGCGGACCTGGAAGACATTCTGCAGATCGGCGCGAAAAAGGCCCGTGCGGTCGCCACGCCGTTCCTCAACGAACTGCGCGAAGCCGTCGGCCTGCGCTCTTTCGTCAATCAGGTTCAGGTTGCCGCGACCACCAAGAAGAAAGCCGCGAAAGCCGCGCGTTTCGTCAGTTTCCGTGAAGACGACGGCAGTTTCCGTTTCCGTCTGCTGGCGGCCGATGGCGAGCAACTGCTGTTGTCGCGCAACTTTGCCGATGGCAAAACCGCCGGGCAGGTGACCAAGCAGCTGCAATCCGGTCAGCCATTGGATGTTCGCAGCGAAGACCTGAGCTTCAGTGTCTGGCTGGAAGGCGAGTGTGTCGGCGACAGCCCGGCGTTCGCCGACAGCGGCGCGCGGGATGCGGCCATCGAGGCCTTGCGCATCGCGCTGACCCCGGCTCAGGACTAATCGGCGGCACGACCCGACCAAGGGCCGATTGCCATTCCCACAGGCCGTCGCTACAGTGACGGCCCGTTTTTGTTGCCTTGCTAACGAATTATGACGCCCCTAGAACGATATCAAGCTGATCTGAAACGCCCGGATTTCTTCCATGACGCCGCGCAGGAAACGGCCGTGCGTCATTTGCAGCGTCTGTACGAGGACCTGATCGCCGCCGATCAGAACAAGCCGGGTCTGCTGAGCAAGCTGTTCGGCAAAAAAGATCAGACGCCGGTCAAGGGCCTGTATTTCTGGGGCGGCGTCGGTCGCGGCAAAACCTATCTGGTCGACACCTTCTTCGAAGCGCTGCCGTTCAAGGAAAAGACCCGCACCCACTTCCACCGCTTCATGAAGCGCGTGCACGAAGAAATGAAAACCCTCGGCGGCGAGAAAAACCCGCTGACGATCATCGCCAAGCGCTTCGCGGCGGAATCGCGGGTGATCTGCTTCGATGAGTTTTTCGTCTCTGATATCACCGACGCAATGATCCTCGGCACGCTGATGGAAGAGTTGTTCAAGAACGGCGTGACGTTGGTGGCGACCTCGAACATCGTCCCGGACGGGTTGTACAAGGACGGTCTGCAACGTGCGCGTTTCCTGCCGGCAATCGCGCTGATCAAGCAGAACACTGAGATCGTCAACGTCGACAGCGGCGTCGATTATCGCCTTCGTCACCTCGAACAAGCCGAGCTGTTCCACTATCCGCTCGACGAAGCCGCTAATGAAAGCCTGCGCAAGAGTTTCCGCGCGCTGACGCCAGAGTGCACCGCAGCGGTCGAGAATGACGTGCTGATCATCGAGAATCGCGAGATCCGTGCACTGCGCACCTGCGATGACGTGGCCTGGTTCGACTTCCGCGAACTGTGCGACGGCCCGCGCAGCCAGAACGACTACATCGAACTGGGCAAGATCTTCCACGCCGTGCTGCTCAGCGGCGTCGAGCAGATGAGCGTCACCACCGACGATATCGCCCGTCGCTTCATCAACATGGTCGACGAGTTCTACGACCGCAACGTGAAGCTGATCATTTCTGCCGAAGTGGAGCTGAAAGATCTGTACACCGGCGGACGTCTGAACTTCGAGTTTCAACGCACACTGAGCCGTTTGCTGGAGATGCAGTCCCACGAATTCCTGTCGCGGGCGCACAAGCCTTAAGCGGATTCGGCAAATAAAAAGGGCCTGCGATTGCAGGCCTTTTTTTATGCGCTGAAGATCAAGAGATCGCAGGCTTGGCCAGCTCCTACAGGTGTACGCCATTCTGTAGGAGCTGCCGCAGGCTGCGATCTTTTGCTTTTATGCAGCCTGCTGAAACTGCTGCCGATACTGGTTCGGCGACAGCTCGGTGTGCTGGCGAAACAGCCTCGCAAAGAAGCTGGCATCGTCATACCCGACTTCATAGCTGATGGTCTTGATGCTTTTGCGCGTGCCCGAAAGCAAGCCTTTCGCGGTTTCGATGCGCAGGCGCTGCAGGTAGTGCAGCGGTTTGTCACCGGTTGCGGTCTGGAAGCGCCGCATGAAGTTGCGGATGCTCATGCCGTGTTCGCGTGCGACGTCCTCGAAACGGAATTTGTCGGCGAAGTGCTCTTCGAGCCAGTGCTGGATTTGCAGGATGATCACGTCCTGATGCAGCTTCTGTCCGCCGAAACCGATGCGGCCCGGCGAATAGCTGCGCTGCACCTCATAGAGAATGTCGCGCGCCACGGCTTGGGCGACATTGGACCCGCAGAAGCGCTCGATCAGATAGATGTAAAGGTCGCAGGCCGACGTGGTGCCACCGGCGCAATAAAGGTTGTCGGCATCGGTCAGGTGCTTGTCCTGATTGAGATACACCTTCGGGAAGCGTTCGGTGAAGGCGTTGAAAAAACGCCAATAGGTGGTCGCTTCCTTACCGTCGAGCAATCCGGCTTCGGCCAGCCAGAAGACGCCGGTGGCTTCGCCGCAGAGGACGGCACCGCGGGCGTGCTGTTCACGCAGCCATGGCAGGATTTGCGGGTAACGGCTGCATAGAGCTTCGAAATCATCCCAGAACGCCGGGAGGATGATGACATCGGTATTTTCCAGGCCGCCGTCGACCGGCATGACCACATCGCTGAAGCTTTTCACCGGTTTGCCATCGGGGCTGACGATGCGTGTTTCAAACGCCGGTGTCAGGCCATGGCCCAGTTGTTTGCCGTAGCGCAGGCTGGCCACGTGGAAAAAATCCTTGGCCTGCATGAGGGTGTAAGCGAAAACCCGGTCGATTGCCAGGATGCTGACGCGCCGCAAGGGCGTGGAGACTTGCTTGGACATAATTCAACTTTTGTTTTGTTTTTATAAGGGAAAGTGGTCACCAGACGGCTGGATCGTCTTATTTTTTGTCGGATGTGTCCAGTGTCCCGTTGCGGAAGTCGGGCTTAGTCTCTGAAAGCCATATCCCTCCAACAAGAAAGACAGGTGCCGCATGATTCCCAGAACCTTGTTCAGCTCCGAGCACGAATTGTTCCGCGACAGCGTGCGAACATTCCTCGAAAAAGAGGCCGTGCCGTATCACGCACATTGGGAGAAACAAGGCCATATCGACCGCAAGCTCTGGAACAAGGCGGGGGAGGCGGGGATGCTCTGCTCGCACCTGCCGGAGGAATATGGCGGGTTGGGCGCGGACTTTCTCTACAGCGCGGTGGTGATCGAAGAGGTGGGGCGCCTGGGCCTGACCGGAATCGGCTTTTCGCTGCACTCGGACATCGTCGCGCCATACATCCTGCATTACGGCAGCGAGGCGTTGAAGCACAAGTACCTGCCGAAACTGGTGTCGGGCGAAATGGTCACGGCCATCGCCATGACCGAGCCGGGCGCGGGATCCGATCTGCAAGGGGTGAAAACCACCGCCGTGCTGGACGGTGATGAATATGTGATCAACGGCTCGAAAACATTCATTACCAATGGTTTCTTGGCCGATCTGGTGATCGTCGTCGCCAAGACCGATCCCAAGGCCGGCGCGAAGGGCACCAGCCTGTTTCTGGTCGAAGCGAACACGCCGGGCTTCGAGAAAGGCAAGCGCCTGGAGAAGGTCGGAATGAAGGCTCAGGACACGTCCGAATTGTTCTTCCAGGACGTACGAGTGCCGAAGGAAAATTTGTTGGGTCAGGCCGGAGCCGGGTTTGCGTACCTGATGCAGGAATTGCCCCAGGAGCGCCTGACGGTGGCCATAGGCGGGCTCGCCTCGGCTGAAGCGGCGTTGCAGTGGACGCTCGATTACACCCGCGATCGCAAAGCCTTCGGCAAGGCGATTGCCGACTTCCAGAACACCCGATTCAAATTGGCCGAGATGGCCACGGAGATTCAGATTGGCCGGGTGTTTGTCGACAAGTGTCTGGAACTGCATCTGCAAGGCAAACTGGATGTGCCGACGGCGGCAATGGCCAAATACTGGGGCACCGACCTGCAATGCAAAGTGCTCGACGAATGCGTGCAGTTGCATGGCGGCTACGGGTTCATGTGGGAGTATCCGGTGGCCCGGGCATGGGCCGATGCGCGAGTACAGCGGATTTATGCCGGCACCAATGAAATCATGAAGGAGATCATTGCGCGGTCGCTGTGAGAGGCTGAAAAAGATCGCCGCCTGCGGCAGCTCCTGCACAGAACCCGGTGTGAACTGTGTAGGAGCTGCCGAAGGCTGCGATCTTTTGACTTACGGTGCAGGGTTCGGATGATCCTTGTGAATCGCCTCGATTCCTGCCAACACCTCATCCGACAGTTTCAGATCAAAACTGGCAATGTTGCTGTCCAGCTGTTCCAGCGTCGTCGCGCCAATGATGTTGCTGGTCACGAACGGTTGCTGGGTCACGAAGGCCAACGCCATCTGCGCCGGATCCAGACCGTGTTCGCGGGCCAGTGCCACATAACGGCTGCAGGCCGCTTCCGATTGCGCATTGAAATAGCGGCTGAAGCGGCTGTAGAGGCTCAGGCGACCTTTTGGCGGACGGGCGCCGCCTTCGTACTTGCCCGACAGGAAGCCGAACGCCAGCGGCGAATAAGCGAGCAGCCCACACTGTTCGCGAATAGCGATTTCCGCCAGACCGACTTCAAAGCTGCGATTGAGCAAGTTGTACGGGTTCTGGATCGACACCGCACGTGGCCAGCCTCGCGCTTCGGCCAGCGCCAGGAAGCGCATGGTGCCCCAAGGCGTTTCGTTGGACAGACCGATGTGGCGAATCTTGCCTGCCTTCACCTGTTCGTCGAGCGCCTCAAGGGTGTCTTCGAGTGGGGTGAGGTTGGCTTCGATCTTGTGTTTGTAGCCCAGCTGTCCGAAAAAATTGGTGCTGCGCTCAGGCCAGTGCAACTGGTACAGGTCGATGTAATCGGTCTGCAGGCGTTTCAGGCTCGCATCAACCGCTTCGGTGATGTGCTGGCGGTTATGGCGCAGGTTATTGTCGCGGATGTAATCGATGCCGTTGCCGGGGCCGGCAATTTTGCTGGCGAGGATCCAGTCGGCGCGATCACCGCGACTTTTGAAATAATTGCCAATGTAGCGCTCGGTGGTGGCATAAGTTTCGGCTTTCGGCGGCACTGGATACATTTCAGCGGTGTCGATGAAATTGATCCCCGCTTCCTTGGCCCGTTCGATCTGGGCGAAGGCTTCAGCTTCAGTGTTTTGCTCGCCCCAGGTCATGGTGCCGAGGCAGATTGCACTCACGTTCAGGTCGGTACGGCCTAGCTGGCGATAGTCCATCGGGTGCTCCTTGGGCAAAACAATCATAAAAGCAGGTTGAAATATTTTTCGCAATCTGCATAATTGCCGACCT
The DNA here is from genome assembly GCF_900636825.1 of Pseudomonas fluorescens. Lineage (NCBI taxonomy): Bacteria > Pseudomonadati > Pseudomonadota > Gammaproteobacteria > Pseudomonadales > Pseudomonadaceae > Pseudomonas > Pseudomonas fluorescens. The sequence continues at coordinate 4,907,873 of NZ_LR134318.1, read as the reverse complement.
CTTTCTGCAGTGGAAGTGATGCGCCGCCGCCGAAGAATCTTGCCGTTGAACGGACGCGCCGACCCGAGCCCCCGAAAGCGTCTGTATCCGGCTGCCTTTGACTTGTCAAAGTACGCACTATTCAGTAAGATCCGCCGTCTAATTTACAGGGCGGCCCCTGAGGCTATAAAGAATGAAAACTTTTACTGCTAAACCGGAAACAGTAAAGCGCGACTGGTTTGTCGTCGACGCTGCTGGTCAGACCCTGGGTCGTCTGGCCACCGAAATCGCGAGCCGTCTGCGTGGCAAGCACAAGCCTGAGTACACTCCTCACGTTGACACCGGCGACTACATCGTCGTAATCAACGCTGAGCAGATTCGTGTAACCGGTGCTAAAACCACTGACAAAATGTACTACTCCCACTCCGGTTTCCCGGGCGGCATCAAGTCGATCAACTTTGAAAAGCTGATCGCCAAAGCCCCTGAGCGCGTGATCGAGACCGCGGTTAAAGGCATGCTGCCTAAAAACCCACTGGGTCGCGACATGTACCGTAAGCTGAAAGTCTATGCGGGCGCTGCTCACCCACATACTGCTCAGCAGCCCCAAGAACTGAAGTTTTAACGGAATAGTACATTATGTCGGCGACTCAAAATTACGGCACTGGCCGTCGCAAGACCGCAACCGCACGCGTTTTCCTGCGTCCGGGTACTGGTAACATCTCCATCAACAACCGTTCGCTGGAAAACTTCTTCGGCCGCGAAACTGCCCGCATGGTAGTTCGCCAGCCGCTGGAGCTGACTGAGACTGTCGAGAAGTTCGACATCTACGTCACCGTGATCGGCGGTGGTGTAAGTGGTCAAGCTGGCGCAATCCGCCACGGCATCACTCGCGCTCTGATGGACTACGACGAAACCCTGCGTAGCGCTCTGCGCAAAGCTGGTTTCGTTACTCGCGACGCCCGTGAAGTTGAACGTAAGAAAGTTGGTCTGCGTAAAGCGCGTAAGCGTCCGCAGTACTCGAAGCGTTAATTCCGCTTCCACGTTCAAAAAGAACGCCCGCCTCCTCACGGAAGCGGGCGTTTTTTTATGTCTACGATTTATCAAAGAATTGCGCTGCGACAACTTGCCACTTCCGTAGACCCCCTATACTCCAAGGCTTGAGGGGCTCCGCTCCGGGTAATTACCTTGTCAGAATTGGGGGTTTTCATTACCATTCGGGCAAAATTTTTATAAGCAACATTTGATTTATTTAGTAGACGCCTGATTTAACAGGCCACAAAAGCTGATGGGAGAGGACTGAATGAGCAATGACGGCGTGAATGCAGGCCGGCGTCGCTTCTTGGTAGCAGCCACATCCGTGGTGGGTGCTGCAGGAGCGGTGGGGGCTGCGGTCCCGTTCGTGGGGTCATGGTTTCCCAGTGCCAAGGCGAAGGCCGCTGGTGCACCGGTGAAAGTGAATGTCAGCAAGATCGAGCCAGGACAGCAGATGATTGCTGAGTGGCGTGGCCAGCCGGTGTTCATTGTCCGCCGTACCGAGGAAATCCTGGGGAATCTCAAGAAGATCGAAGGCCAGCTCTCCGATCCAACCTCCAAAAACTCCACGCAACCCACCTATGTCGACCCCGAAGTACGCTCGATCAAGCCAGAAATTCTGCTGCTGATCGGGATCTGCACGCACCTCGGTTGCTCACCGACTTTCCGCCCTGAAGTGGCACCTGCGGATCTGGGCAAGGACTGGGTCGGCGGCTATTTCTGCCCTTGCCACGGTTCCCACTACGATCTGGCTGGTCGCGTCTACAAGTCGCAACCCGCGCCTTTGAACCTGCCAGTTCCCCCGCATTCCTATGAGACCGATGACCTGATCGTCATCGGCGTCGATACGGAGAAAGCGTGATGAGCAAGTTCATGGATTGGGTTGATGCGCGCTTTCCTGCGACCAAGATGTGGGAAGACCATCTCAGCAAATATTACGCTCCAAAAAACTTCAACTTCTTCTACTTTTTCGGTTCGCTGGCGTTGCTGGTGCTGGTCAACCAGATCGTCACCGGTGTCTGGCTGACGATGAGCTACACGCCGTCCGCAGAAGAGGCGTTCGCTTCCGTCGAATACATCATGCGCGATGTCGAGTACGGTTCGATCCTGCGTCTGCTCCACTCGACCGGCGCTTCGGCGTTTTTCATCGTGGTCTATCTGCACATGTTCCGGGGTCTGCTTTACGGTTCGTACCAGAAACCTCGCGAACTGGTCTGGGTTTTCGGCATGCTGATTTACCTGGCGCTGATGGCTGAAGCGTTCATGGGTTACCTGCTGCCATGGGGTCAGATGTCCTACTGGGGTGCCCAGGTGATCATCTCGCTGTTCGGCGCGATTCCGCTGATCGGCGACGACCTGACTCAGTGGATTCGTGGTGACTACCTGATCTCGGGAATCACCCTGAACCGCTTCTTTGCGCTGCACGTTGTGGCTCTGCCGATCGTGATTCTCGGCCTGGTGGTGCTGCACATTCTGGCGCTGCACGAAGTGGGTTCGAACAACCCTGACGGCGTCAACATCAAGAAGCACAAAGACGAAAATGGTATCCCGCTGGACGGTATCGCCTTCCACCCGTACTACACGGTGAAGGACATTGTCGGGGTTGTGGTGTTCCTGTTCATCTTCTGCTTTATCGTGTTCTTCTTCCCGGAAATGGGTGGTTACTTCCTCGAAAAACCTAACTTTGAGCAAGCCAACCCGTTCAAGACTCCCGAGCATATTGCCCCGGTGTGGTACTTCACACCGTTCTATGCAATCTTGCGCGCGGTGCCGGACAAGCTGCTCGGCGTAATTGCCATGGGCGCGGCGATTGCGGTGCTGTTCGTACTGCCGTGGCTGGATCGCAGCCCCGTCAAATCGATGCGCTATAAAGGCTGGCTGAGCAGAATCTGGCTGGTGGTGTTCTGCATTTCGTTCGTGATTCTCGGCATTCTGGGCGTTCTCGCGCCGACGCCGGGTCGCACGTTGCTGTCGCAGGTCTGCACCTTCCTGTACTTCGCTTACTTCATTCTGATGCCGTTCTACACCAGGCTCGAGAAGACCAAACCGGTTCCGGAAAGGGTGACTGGCTGATGAAAAAGTTATTTTTTGCGCTGATTTTTGCTGCCTTGCCTGTGCTGTCTTTTGCTGCTGAACACGGTGGTCCGGAGTTGGAAAAGGTCGACATTGACCTCGCTGACAAGGCTGCTCTGCAGGATGGCGCGCGTACCTTTGCCAACTATTGCATGGGTTGCCATAGTGCCAAGTTCCAGCGTTACGAGCGGGTTGCCGATGACCTCGGTATCCCTCATGAAATGATGCTGGAGAAACTGGTGTTCACGGGTGCCAAGATCGGCGACCACATGAACATCGGCATGCAGCCTTCCGATGCCAAGACCTGGTTCGGCGCGGCACCACCGGACCTGACGCTGGTAGCGCGTGTTCGTGGCACGGACTGGCTTTACGGTTATCTGCATTCGTTCTACGAAGATCCGGCGCGTCCCTGGGGCGTGAACAACAAGGTCTTCCCGAACGTCGGCATGCCAAACGTACTGGTTGGCCTGCAAGGTCGTCAGGTCGTTGGCTGCAAACAGGTACAGATCGTCGAGGACGGCAAGAAGCAATACGATCCGCTGACCGGCACGCCGCTGACTCATGAAGCGTGCGATCAGCTGACCATTGTGCCGAAGACGGGTACCCAGAATGCAGAGCAGTTCGATGAGACGGTCAAGAATCTGGTAACCTTCCTGGCTTACTCGGCTAACCCGGTTAAGCTGCAACATCAGCGCATCGGTACTTATGTCTTGCTGTACCTGGCGTTCTTCTTTGTGTTCGCCTATCTGCTCAAGCGTGAATACTGGAAAGACGTGCACTGATACGCTTCAAGCATTGCTGTTAATCGCGCGCGCCCAAGGGTGCTTCCGACAACGCAACGACTGGTTCGCCAGACGTTGCGGGAAGCGCCCTCTGGGCGCGCGCGTTTTTCCGGTTCCGACAAATTCAACAAGCGAGGAGGATCGCCATGGGCGTGACCAATCGGTTGGCCTGTTACTCCGACCCCGCCGACCACTATTCCCACCGAGTGCGCATCGTGCTTGCAGAGAAGGGTGTCAGCGCCGAGATCATTTATGTGGAAGCTGGTCGCCAGCCGCCTAAACTGATTGAGGTGAACCCTTACGGCAGTCTGCCCACGCTGGTCGATCGCGACTTGGCGTTATGGGAGTCGACCGTGGTGATGGAATATCTGGATGAGCGTTACCCGCACCCGCCGTTGATGCCGGTTTATCCCGTGGCGCGTGCCAACAGCCGTCTGCTGATACATCGTATTCAGCGTGACTGGTGTGGTCTGGTGGATCTGATTCTGGATCCGAAGAGCAAGGAGGCCGCACGGGTCGTGGCGCGCAAGGAATTGCGTGAGAGCCTGACAGGTGTGTCGCCGCTGTTTGCCGACAAGCCGTTCTTCCTGAGCGAGGAACAAAGTCTGGTGGATTGCTGCCTATTACCAATACTCTGGCGTTTGCCGATTCTGGGTATTGAACTGCCGCGGCCAGCCAAGCCGCTGCTTGATTATATGGAGCGCCAGTTTGCGCGTGAGGCTTTCCAGGCGAGTCTGTCTGGTGTCGAACGCGATATGCGCTAAGGCTTAAGGAGCCGCTATGAACTCCAGTCGACCTTATCTGGTCCGCGCGCTCTACGAGTGGATTGTCGATAACGATTGCACCCCGCACATGCTGGTCAATTCCGAATACCCGGCTGTGCAGGTGCCGCAGGGTTTCGCCAGCGATGGCCAGATCGTGCTGAACATCTCACCGAGTGCGGTGCGTCATCTGCACATGGACAACGACGTCGTGACCTTCGAGGGTCGCTTCGGTGGTGTCCCGCATAGCCTGTATGTGCCGATCAGTGCGATTCTGGGTATTTATGCCCGGGAGAACGGTCAAGGGATGGTGTTCGATCTCGAGTTGCCATCGGATGACGAAGACGATATCGAGCGCGATGACGACCAGCCGCCACCGGACAGTGAGCCGCCGCGCCCAAGTGGCCGGCCAAGCCTGAAAGTGGTGAAATAAAAAAAGGCGATCCAGATGGATCGCCTTTTTTGTGCCTGCTGTTTTCAACCGTAGGAGCTGTCGAGTGCAACGAGGCTGCGATCTTTTGATCTTGCGTATAAAAAGATCGCAGCCTCGTTGCACTCGTCAGCTCCTACACAGCTCCTGTGCAATCAGGTCAGTCGATGTACTCGAAGAGTTTGACGATTTTCTGAACGCCAGAAACACCCTGAACCAGATTGGTTGCCTGGGTCGCTTCCTGTTTCGTCAGCAAGCCCAGCAGGTAAACAATACCGTTCTCGGTAATGACCTTGATCCGCGAGCCCGGAATGCTGGCATCGGTGAGCATCTGCGTTTTGATCTTGGTGGTCAGCCAGGCGTCGTTCTGGCGCGCCAGCAGAGAGGAGGGCGACAGCACCTGCAGCTCGTTATGCACTTTCTTTACGCGTTGCACGTTGGCCGCGGCCTGCTCGGCTTTAGCCTTGAGGTCTTCGCGCGGTGTTTGGCCCGCCAGCAGAACGACGCCGTTGAAGCTGGTGACGACGATGTGCGAGTCGTTGTCCAGAGCCGGATCGGCCTTGGCGATGTTCACGCCCACTTTGGTTTCGATCAGCGAATCGTCAATCTTGCTGCCGAAGGTGCGGGTGCCGCGGTCATCTTCGATCGGTGCTTCACGGCTGGCGTTCACCACAGAGGTGCAGCCGCTGATGCCCAGGCACAGGGTCAAGGCCAGAAGGCCAAGGCGATTAGGGGTCATTCTTCACTCCCGAACAGTTGGCTGTCGATCAGATCGCAGAGGCAATGGATCGCCAGCAAGTGGACTTCTTGAATACGTGCAGTGACGTTGGCTGGTACGCGAATCTCGACGTCCTCCGGCAACAGCAGTGATGCCATGCCGCCGCCGTCGCGTCCGGTCAAAGCTACGACAATCATTTCGCGATCATGTGCGGCCTGGATCGCTTGAATAATGTTTGCCGAGTTACCGCTGGTCGAAATCGCCAGCAAGACATCGCCAGGCTGGCCGAGTGCGCGGATTTGCTTGGAGAAGATTTCGTTATAGCTGTAGTCATTGGCAATCGAAGTGATCGTCGACGAATCGGTGGTCAGCGCAAGGGCGGGGAGGCTCGGGCGCTCGCGCTCGAAGCGATTGAGCAGCTCCGAGGAAAAATGCTGGGCGTCGCCGGCCGAACCGCCATTGCCGCACGCGAGCATTTTGCCTTCGTTGAGCAGGGCGTTGACCATGATCTGGCTGGCTTGCTCGATGTGCGGTGCAAGTACGTCCATCGCCTGTTGCTTGGTGTCGATACTGGCCTGGAAAAGCTGGCGAATTCGGGATTGCATGTCCATCTGTGTGACCTTAAGTAGCGCGGCTATCCGGCACATGAAAGTGCAGCCCGCAAAGCAAAGAGCAAAAGTTGTCGGTTAATGTGTCCGGTTCGGGATGCAGGCAATCAACTGTCGAAAGCATTCTGCAACCAGTTCAGCTGGTCCGGGTGGCTGTCGATGGCCACCACATCGAAGCGGCAGGGGGAGTTGGCCCAACGCGACTCGCGCTGAAGAAAATACTGCGCAGCGAAAATCAGTTTCTGCTGCTTGCGCCCATCGATGCTAGCGAGCGCGCCACCCCATTGAGTGTTTTTTCGGTAACGAACTTCGACGAATACTACTGTATCGCCATCAAGCATGACCAGATCAAGCTCGCCGCGTTTGCATAACCAGTTCTGCGCCAACAGGCGCAGGCCTTGATTTTGCAGATGCTCGAGCGCTTGGCGCTCGGCATCCTTGCCGCTCTGCGAGCGTGACCTGTCGGGCATCAGCGTGGTGTGTCCGGCAGGCGCTGAACCTGACCGCTGACGAACTGCGCCCAAGGCAATTGACGCACAACGCGTTGGGTCTGGGTCATGCCGAGGCTGCCCGACTCACCGTCAATGCGGCTGTCCGGCAGTGCTTTGAGTTGGCCCAGACGTGGCGCCAGGCGATAGGCATCCACGCCCATCGCGTACAGACGGCCGAGGCTGCCGGCCGCTTGTGGCCACTGCGCAACCACTTGCTGACGCAGCGGGTCGCTGGTGTCGAGCAGCCATGGGGTTTCGCAAAAGCGAACGCCGTTCATGTCGTTGTACTGGTTGACGTCGCCGCTGGCGCTGTAAACGTGCGAAGTTGCATAGACGGGCACGTCACCGGCGTACTGGAAATTCAGCGTCGGTTTGATCTGCTGGGCCTGTTGCGGCGTCGCGGCGAGGAAAATGAATTCGATGTCCTGACGGCGCGAAGGCTGCGCGGCAACGTTGGTGCCGGCGGCGTTCTGCAGGCTCTTGGCGCGTGCTTCGCTCTGGCGCAGCTGGAACATGTCGGCGATCTGCTGGGCCAGTTGCACCGGCTGATCAACACGTTCGGTGGCAACAATGCTGCCGCCATTGGCTTGCCAATCCTGGCTGAACGCACGCAGAACGCGATCGCCCCATTCACCTTTCGGCACCATGATCGCCGCGCGGTGCAGGCCATCGGCACGAGCGCGGCGCGAGACTTCGCGGGCTTCGTCTTCAGCGGCCAGACCGAACTGGAACAGCTGCGCCGGGCCTTGATCGCCTTCGCTGTAATTCAGTGCCAGAGTGGTGATCGGCAGTTGTGGGCGGGTGCTCAGCTGTTTGACCAGAGGTTTTTCCAGCGGGCCGACGACCAGTTGCACGCCATCAGCCTGCGCCTTGCGGTAAAACTCGTCCATCGACGTCAGCTTCGAGCTGTCGTAGAACTCAATGGCTGGCGGCTTCTGGCCGGCCTGCTGCGCCTGATAGTGCGCAGCCATGAAGCCCTCACGCAGGGCTTTGCCCACCGAAGCGAGTTGACCGTCCTGCGGCAGCAGCAGAGCGATCTTGCTCAGTGGCTGGCTGGCCAGCTCCTTGAGTTTGGTCAGCGGCTGCGGCAGGTTGATCGCGGCCGGGTGTTTTGGATTCTGTGCACGCCAGCTATCGATCGCTGCCTGCTGCTGTTCCAGAGTGCCGGCGCTTTTTACCGCCAGTGCCAGACCCATCCAGCCGCCGAGATCGTCGGTGGTATTGGGTTGCAGTTGATCGGTTGGCAGCGAGCCAATCAGGGTCCAGATCGCTTCGTGGTTCTTGCTCGCCGCTTCACCTTCCAACATTGGCGCAATGAATACACGCTCGCGGGCGGCGGCAAGGGTCTGGCCATCGGCTTCAAGGGCGCGGGCATGCACGGTGCCGGTGCGCACTTGTTGCTCCTCCGGCATCTCGCCGAGCTTCTGGAAGCTTGGGTGGCTCAGGGCGGTCAGCGCGGCTTTCGGCTGGTTGCGCGTCATGGCCAGTTCGGCCGACAGCGTGTTGGCGAAAATCTGCTGGCCTGGCTTGAGCTGCTCCACCGGCACTTGTTGCAGGATCTGCGCGGACTGTCCGGCATTGCCTTGACGATAAGCCAGATCCGCTGCGCTTAGGCGCAGCAGGGCGGCTTGTTCCGGAGTCTTCGCCTGGGTAGCCTGTTCGAGCAGTTGCTCGATGCTGGCATCCGGAGTCCGTGGAAGTTCGCCAAGGCTGGAGGAAGGGGAGCTGGCGCACGCGGCCAACAGGGCAGCGAGGCAGAGGGCAGTGAACAGCCGCAGGCAAGCGATCATGTAAGTGTTCCTGATACTCGATCAAATTAGCGTGGAATTGTACCCAAGCACTGGCCGGGGCGCGATGTTAGTGGCAGTAAACGGACAATTTAGCTGATGTAAATGTTGCAGCGGCGCTCAATCGCGCGCAAAACCGGGCTCTACCCGAACGCAACGCAAATCTCGTGACGCGCTACAATGGCCGCTTTTACCGATCACGAGGTGTGCGCTTTGACTGCTCCAGGTTCCCTGAATTCCGCTGCCGGCTCGCTTTATGTGGTGGCGACGCCCATCGGCAACCTGGACGACATCAGTGCCCGGGCCCTGAAAATCCTCCGTGAAGTGGCGTTGATTGCCGCGGAAGACACCCGCCACTCGGCGCGCCTGATGCAGCACTTCGGGATTTCCACGCCGCTGGCCGCCTGTCATGAACACAATGAGCGTGATGAAGGTAGCCGCTTTATTACCCGTTTGCTGGCGGGGGATAACGTTGCGCTGATTTCCGACGCCGGCACGCCGCTGATTTCCGATCCGGGCTATCACCTGGTGCGACAGGCCCGTGCTGCGGGAATCAATGTCGTGCCGGTGCCAGGTGCATGCGCATTGATCGCGGCGTTGTCGGCGGCAGGCTTGCCATCCGATCGCTTTATCTTTGAAGGCTTTCTGCCGGCCAAGTCGGTCGGTCGCAAGGCGCGGCTGGACGCTGTCAAGGAAGAGCCGCGCACCTTGATCTTCTATGAAGCCCCACATCGCATCCTTGAATGTCTGCAGGATATGGAGGCTGTGTTCGGTGGTGAGCGTCAGGCTCTGCTGGCACGGGAAATCACCAAAACCTTCGAAACCCTCAAAGGCCTGCCGCTCAGCGAGCTGCGCGCATTCGTCGAAACTGACAGCAATCAGCAGCGCGGCGAATGCGTCGTGCTGGTCGCTGGCTGGACCGCGCCGGAATCGGAGGATGCGGTCAGCAGCGAAGCCATGCGTATCCTTGATCTGCTGCTTGAAGAAATGCCGCTCAAGCGTGCCGCCGCGTTGGCCGCACAAATCACCGGCGAGCGTAAAAATGTCCTGTATCAAGTCGCGCTGGACAAACAGAAAGGCGTGTAAGCCGTCGCCCATGGCGCTCTCGAGGCTTTTAGCGCTTGTTCTTCGGTCGCTCTGCCGTTAACCTTCGCGGCGGAGAGTCGATCGGACAGTCGCTGCCCTCTATGAAAATTAGGGGGGGGAGGAAAGTCCGGGCTCCATAGGGCGAAGTGCCAGGTAATGCCTGGGAGGCGTGAGCCTACGGAAAGTGCCACAGAAAATAACCGCCTAAGCGCGCAAGCGCCGGTAAGGGTGAAAAGGTGCGGTAAGAGCGCACCGCACGTCTGGCAACAGTTCGTGGCTAGGTAAACCCCACTTGGAGCAAGACCAAATAGGGTCCCAAGGCGTGGCCCGCGCTGGGACCGGGTAGGTTGCTAAAGATGTCCAGTGATGGCCATCGTAGACGAATGACTGTTCAAGACAGAACCCGGCTTACAGATCGACTCTCCACCTTTTTCTTTCCCTGCTTGAATCATCGGCAACAGGGCTGTGTATTATCAGCAGGCCTGGGCTGAAAGTCCGGCAGCGGCAAACGTGGTAATAGCCAATTCCCACCGTGCTTCAATCAACAGCAGAAGCGCATTTGTAATACCGAAAAAATCTTACTCTTAACAAATCACTTTAACTTTCGAGCGCAGCTATCAGTGCTGTATCAAGTTAAGGGTCAAAACTTCACGTCAGATTCTCTTTACACCTCCTTTTACGCTCCTAAATCTCCGTTCTGTAAGGGTTTTCCTTTAATCCGCGCCTTGACGGTGTGGTGGGCGCATTCCTATAGTGTGCGCAAGTGGCGGAAAGTGGCATGAAGTGGGTTTTTTGAGCTCAAAACGATAAAAATTGGAGAAACGCTGACGTGTTTCGCGGAGCTAACGCTATCAGTCTCGACGCAAAGGGTCGTCTCGCTATGCCGAGCCGGTACCGTGACGAGCTCGATTCCCGCAGTTCCGGCCAATTGATCGTGACCATTGATGCCGTTGATCCGTGTTTGTGTGTCTATCCGCTCGACGAGTGGGAAATTATTGAAACCAAGTTGCGCGCGCTTCCATCGCTTCGCGAAGAGAACCGTCGTCTGCAACGTTTATTGATTGGTAATGCCGTCGACCTCGAACTCGATGGCAGTGGTCGTTTTCTGGTTCCGCCGCGTTTGCGCGAATACGCCAAGCTGGACAAGCGCGCAATGCTGGTGGGCCAACTGAACAAGTTCCAATTGTGGGACGAGGATGCATGGAACGTGGTGTCTGCCGCTGACCTTGCTGCTATTCAACAACCGGGCGCGATGCCTGATGAACTGCGTGATTTGATCCTGTGACTATTGATAGCGGCTTTAACCACATCACCGTACTGCTTGACGAAGCCGTCGAGGCTCTCGCCGTACGTCCTGATGGCTGCTATCTGGACGGCACGTTCGGGCGCGGCGGACACAGCCGGCTGATCCTCGGCCAGCTGGGCACGGACGGTCGGCTCATCGGGTTCGATAAGGATCCACAAGCGATTGCCACCGGGCAAACGCTAGCGGCCGAAGACGGCCGCTTTGTCGTTGTGCAGCGCAGCTTTGCCGAGCTGGGTTCGGTGGTTGCCGAGCAAGGTCTGAGCGGCAAGGTCAGCGGCATTCTGCTCGACCTGGGCGTGTCTTCACCGCAGCTTGATGACGCCGAGCGCGGCTTCAGTTTCCTCAATGACGGTCCGCTGGACATGCGCATGGACCCATCGCGTGGGATCAGCGCTGCCGAATTCGTCAACACCGCACCGGTTGAAGAAATTGCCCGGGTGTTCAAGGAATACGGCGAAGAGCGTTTCTCCGGCCGCATGGCCCGCGCCGTCGCCGAGCGTCGTGACATCAAGCCATTCGAGCGCACCGCCGATCTGGCCGAAGTGCTCAAAGTCGCCAACCCGGCGTGGGAAAAAGGCAAGAACCCGGCCACCCGTGCATTCCAGGGTTTGCGTATTCACGTCAACAACGAACTGGGCGATCTCGAAGCCGGCCTCGAAGCGGCACTGGACGCGCTGGAAATTGGCGGTCGCCTGGTTGTGATCAGCTTTCATTCGCTCGAAGATCGCATCGTCAAATTGTTCATGCGCAAGCTGGTGAAAGGCGAAGCCGATAACCTGCCGCGCAACCTGCCGGTTCGCCACGTTGCGTTCGAGCCGAAAATCAAAGTCCACGGCAAAGCGCAGACGGCCTCCGATGCCGAACTCAAAGCCAACCCACGTTCCCGCAGCGCCGTCATGCGTGTCGCGGAGAAGTTGCGGTGAGCAAACTTTTCGCCAAGCCACTGCCCGGCGGCAGCTTTCTGATGCTGCTGCTGTTTATCGGCGTGCTTTTCTCGGCCATCGCCGTGTCATACAGCGCGCACTGGAACCGGCAGTTGCTCAACACCCTTTATAACGAACTCAGCGTGCGCGACAAGGCGCAGGCCGAGTGGGGTCGCCTGATTCTCGAGCAGAGCACCTGGACTGCGCACAGTCGCATCGAAGTGCTGGCCACCGAACAGCTGAAAATGCACATTCCCGGCGCGGCTGACGTGAAGATGGTGGCGCCATGATGAAACTCGAAGGCGCGCTGTTCCCGTGGCGCTTCCGCCTGATGGTGGCATTGCTCGGCCTGATGGTCGCGGCGATCTGCTGGCGCATCATCGACCTGCAAGTGGTTGACCGTGACTTCCTCAAGGGGCAGGGCGACGCACGCAGCCTGCGCCACATCCCGATTCCGGCACACCGTGGCCTGATCACCGACCGTAACGGCGAGCCTCTGGCCGTCAGTACGCCGGTGACCACGCTGTGGGCCAACGCCAAGGAAATGCAGACCGCCAAAGAGAAGTGGCCGGCACTCGCCGCCGCGCTGGGTCAGGACCCGAAAGCCCTGGCCGAACGTCTCGAAGCCCAGGCCAACAAAGAATTCATTTATCTGGTGCGCGGGCTGACGCCTGAGCAGGGTCAGGCTGTGCTCGACCTGAAAGTACCGGGCGTCTATGGCATCGAAGAATTCCGCCGCTTCTACCCGGCCGGTGAAGTCACCGCGCATATGGTCGGCTTTACCGACATCGATGATCACGGTCGCGAAGGTGTCGAACTCGCTTATGACGAATGGCTCGCCGGTGTGCCGGGCAAACGCCAGGTCATCAAGGATCGGCGCGGACGCCTGATCAAGGATGTCCAGGTCACCAAAAACGCCAAGGCCGGCAAGCCCTTGGCGTTGTCGATCGACCTGCGTCTGCAATATCTGGCCAATCGCGAACTGCGCAACGCGATCATCGAAAACGGCGCCAAGGCCGGCAGTCTGGTGATCATGGATGTGAAGACCGGCGAGATTCTCGCCATGGTCAACCAGCCGACCTACAACCCGAACAACCGTCGCAACCTGCAGCCGGCAATGATGCGCAACCGCGCGATGATCGACGTGTTCGAACCGGGCTCGACCATGAAAGCCATTTCGATGAGCGCGGCAATCGAAACCGGCCGCTGGAAACCGAGCGACACCGTCGAGGTGTATCCGGGCTCCCTGCAGATCGGCAAATACACCATTAAAGACGTTTCCAAGACCGAAGGCCCGGTACTCGACCTGACCGGCATTCTGATCAATTCCAGTAACGTCGGCATGAGTAAAGTCGCCTTCGATATCGGCGGCGAAACCATTTTCCGTCTGGCTCAGAAAGTCGGGCTTGGCCAGGACACTGGCCTCGGCTTCCCGGGCGAACGGGTGGGCAATCTGCCCAACTATCGCGAGTGGCGCAAGGCTGAAACTGCAACCTTGTCTTACGGCTACGGTATTTCCGTGACCGCGATCCAACTGGTGCACGCATTTTCGGCGTTGGCCAACAATGGTCGCCTCGCGCCGCTGACTCTGATCAAAACCGACAAGATGCCGCAGACCACTCAAGTGTTGCCCGAAGCCGTGGCGAAAACCATGCAGGGCATGTTGCAGCAAGTGATCGAAGCTCCACGTGGCGTGTTCCGTGCGCAAGTGCCGGCGTACCACGTCGGCGGCAAGTCGGGTACGGCGCGCAAGACCTCGGTCGGCACCAAGGGCTACGCAGAAAACTCCTACCGTTCGCTGTTCGCCGGTTTCGGCCCGATGAGCGATCCGCGTTACGCGATCGTTGTGGTGATCGATGAACCGACCAAGGCCGGTTACTTCGGTGGTCTCGTTTCGGCGCCAGTGTTCAGCCGTGTGATGTCCGGCACCCTGCGCCTGATGAACGTAACTCCGGACAACCTGCCGACCACGCAGCAGGCCAATGCCACCCCGGTCATTCCGCTGAAAGCCAATGGAGGGCGCGGCTGATGTCATTAAGTCTGAACAAGATATTCCCCCACGCCGGCCACGATCTGTTGATCCGTGAATTGGCGCTGGACAGCCGCAACGTGCGCGCCGGTGACTTGTTTCTTGCAGTGCCCGGCGGAAAGTTCGATGGCCGTGCGCACATTGCCGATGCCTTGCAACGCGGTGCCGCTGCCGTGGCGTATGAAGTCGAAGGCGCAACCGTGCTGCCGATCACTGACGTGCCGCTGATTCCGGTCAAGGGTCTGGCGGCGCAGCTGTCGCACATCGCCGGGCGTTTTTACGGTGAACCGAGTCATCACCTGAACCTGATCGGCGTCACCGGCACCAACGGCAAGACCAGCGTGACCCAATTGGTCGCACAGGCGCTGGACCTGCTCGGCCAGCATTGCGGCATCGTGGGCACCCTGGGTTCCGGGTTCTATGGCGCACTGGAAAGCGGCCTGCACACCACGCCGAATCCGATCGCGGTGCAAGCGACGCTGGGCGACCTGAAAAAGGCCGGCGCTAAAGCCGTGGCCATGGAAGTCTCGTCTCACGGTCTGGATCAGGGCCGCGTCACTGCGCTGGCGTTCGACGTGGCGGTGATGACTAACCTGTCCCGCGATCACCTCGATTACCACGGCACCATGCAGGCGTACGCCGAGGCCAAGGCCAAGCTGTTCGCCTGGAATGATCTGAAGTGCCGTGTGGTTAACCTCGACGACGAGTTCGGCCGGCAACTGGCGGCGGAAAAACGCGAGTCGCGGCTGATCACCTACAGCCTGCTCGACAGCAGCGCATATCTGTTTTGCCGCGAAGCCCAGTTCGACGACCATGGCGTGCGCGCCACGCTGGTCACGCCGCAGGGCGAGCATCATCTGCGCAGCACATTGCTCGGGCGCTTCAACCTGAGCAACGTACTGGCGGCAGTCGGCGCCTTGCTCGGGCTGGATTACGCCCTCGACGAAATTCTCAAGGTGCTGCCGAAGCTTGAAGGCCCGGCCGGGCGCATGCAGCGTCTCGGTGGCGGCACGCAACCGCTGGTGGTGGTCGATTACGCCCACACCCCGGATGCGCTGGAAAAAGTTCTCACTGCATTGCGTCCGCACGTCAAAGGCCGACTGCTGTGCCTGTTCGGCTGCGGCGGCGACCGTGATCGCGGCAAGCGTCCGTTGATGGCCGAAGTGGTCGAGCGTCTGGCCGATCAGGTGCTAGTCACCGACGACAACCCGCGCACCGAAGATCCTACGGTGATTTTCGACGACATCCGCGCCGGTTTTTCCGCTGTGGATAAAGTCACCTTCGTCGCCGGTCGCGGCCAGGCCATCGCGCAATTGATTGCCGGTGCGACCGCTGACGACGTGATTGTCCTCGCCGGCAAAGGTCACGAGGACTATCAGGAAATCAACGGCGTGCGCCATGCGTTTTCCGATCTGGTCGAGGCCGATCATGCCCTGACCGCTTGGGAGGTGGCCCATGCTTAAGGTTCTCACGCTCAGCGAACTGCTCAATGCCCTCGACGCCCGACTGATCGGCGACGACGCCAGTTTCAATGGCGTCAGCATCGACAGCCGCGCGATCCAGCCCGGTCAACTGTTCATCGCCCTGACCGGCCCGCGCTTCGACGGTCATGATTATCTGAATGACGTCGCCGGCAAAGGCGCCGTAGCAGCGCTGGTCGAGCATGAAGTCGCCGACAGCACGTTGCCGCAATTGCTGGTCAAGGACACTCGTCAGGCCCTCGGCCAACTGGGTGCCTTGAACCGTGCCGCGTTCACTCAGCCCGTGGCAGCGGTGACCGGTTCCAGCGGCAAGACCACGGTCAAGGAAATGCTCGCGAGCGTCCTGCGCACGCGCGGCCCGGTACTGGCGACCCGTGGCAACCTGAACAATGATCTCGGCGTGCCGCTGACCCTGATCGAACTGGCGCCGGAACACACCTCGGCCGTGATTGAACTGGGCGCTTCGCGTCTCGGTGAAATCGCTTACACCGTCGGGCTGACCAAGCCACACGTAGCGATCCTGAACAATGCCGGTACCGCTCACGTCGGTGAGTTCGGTGGCCCGGAAAAAATCGTCGAAGCCAAAGGCGAAATCATCGAAGGCTTGGCGGCCGATGGCATCGCCGTGCTCAACCTCGATGACAAAGCTTTCGCTATCTGGAAAACCCGCGCCGCCGGGCGTCAAGTGCTGACCTTCGCCCTGAGCAACACTCAGGCAGACTTCTACGCCAGCGATCTGGCCACTGATGCCCGGGGCTGCCCGGCATTCAACCTGCACACGCCTGAAGGCAGTGAGCGCGTGCAACTCAATTTGCTCGGCACCCACAACGTCGCCAATGCCATGGCCGCCGCCGCTGCTGCTCACGCTTTGGGCGTGTCGCTGTTCGGCATCGCCACCGGGCTTGGCGCCGTGCAACCGGTCAAGGGCCGCACTGTCGCGCAACTGGCGCAAAACGGCATGCGCGTGATCGATGACACCTACAACGCAAACCCCACCTCGATGTGCGCGGCCGTTGATATACTCGCCGGCTTTTCCGGCCGCACCGTTCTGGTGCTCGGGGATATCGGCGAGTTGGGCGACTGGGCGGAGCAGGGGCACCGCGACGTGGGCGAATACGCCCGGGGCAAAGTTTCCGCGCTGTACGCCGTCGGGCCGAACATGGTCCACGCCGTCAACGCTTTCGGTGAGCAGGCGCAGCACTTCGGCACACATGCCGAACTGATCCAGGCCCTCGCCGCCGAGCAGGACACAAACACCACCATTTTGATCAAGGGTTCGCGCAGTGCAGCGATGGAAAACATCGTTGCGGCTCTGTGCGGGTCCAGTCTGGAGAAACATTAATGCTGCTGCTGCTAGCGGAGTATCTGCAACAGTTCCACAAAGGCTTCGCGGTCTTTCAGTACCTGACCCTGCGCGGGATTCTCGGTGTACTGACCGCGCTGGTTTTGTCGCTGTGCTATGGCCCGTGGATGATCCGCACCCTGCAGAACCGTCAGATCGGTCAATCGGTGCGCAATGACGGCCCGCAATCGCACCTGTCCAAATCCGGTACGCCGACCATGGGCGGCGCGCTGATTCTGTCGTCCATCGGCGTCAGTACTCTGCTTTGGGCTGACCTGAGCAACCGCTATGTCTGGGTGGTGCTGCTGGTGACCCTGCTGTTCGGCGCCATTGGCTGGGTCGACGATTACCGCAAAGTCATCGAGAAAAACTCCCGTGGCCTGCCAAGCCGCTGGAAATATTTCTGGCAGTCGGTGTTCGGCCTCGGCGCGGCGATCTTCCTTTATATGACTGCTTCCACTCCCGTGGAAACCACGCTGATCCTGCCGATGCTCAAGGATTACAGCATTCCGCTGGGCGCCGGGTTCATCGTGCTGACCTACTTCGTGATTGTCGGTTCGAGCAACGCGGTCAACCTGACTGACGGCCTCGACGGTCTGGCGATCATGCCTACCGTGATGGTCGGCGGCGGTCTGGGGATTTTCTGCTACCTGTCGGGTAACGTGAAGTTTGCCGAATACCTGTTGATTCCTTACGTGCCAGGCGCTGGCGAGCTCATCGTGTTCTGCGGCGCGCTGATCGGTGCGGGTCTCGGTTTCCTCTGGTTCAACACCTATCCAGCGCAAGTGTTCATGGGCGACGTCGGTGCCCTGGCACTCGGCGCGGCGCTCGGAACCATCGCGGTAATCGTCCGTCAGGAAATCGTCCTGTTCATCATGGGCGGCGTGTTCGTGATGGAAACCCTGTCAGTCGTCATTCAGGTTGCGTCCTTTAAGCTGACCGGTCGCCGTGTGTTCCGCATGGCACCGATACACCACCACTTTGAACTCAAGGGCTGGCCCGAGCCACGCGTGATCGTCCGTTTCTGGATCATCACCGTGATTCTCGTCCTGGTCGGCCTTGCCACCCTGAAGCTGAGGTAGAACGAGTGTCTCTGATCGCTTCTGACCACTTCCGCATCGTTGTCGGCCTCGGCAAGAGCGGCATGTCCCTGGTTCGCTTCCTGGCGAACCGGGGCACGTCGTTTGCCGTGGCCGATACGCGGGAAAATCCACCGGAACTGGCCACGCTCAAGCGTGACTATCCGCACGTGGAAGTGCGTTGTGGCGAGCTGGACGTCGAATTCCTCTGCCGTGCCGACGAGCTCTACGTGAGCCCCGGCCTGGCGCTGGCGACTCCGGCCCTGCAAGCCGCCGCGGCCCGTGGCGTGAAACTGTCCGGCGACATCGAGCTGTTCGCGCGTAATGCGCGGGCGCCGATCGTCGCGATCACCGGTTCCAACGCGAAAAGCACCGTCACCACGCTGGTTGGCGAGATGGCCGCTGCGGCCGGCAAGCGCGTCGCTGTTGGCGGCAACCTCGGCACCCCGGCGCTGGATCTGCTCAGCGATGACGTCGAGCTGTATGTGATGGAACTGTCGAGTTTCCAACTGGAAACCACCGACCAGCTCAACGCCGAAGTCGCCACCGTGTTGAACATCAGCGAAGACCACATGGATCGCTACAGCGGTCTGCCGGCTTATCACTTGGCCAAGCACCGGATCTTCCGCGGCGCGAAGCAGTTTGTGGTCAACCGTCAGGATGCCCTGAGCCGTCCATTGATCGGCGAAGGCCAGCCTTGCTGGACGTTCGGCCTGACCAAGCCGGATTTCAAGGCGTTCGGTATCCGCGAAGAAGACGGCGAGAAGTATCTGGCCTTTGAATTCCAGAACCTGATGCCGGTGCGTGAGCTGAAGATTCGCGGCGCACACAATCAGTCCAACGCCCTCGCAGCATTGGCTCTGGGTCACGCCGTCGGCCTGCCGTTCGACGCCATGCTTTCGGCGTTGCGTACGTTCGCCGGCCTCGAACATCGCTGCCAGTGGGTGCGTGATCTCGACGGCGTGGCTTATTACAACGATTCCAAAGCGACCAACGTCGGCGCCGCTCTTGCGGCTATCGAAGGCTTGGGCGCGGACATCGACGGCAAGGTCATTCTGATCGCTGGCGGCGATGGCAAGGGCGCCGAATTCAATGATCTACGCGATCCGGTGGCGGCCAACTGTCGCGCCGTGGTGCTGATGGGCCGCGACTCCGACAAGATCGGTGAGGCCATCGGCGACGCCGTGCCATTGATTCGCGCCACCTCGCTGGTCGACGCCGTCGCGCAATGCCGCGCCGTCGCGCAAGCGGGTGACGTGGTGCTGCTGTCGCCGGCCTGCGCCAGTTTTGACATGTTCAAGAATTATGAAGACCGTGGTCACCAGTTCGTCCGCGCAGTGGAGGAACTGGCATGAACCTGAGAAACATCATCAAGCCGTACCCGTCGCCGCTGATCACCGGGCGTGGCATCGACCTCGATTTCCCGATGCTCGCCGGTTGCCTGGCGCTGCTCGGCCTCGGCTTGATCATGATTGCCTCGGCGTCCACGGAAGTGGCGGCAGCGCAGTCGGGCAGTCCGCTGTATTACATGATTCGCCACCTTATCTATGTGGTGCTGGGTCTGGGCGCGTGCATTGTCACCATGATGATCCCGATCGCCACTTGGCAGCGCCTCGGCTGGATGATGCTGATCGGTGCGTTTGGCCTGCTGGTGATGGTGATCATCCCGGGCATTGGTCGCGAAGTGAACGGTTCGATGCGCTGGATCGGCTTCAGCTTCTTCAACGTGCAGCCTTCGGAAATCGCCAAGGTGTTCGTGGTGATCTACCTCGCCGGTTATCTGGTGCGTCGCCAGAAAGAAGTGCGCGAGAGCTGGATGGGTTTCTTCAAGCCGTTCATCGTGCTGCTGCCAATGGCCGGTCTGCTGCTGATGGAGCCAGACTTCGGCGCAACTGTCGTGATGATGGGCGCGGCGGCGGCGATGCTGTTTCTTGGCGGGGTCGGGCTGTTCCGTTTCTCGCTGATGGTGGTGCTGGCGGTCGGCGCGGTGGTGCTGTTGATCCAGATGCAGCCGTATCGAATGGCGCGTCTGACCAACTTCGCCGACCCGTGGGCCGACCAGTTCGGCGCCGGTTATCAACTGTCGCAAGCGTTGATCGCGTTCGGTCGCGGCGAATGGCTCGGCGTCGGCCTCGGCAATAGCGTGCAGAAGCAGTTCTACCTGCCGGAGGCGCACACCGACTTCGTGTTCTCGGTACTCGCCGAAGAACTGGGTGCGGTCGGCTCGCTGTGCACCGTCGCGCTGTTCGTCTTCGTATGTATTCGCGGCATGTACATCGGCCTGTGGGCGGAGAAGGCCAAACAGTTCTTCGCCGCTTACGTGGCTTACGGTTTGTCCTTCCTGTGGATTGGTCAGTTCCTGATCAACATCGGCGTGAACGTCGGCCTGCTGCCGACCAAGGGTCTGACTTTGCCGTTCCTCAGTTACGGCGGCAGTTCGTTGGTGATTTGCTGCGCCTGCCTGGGCTTGTTGCTGCGCATCGAGTGGGAGAGTCGAACCCACCTGGGCAGCGAAGAGATGGAATTCCATGAGAGCGACTTCGCCGAGGAGCCGAATCATGGGCGCTAACGTATTGATCATGGCCGGCGGTACCGGCGGCCACGTGTTCCCGGCGCTGGCCTGTGCCCGCGAGTTTCAGGCGCGCGGCTACACCGTGCACTGGCTCGGCACGCCACGCGGGATCGAAAACGATCTGGTGCCGGCGGCGGGTCTTGAATTGCACCGGATCAACGCCAGCGGTCTGCGTGGCAAGGGCAAGCTGTCGCTGCTCAAGGCGCCGTTCATGCTGCTGAAATCGGTCTGGCAGGCGCGGGCGATCATCCGTCAGCTGAAACCGGTGTGTGTGGTCGGCTTCGGTGGTTATGTGACCGGTCCCGGCGGCCTCGCTGCGAAACTGGCCGGCGTGCCGGTGATCGTTCACGAGCAGAACGCTGTCGCCGGCACCGCCAATCGGTTGCTGGTGCCGTTCGCCGCCCGAGTGTGTGAAGCCTTCCCCGACACCTTTACTCTGTCGGACGCCCGCCGCACCACCGGAAATCCGGTGCGCAGCGAGCTATTTCTCGACACATTGCGACCGGCGCTGGCCGGGCGCAAAGCGCGTTTGCTGATCCTCGGCGGAAGCCTGGGCGCAGAACCGTTGAACAAATTACTGCCTGAAGCCCTGGCCCAAGTCGCTGCCGATTTGCGCCCGGAAGTGTTTCATCAGGCCGGCAGAAACCACGATGAAGTGACTGCCGAGCGCTATCGCGCCGCTGGCGTGGATGCGCAGGTGCAGCCGTTCATCAAAGACATGGCCCAGGCCTATGGCTGGGCCGACCTGGTGGTGTGCCGCGCAGGCGCGTTGACCATCAGTGAGCTGGCTGCCGCCGGTCTGCCCTCGATGCTGGTGCCTTTGCCCCACGCGATCGACGATCACCAGACCCGCAATGCCGATTATTTGGCCCGTGAAGGCGCTGCCTTCCTGATGCCACAAAGAACGACTGGTGCTGCGGACCTTGCCGCGCGCCTGACAGAGGTCTTGATGCAACCGCAACGACTCGAAGCAATGGCCCAAGCGGCCCGCCGACTGGCGAAACCCGATGCCACCCGTAGCGTGGTCGATACCTGTCTGGAGGTGGCCCATGGTTGAGAATCAGAAAGCCATGCCGCAACCGGAAATGCGCCGCATCCGTCGCATCCACTTCGTCGGTATCGGCGGCGTGGGTATGTGCGGTATCGCCGAGGTGTTGTTGAACCTGGGCTATGAAGTGTCCGGTTCCGATCTGAAAGCCTCGCCGGTCACCGAGCGTCTTGAATCGTTCGGCGCTCATATCTTCATCGGCCACCGTGCCGAGAACGCCGCTGCCGCCGACGTGCTGGTGGTGTCGAGCGCGGTGAATACCTCCAACCCGGAAGTCGCGACCGCGCTTGAGCGTCGTATTCCAGTGGTGCCACGTGCGGAAATGCTCGCCGAGCTGATGCGCTATCGCCACGGCATCGCCGTCGCCGGTACGCACGGCAAAACCACCACCACCAGCCTGATCGCTTCGGTTTTCGCTGCCGGTGGCCTCGACCCGACCTTCGTTATCGGTGGCCGCCTTAATGCTGCGGGCACCAATGCCCAGCTCGGCACCAGTCGTTACCTGATCGCCGAAGCGGATGAGAGCGATGCAAGCTTCCTGCATCTGCAACCGCTGGTGGCTGTGGTCACGAATATCGACGCCGATCACATGGCGACCTACGACGGTGACTTCAACAAACTGAAGAAAACTTTCGTCGAGTTCCTGCACAACCTGCCGTTCTACGGTCTGGCGGTGATGTGCCTGGACGATCCGGTGGTGCGTGAAATCCTGCCGCTGGTGAAACGTCCGACCGTGACCTACGGCTTCAGCGAAGACGCTGACGTGCGCGCAATCAACGTGCGCCAGCAAGGCATGCAAACCTTCTTCACCGTACTGCGCCCGGATCGCGAACCGCTGGAGGTGTCGGTGAACATGCCCGGCAACCACAACGTGCTCAATTCGCTGGCGACCATCTGCATCGCCACCGACGAGGGCGTCAGCGATGAAGCCATCGTTCAGGGCCTGTCGGGATTCCAGGGCGTGGGTCGACGCTTCCAGGTCTACGGCGAACTGCCGGTGGATGACGGCCACGTGATGCTGGTCGATGACTACGGTCACCACCCGACCGAAGTCGCTGCCGTGATCAAAGCCGTGCGCGGTGGTTGGCCGGAGCGCCGTCTGGTGATGGTTTATCAGCCGCACCGTTACAGCCGCACCCGCGATCTGTACGACGACTTCGTCAATGTGCTGGCCGATGCCAACGTGCTCTTGTTGATGGAAGTCTATCCGGCCGGCGAAGAGCCGATCCCTGGCGCCGACAGCCGCAAGCTGTGCAACAGCATCCGCCAGCGCGGTCAGCTCGATCCGATCTACATCGAGCGTGGCGTCGATCTCGCGCCGCTGGTCAAGCCGCTGCTGCGTGCCGGCGACATTCTGTTGTGCCAGGGCGCCGGTGATATCGGCGGTCTCGCGCCAAAGCTGTTGAAAAGTGAATTGTTCGCCGGCGCCGTGGCGGCGTCGGTCGAGGGGAAGTTGAAATGACTGCTGCCTACGCCAACCTGTCCTCCACGATCGCGCCGAAAGACTTCGGGCGCGTCGCCGTGCTGTTCGGCGGCCTGAGTGCCGAGCGTGAGGTTTCGCTGAAATCCGGCAACGCGGTACTCGAAGCCCTGCAAAGCGCTGGCGTGGACGCGTTCGGTATCGATGTGGGCGAAGATTTTCTGCAGCGTCTGCTGAGTGAAAAAATCGACCGTGCGTTCATCATCCTTCACGGTCGTGGCGGTGAAGACGGCAGCATGCAGGGCCTGCTCGAATGCGCAGGCATCCCCTACACCGGCAGCGGCATTCTTGCCTCGGCGCTGGCCATGGACAAACTGCGCACCAAGCAGGTCTGGCACAGCCTCGGGATTCCGACGCCGCGTCACGCCGTGCTGTGCAGCGAAGCCGATTGTATTTCGGCAGCGACGGAACTGGGCTTCCCTTTGATCGTCAAACCGGCGCATGAAGGTTCAAGTATCGGGATGGCCAAAGTGAGTTCTGCGTCCGAGTTGATCGACGCATGGAAAGCGGCCAGTACCTACGATTCGCAAGTGTTGGTCGAGCAATGGATTCAAGGTCCGGAGTTCACCATCGCCACCCTGCGTGACCAGGTGTTGCCTCCTATCGCCCTGGGTACACCGCACACGTTCTACGACTACGACGCCAAGTACATCGCTAACGATACCCAGTATCGGATTCCCTGCGGCCTCGATGCCGCCAAGGAAAAACAACTCATGGATCTCACGGCCAAGGCCTGTGAGGCGCTGGGGATTGCCGGTTGGGGCAGGGCGGACGTGATGCAGGACGCCGAAGGACAGTTCTGGTTCCTCGAAGTGAACACCGCACCGGGCATGACCGATCACAGTCTGGTGCCGATGGCGGCGCGGGCTGCCGGTCTGGATTTCCAGCAGCTGGTTCTGGCGATTCTCGCCGCCAGCGTTGAAGACGCTCGAGGTTAAGACGATGCAAGGCGCTCATCTCAGACATCAGCCACCCGCACCCGGCCGCAAGCCGGTGCCGCGGGGTGCCAGCCGAATGGTGGCGAAAGAGCCGATGTCCGCGCGCCTGCCGAAAGCCAATTTCAGCTTTCTGAAAAGTCTGTTCTGGCCGGTGCTGCTGGTGGCGCTGGGCTTTGGTACTTACGAAGGTGCGCAGCGTTTGCTGCCGTACGCCGACCGCCCGATCAGCAAAATCGCGGTGCAGGGCGACCTCAGCTACATCAGCCAGCAGGCGGTGCAGCAGCGGATCGCGCCGTTCGTGGCGTCGAGCTTCTTCACCATCGACCTCGCCGGCATGCGCACCGAGCTGGAGCAAATGCCATGGATCGCCCACGCCGAAGTACGGCGGGTGTGGCCGGATCAAGTGGTGATCCGCCTCGAAGAGCAATTGCCGGTGGCGCGTTGGGGCGACGAGTCGTTGCTGAACAACCAGGGCCAGGCATTTACGCCCAAGGAACTGGCGAATTACGAACACCTGCCACAGCTGTTCGGCCCACAACGGGCTCAGCAGCAAGTCATGCAGCAGTATCAGGTGCTGAGCCAGATGCTGCGGCCGTTGGGCTTCTCGATTGCGCGCCTGGAATTGCGTGAACGCGGGAGTTGGTTCCTGACCACCGGTGCCGGCAGTTCCGGCCCCGGCATCGAGTTGCTGCTGGGACGCGGCAACCTGGTGGAAAAGATGCGCCGCTTTATCGCCATCTATGACAAGACGCTTAAAGACCAGATTACGAACATTGCGCGCATCGATCTGCGCTATGCCAACGGCCTCGCTGTTGGCTGGCGGGAACCAGTAGCGCCGACGACAGCCCAACCCGCTGTCGCAAAGAATTAAGAAGAGGCAGGACCCATGGCAAACGTGCAAAGCGGCAAAATGATCGTCGGTCTCGATATCGGCACCTCCAAGGTGGTGGCGCTGGTCGGCGAGGTCTCCGACGACGGCTCGCTGGAAATCGTCGGGATCGGTACCCATCCGTCCCGTGGCCTGAAGAAGGGCGTGGTGGTCAACATCGAGTCCACCGTGCAATCGATCCAGCGCGCGATCGAAGAGGCCCAACTGATGGCGGGCTGCCGCATTCACTCGGCGTTCGTCGGCGTGGCGGGCAATCACATCCGCAGCCTGAACTCCCACGGCATCGTCGCGATCCGTGATCGTGAAGTCAGCTCGGCCGACCTTGAGCGCGTGCTCGACGCAGCCCAGGCCGTGGCGATTCCGGCTGACCAGCGCGTGCTGCACACTCTGCCGCAGGATTACGTGATCGATAACCAGGAAGGCGTGCGCGAGCCACTGGGCATGTCCGGCGTGCGTCTGGAAGCCAAGGTTCACGTGGTGACCTGCGCCGTCAACGCCGCGCAGAACATTGAAAAATGCGTGCGTCGCTGCGGTCTGGAAATCGACGACATCATTCTCGAGCAACTGGCCTCGGCCTACTCGGTCCTGACCGATGACGAGAAAGAACTGGGCGTGTGCCTGGTCGACATCGGCGGCGGCACCACCGACATCGCGATCTTCACCGAAGGCGCGATCCGCCACACCGCGGTGATCCCGATTGCCGGTGATCAGGTGACCAACGATATCGCCATGGCGTTGCGCACTCCGACCCAGTACGCCGAAGAGATCAAGATCCGCTATGCCTGCGCCCTGGCCAAACTGGCCGGTGCCGGTGAAACCATCAAGGTGCCAAGCGTGGGCGACCGTCCACCGCGCGAACTGTCGCGTCAGGCCCTGGCCGAAGTGGTCGAGCCGCGTTATGACGAACTGTTCACGCTGATTCAGGCCGAGCTGCGTCGCAGCGGCTACGAAGACCTGATCCCGGCCGGCATCGTTCTCACCGGCGGTACCTCGAAAATGGAAGGCGCGACCGAGCTCGCCGAAGAAATCTTCCACATGCCGGTGCGTCTGGGCGTGCCCCACGGCGTCAAGGGCCTGGATGACGTGGTGCGCAACCCGATTTATTCCACTGGCGTTGGCTTGTTGATGTATGGCCTGCAAAAGCAGTCCGACGGGATCTCGTTCTCGGGCATCGGCAGCCGCGACAGCTACAGCAACGAAGAGCCGCAGGCGCCGTTGCTGGACCGCTTGAAGAAGTGGGTTCAAGGCAACTTTTAAAAGCAGTTCGAGGCTTCAAGCTTCGAGCGGCAAGCAGTAGCAGTAGATGCACCGCGACAAAAATGCAGTAGGCGAAAAAACTAGAGAATGAAAGGAGAGGGAAAATGTTCGAACTCGTAGACAACATCCCCGCAAGCCCGGTAATCAAGGTTATCGGTGTCGGCGGTGGCGGCGGCAACGCTGTCAACCACATGGTCAAGAGCAATATCGAAGGCGTTGAATTCATCTGCGCCAACACTGATGCTCAAGCGCTGAAAAACATCGGCGCGCGCACCATTCTGCAACTGGGCACAGGCGTGACCAAAGGTCTGGGCGCCGGCGCGAACCCGGAAGTCGGCCGTCAGGCTGCTCTGGAAGACCGTGAGCGCATTGCCGAAGTGCTGCAGGGTACCAACATGGTGTTCATCACCACTGGCATGGGCGGCGGTACCGGTACCGGTGCTGCACCGATCATTGCCGAAGTGGCCAAGGAAATGGGCATTCTGACCGTTGCGGTCGTGACCCGTCCGTTCCCGTTCGAAGGCCGCAAGCGTATGCAGATCGCCGACGAAGGCATCCGCATGCTTTCCGAAAGCGTCGACTCGTTGATCACCATTCCCAACGAGAAGCTGCTGACCATCCTCGGTAAAGACGCCAGCCTGCTGTCGGCTTTCGCCAAGGCAGACGATGTACTGGCCGGTGCCGTTCGCGGTATCTCCGACATCATCAAACGTCCGGGCATGATCAACGTCGACTTCGCCGACGTGCGTACCGTGATGAGCGAAATGGGCATGGCGATGATGGGCACTGGCTGCGCCAGCGGTCCGAACCGTGCACGTGAAGCCACTGAAGCAGCCATTCGCAACCCGCTGCTGGAAGACGTGAACCTGCAAGGCGCACGCGGCATCCTGGTCAACATCACTGCCGGTCCTGACCTGTCTCTGGGTGAGTACTCCGATGTGGGTTCGATCATCGAAGCCTTCGCTTCCGAGCACGCGATGGTCAAGGTCGGTACCGTTATCGATCCGGACATGCGCGACGAATTGCACGTGACAGTGGTTGCCACCGGTCTGGGCGCGAAAATCGAGAAGCCTGTGAAGGTCATCGACAACACCGTTCACACCTCCATGGCTTCGGCTCAGGTGCAACAACCGGCGCCGGCTCGTCAGGAACAGCCTGCGGTGAACTACCGCGATCTGGACCGTCCGACCGTCATGCGCAACCAGGCTCAGGCCGGTGCTGCGGCTGCCGCGAAGATGAATCCGCAAGATGACCTGGACTACCTGGACATCCCGGCGTTCCTGCGTCGTCAGGCCGATTGATGGAATGTATCAGGGCTATGAAGGTGATTGGTGTTCAGCAAAGGCATGGTCTGCTATCATCGCCAGCCTTTGTTGATACCAGTTCGCAATTTGCGCTGAAGCGGCCCAAGCCATGATTAAACAACGCACACTGAAAAATATTATCCGTGCCACAGGTGTAGGCCTGCACTCCGGTGAGAAGGTCTACCTGACCCTCAAGCCTGCGCCTGTCGACACTGGCATTGTGTTTTGTCGCGCTGACCTCGACCCTGTGGTGCAGATTCCTGCCCGCGCGGAAAACGTCGGTGAAACCACTATGTCGACGACGCTGATCAATGGCGACGTCAAAGTGGACACGGTAGAGCACTTGCTCTCGGCCATGGCTGGCCTGGGCATCGATAACGCCTACGTCGAGCTCTCCGCGTCCGAAGTCCCGATCATGGATGGCAGCGCTGGACCCTTCGTATTCCTGATTCAATCGGCAGGCCTGGAAGAACAGGACGCCGCCAAGAAATTCATCCGCATCCTGCGTGAAGTGACAGTGGAAGACGGCGACAAGCGCGCCACTTTCGTCCCTTTCGAAGGCTTCAAGGTGAGCTTCGAGATCGATTTCGATCACCCGGTATTCCGGGACCGCACCCAGAGTGCAAGCGTGGATTTTTCCAGCACTTCGTTCGTAAAAGAAGTCAGCCGCGCCCGTACCTTTGGCTTCATGAGTGACATCGAGTACCTGCGCAAGCACAACCTCGCACTCGGCGGCAGCGTTGAAAACGCGATCGTGGTCGACGCTGATGGCGTGTTGAACGAAGACGGTCTTCGTTATGAAGACGAATTCGTCAAGCACAAGATCCTCGATGCGATTGGCGACCTGTACCTGCTGGGCAACAGCCTGATTGGTGAGTTCAAAGGCTTCAAGTCCGGTCATGCACTGAACAACCAGCTGCTGCGCAAGTTGATTGAGCAGACAGACGCTTGGGAAGTGGTGACGTTCGAAGACGCCAGCACCGCACCGATCTCTTACATGCGCCCGGTTGCGGCGGTGTAAGTAAAAAACCTCTCTAGTTTTTTGAAGGCCATCCTCGGATGGCCTTTTTTTATGCCCTTTCAAAAGCAAAAGATCGCAGCCTTCGGCAGCTCCTACAGGGGTACCGCATTCCAAATGTAGGAGCTGCCGAAGGCTGCGATCTTTTGACTTTAAACTGACACTACAACGCGATTGCGCCCACCTTCCTTGGCCTGATACAACGCCTTGTCCGCCGCAAACAACAACTGCTCCAACGTTTTTTCACTCGCCGATGTCCATGTCGCGATGCCGATACTCACGGTCATCGCCCGCTCAGCGCCCTCGGCCCATGGCAGGTTTTCCACAGCCTGACGAATCTGCTCGGCAATCTGCTGCGCCCCTGCACTGTCGGTCTCGGCGAGAATCACCGAAAACTCCTCACCGCCATAACGCGCGACGAGATCCGCCGGGCGCCGTACTTTCGCGGTGATCACCTTCGCCAGTTCACGCAGTGCGTGGTCCCCGGCCTGATGCCCGTGCCGATCATTGAACGCTTTGAAGTGATCGGCATCGATCATCATCACCGACAGCGGTTGGCCCGAGCGCTGGGCGCGGAACCACTCGTGGCGCAGCGTCTGGTCGAGCATGCGCCGGTTGGCCACCCCGGTCAGATCGTCAGTGGCGGCCAGTTGCGCCAATTCGCGTTCGGCGCGCTGGCGCAAGCGCAATTCGCGTGCAAGCAGCCAGGTCAGCCACAACAGGCCAATACACAACACGCCGGTGGCGCTGCTGATCAATATCGCGGTGCGCCGCCAGGTGCCGAATACTTCTTCGCTGGACAGCGCCACCATCACCGTCAACGGCAGATTGCCGACCCGCGAGTAGGTGTAAAGCCGCCGTTGCTCGTCCATGCTCGACGTGCTGGTGAAACTGCCGCTGCCGTCGCTGTCCTTGAGAATCCGCACGACGTTGGGCCGATTGCCGAAACTCTTCCCCACCGAATCGCTTTGCAGATACGGCTTTTGCGCGAGCAGTACGCCATCGCTGTTGATGATGTTCAACGTGCTGTCCGAGCCAATATCGAGGCTTTTGAACAGTTGGTCGAAGTAGTCGAGTTTCAGCGACGCCACCGCCACGCCGAGGAAGTCGCCGGTATGCGAAGCAATGCGCCGGCTGAAACTGATTCGCCACTGATCGGCCTCGTCGCAATCGCACCGGGTCTTGAACGGGCGGCTGATGAACATGCCTAGATCGCGGTTGAATGCGTGCGCGAGGAAATAATCACGGTCGGCGAAATTGCCCGGTTTCGGTTCGATGCGCGAGGAGTCGGCGATCACGTTGCCCTGTTTGTCGAGCAGCAGAATGTCACCCTTGAAGCGCGCGGTGGCGGAGCGATCGAACAGCGCCAGATGGCGAATCTGCGGAGAAACATTTTGCAGATCGTCACGCTGGGCGGCGGCGATCAGGCCTTGCAGCGTCAGGTCGTACAGTTCGACAGTACGCAGCACATCGGCGTCGATCAATTGCGCAAGCGTGGTGGCACGGCGGGTCGCGGCTTCCTGAGCACTCGCGTGCTCGCGGATCAGCAGGAAGGTGACAATGCACACCATCGCGATGACGGTCAGCAGACTGCCGACGATCAGCAGGCGCTCGGGGCGACCGCTTTGGCCTGCGCTGGATGGGGTGCGACTGGCGATCATGATGGGGTGTCGAATGAGGGCATCTTGTAAGCGTAGTAGGAAACACAATGAGATAAAACCAACAATGGCTCAACTGTGGCGAGGGGATTTATCCCCGATAGGGCTGCGCAGCGGCCCCAAAAAAGGGTCTGCTGCGCAGCCCATCGGGGATAAATCCCCTCGCCACGAAGTTTGTGTCGGTTCAAAGTCGGTGCCAGCCGCAACTCACTTCGTCGGCGTAGAAGGAAGGCTTTCAGCCCAAAACGAAAAAAGGCCGCTGACGGTAGCGGCCTGGAATGACGACGGTTGAACGAGAAAAGCCAAACAACCGCGTCGAGGGAAACGTTGGCGTGATGCGCGACTTAGCTGTCGGTTTCGGACGCTGGTGCGCGGGACATGCCAGCCTGCGGGGCTTGCGAGGCGTCTTGCACCTTGACCATCACTTCCCCCTGATGCTGATCGAATGCCTGAGCGCGAGCGACGTTGTGTGCGACGAACGACTGCGATTCTTCAGCCATCGCCATCGGCGACAGAAACAACGAGGACAAAACGAACGCGCTGGCAATACCCATACTGTTGGACATCTTGAAAACCTTCTCGCTTGGCGAGTGCTGTTTGGTGCGGGCAAAGATAAGGTTGCCCGGACCCTGGAAACAGCGTGATTTTCATAAATGACTGTTACAGCAAGAGCAAAGATCACAGCCTTCGGCAGTTCCTACAGGGGAAAGGTGAACACCTGTAGGAGCTGCCGAAGGCTGCGATCTTTTGATCTGCTTCAGACCGGCAAATAAATCCCGAAAGTATTTATCCCCCGATCACTGCGCACAAACACATCCCCGCCGTGCATCAGCGCAATCGCCTTGACGATCGCCAGCCCCAAACCATGATTATTGCCACTGTTGCTGCGCGACGCGTCCACTCGATAGAAACGTTCGAACAAGCGTGGCAAATGCTCGCCGGCAATCGGTGCTCCGGGATTGGCCACACCGATGCTCACCTGATTTTCGTCGGCCTCGATTCGCACCTCGATCACCTGGCCCGGTTCGGTGTGCTGCACCGCATTGCTGAGCAAATTGATCAACGCCCGGCGCAAATGTGCGACCTCGATGTGCACCTGCGCATCGCCGCTGACCTGCACCTGAACCTGCGCGTCTTCGAGAATGAAATCCAGATACTCAAGCGTCGTCGCCACTTCGTCCGCCAATGAAGTCGACGTCAGTTTGGTCGCCTTGTTGCCTTGATCGGCACTGGCCAGAAACAGCATGTCATTGATGATCGAACGCAGCCGCTCCAACTCTTCGAGGTTCGATTGCAGCACTTCGAAATAGTGTTCGGCAGAGCGCCCACGGGTCAGCGCCACTTGGGTCTGGCCGATCAGGTTAGTCAGCGGCGAACGCAGTTCATGGGCCACATCGGCGTTGAACGACTCCAGCCGCGAGTACGCCAGTTCGACCCGTTCCAGCGTCGCATTGAAGGACTCGACGAACTGCTCCAGTTCCGGTGGCAACGGCGACAGGCGCAAGCGTCCGGCGCGCAATGGCGGTGCCAGGCGCTGGGCTTCCTGAGACAGTTTGATCAATGGCTTGAGACCAATGCGCGCCACCCAATAACCCAGCGCCGAGGCCAATAACACGCCAACAATCGCCAGACTGATCAGCGCGATCAACAAGTGATGCTGAGTCTGATGCAAGGCCTCGGTGTCGATGCCGATCATGAAGCGCAGCGGCGGGCGCTGATCCTTGGCCGGAAACTGACTGACCAGCACTTTCAGCGGATAGGGTTGATCGGGCAATTGCAGATCGTGCATGCCCAGCGGGCCGTTGGCCGCAGCGCGAATCTGCGGCGTGAGAACACCGTATTCATAGCGCGGATCGCCGCTGCTGATCCAGAAACTGATGCGCTTGTCTTCTTCGCCGAGCAGCTTGAGCTTGTTGTTGATCTTCACCCAGTGTTCAGGCGTGCCGTAACGGCCGACAGTGGATTCGAGCACGCTGTAACGGGCATCGAGTTCGGCTTCCGGCAACAGCCCCAAGCCCTTGTCGACCTGCTGATACAGCGCACCGCCGATCAACATGAACACCAGCAGCGCCACCAGCGTGAACATGCCGCTCAAGCGCAAGGCAATCGAATTACTGGACACCACGGCTCTCCAGCACATAACCCATGCCGCGGATGGTGTGCAGCAGTTTTTCGTCGAATGGCCCGTCGAGTTTGGCGCGCAGCCGTTTGATCGCGACTTCGACGACATTGGCGTCACTGTCGAAATTGATATCCCAGACCATTTCGGCAATTGCGGTTTTCGAAAGGATTTCACCTTGGCGGCGGGCGAGGACACTGAGCAGGGAAAACTCTTTTGCGGTCAGGTCCAGGCGCGCGCCGGCGCGGGTGGCTTTACGGCTGATCAGATCGATCCACAAGTCGGCGATGCTCAGTTGCACCGGCTCATGGCCGCCGCTGCGGCGAGTCAGCGCTTGCAGGCGGGCGACCAGTTCGAGGAAAGAAAACGGTTTGCCGAGGTAATCGTCGGCGCCGTCGCGCAGGCCCTTGATGCGATCTTCAACGCGTTCGCGGGCGGTGAGCATGATCACCGGAGTCTGTTTGCGCGCACGCAAGGCGCGCAGCACGCCAAAGCCATCGAGGCCCGGCAACATGACATCGAGAACGATCACCGCATAATCGCATTCCAGTGCCAGGTGCAGGCCCTCGACGCCATCGCGAGCGCAGTCCACGGTGTAACCCTGTTCGGTCAGACCGCGGTGCAGATAGTCCGCGGTTTTTTCCTCATCTTCGATAATCAGAACGCGCATGACCCGCCTCAGTCTGTGGTCGCCAAAGCCGCTTCGGGCATCGGTTTGGGCCTGTGAAACAACCGCTCAAGCCATAAGTATATGACCGGCGTGGTGAACAGCGTCAGCATCTGGCTGACCAGCAAACCGCCGACAACTGCGATCCCCAGCGGCTGGCGCAACTCGGCGCCGGTGCCGTAGCCGAGCATCAGCGGCAGCGCGCCGAGGAGGGCGGCGAGGGTGGTCATGATGATCGGCCGGAACCGCGTGATGCACGCTTGGAAAATCGCCTCCTGCGGCGACAGGCCTCGCTGGCGCTGCGCTTCCAAGGCGAAGTCGATCATCAGAATGCCGTTCTTTTTGACGATGCCGATCAGCAGCACCAGCCCGATCAGCGCCATGATCGAAAAGTCCTGTCCGCAGATCCACAGCATGATCACCGCACCGAGCCCCGCCGCTGGCAGCGTCGAAATGATCGTCAGCGGATGCACGAAGCTTTCATAAAGCACGCCGAGAATGATGTAAACGGCCACCAGCGCCGCAAGAATCAGCCATGGCTGACTGGCCAGCGAACTCTGAAACGCTTGCGCCGCGCCCTGGAAATTGCCGCTGATTGCGCTAGGCATGCCGATCTCGGCCTTGGCCTGATTGAGCAGGATGACCGCGTCGCCCAATGCCACGCCGGGCGCCAGATTGAATGACAGGTTGGCCGCGGGGAACATGCCGTCGTGGGCAATCGACAGTGGGCCGATGGTCGGCGCATCGAATCGGGCCAGCGCCGACAGCGGCACCATCTCGCCACTCAGCGGCGAGCGCAGGTAGAAATAGTTAAGGCTCTCGGCTTTGCCGCGCTGCTTGGTGTCCAGCTCGAGGATCACGTTGTACTGATTCACCTGGGTCTGGAATTCATTGATCTGCCGCTGGCCAAAAGCGTCGTAAAGCGCTTCGTCGACATCGCTGGCGGTCAGGCCGAAACGGGCCGCTGCGCTGCGGTCGATGCTGATGTGGGTGATGCTGCCACCCAGTTGCAGGTCATTGGAAATGTCGCGAAACGCCGGATTGCCGCGCAGTTTTTCGGTCAGGCGTTGCGTCCAGGTCGCCAGGGTCGCACCGTCGTTGCTCTTGAGCACGTATTGATATTGCGCGCGACTCGGCCCGGAACTGAGGTTGATGTCCTGACCGGCGCGCAAGTACAGCACGATGCCCGGAACCTTCATCAGTTGTGGACGTATGCGGTCAATGAACTGGCTGGCTGAAACATCCCGATCACCGCGTTTTTTCAGTGCGATCCAAAAACGTCCGTTGGCGATGGTCTGGTTGCTGCCGGACACTCCGACTGAATGGGAAAACGCCTGCACCGCTGGATCGGCGGCAACGATTTCGGCCATCGCCAGGTGCTTTTTCACCATGTCGCCGTAGGAAATATCCGCAGCGGCTTCGGTGGTGCCGAGGACAAATCCGGTGTCCTGCACCGGAAAGAAACCTTTTGGGATGAAAATGTATCCGGCAACCGCCAGCGCCAATGACAAACCGAACACGCCAATCATCAGCTTCTGATGATCAAGGGCGCGGCGCAGACCTTTTTCGTACCAGCCCAGCAAACGTTCGCTGAAACCCGGTTTGGCGTGGGCGTGATGTTCCGGTTTGCGCATGAACAGGGCGGCGAGGGTCGGCGCCAGCGTCAGCGACACCACCACGGAAATCATGATGGTCGAGGTCGCGGTCAGGGCGAACTCCTTGAACAACCGCCCGACCACACCGCCCATGAACAGCAGCGGAATGAATGCGGCCACCAGCGAAAAACTGATCGACACCACGGTGAAACCGATCTCGCCGGCACCTTTGATCGCCGCTTCGCGCTGGTCATCGCCGGCCTCGAGATGACGGTGGATGTTCTCCACCACCACGATCGCATCGTCGACGACGAAGCCGACGGCCACCACGATCGCCACCAGCGTCAGGTTGTTCAGGCTGAAGCCGAGGATGTACATCAGCGCAAAACTGGCAATCAGCGAAACACCGAGCACCGCCGAAACAATCAGCGTCGCCGACAACTGACGCAGGAACAGCGCCATTACCGCGACCACCAGCAGAATCGCGATCAGCAGCGTGATTTCGACTTCATGCAACGAGGCGCGAATGGTCTGGGTGCGGTCGATCAGGGTTTTCACCTGCACCGAGGCCGGCAGCATGGCTTCAAGGCCGGGCAGGGCGGCTTGAATACGGTCGACGGTTTCAACGATATTCGCGCCGGGCTGACGCGATATCACCAGGTTGACCCCCGGTCGGTCACCGCCCCACGCCTGCACGTAGGCATCTTCCGCACCGTTGACGACTTTGGCGACGTCGCGCAGGTGAACCGGGGCGCCATCCTTGTAGGAAACGATGAGCTGGCTGTAATCCTCCGGAAGGAACAGCTGGTCATTGGTCGACAACGTCGAGATGCTCGATTCGCCGTACAGCGCACCTTTGGCCAGGTTGAGGCTGGTCTGTTGAATGGCGAGACGAATATCAGCGAGGGTCAGGCCAATCGCCGCAAGTTTGTCGGCCGAGGCCTGCACACGGATTGCCGGACGTTGCTGACCGGTGATGTTGATTTGTCCTACGCCGTCGATCTGACTGATTTGCCGCGACAGCAGGGTTTCCACCAGATCGCTGAGTTCGGTGCCGGGCATTTGCGTCGAGCTGACACTGAGGATCAGCACCGGGCTGTCGGCCGGGTTGACCTTCTTCCAGGTCGGCAGCGTCGGCATGTCCTTGGGCAGCTTGCCGGCAGCGGTGTTGATCGCTGCCTGCACTTCCTGGGCAGCGGTGTCGATGCTTTTATCTAGGGTGAATTGCAGGGTCAGCAGGGTGGAGCCCAGCGCACTGCTGGAGGTCATTTGGGTCATGCCGGGGATGGCGCTGAATTGCACCTCCAGCGGCGTTGCCACGGACGATGCCATGGTGTCGGGGCTGGCGCCGGGTAACTGCGCCGAGACCTGAATCGTAGGAAATTCCGCCTCCGGCAGTGGGGCGATCGGCAAGCGCGGGAAGGCAATTGCCCCGACCAATACCAATGCAATCGTCAGCAAGATCGTCGCCACCGGGTGATCGATGCACCACGTCGAGACGCCTTTGTGCGCCTTCATGGTTTCGGCTCCGCTTGCACCACCTGCGCCGGCTCCGTCATGACTTGCACGGTTGAACCGGGCTTGAGCCGCGACTGGCCGTCAGTCACCAGCACATCACCGGCCTTCACGCCTTTGATGATGTCCTGGCCGCTGCCCTGAAAAATCATCTGCACTTGCACCGCTTCAACCTTGTCGCCATTCACCCGATAGACGAAGTGTTGGTCAAGGCCGCGCTGTACGACGGTAGGCGGGACGACCAGCGCATCTTTGTCGAGGGCCGTCTGAATTTTTACCGTGACCAGCAGGCCGGGCCAGAGCTTCTGGCTGGCGTTGTCGAATTCGGCCTTGGCGCGGATGGTGCCGGTGTTGGCGTTGATCTGATTATCGATCAGGGTCAGATGACCTTCGCCGAGCAGGTTGGCGTTTTCGCCATCGCTGTCGGCGCCGATGTAAGCCTTGACGGGCGCGCGTTGTGGGTCGCTGACCAAGCTTTGCAGGGTCGGCAGCATATGCTGCGGGAGGGAGAATTCAACGGCAATCGGGTCGATCTGGGTGACGGTGAACAGGCCGGCGGTGTCGGTCATGCGCAGGAAGTTGCCTTCATCGACTGTACGAATGCCGACGCGGCCGGTGACCGGCGAGCGAATCTGCGTGTAGGACAGTTGCACCTGTGCTGCATCAATCGAGGCTTGGTTGCCTTGGGCGGTGGCTTTCAGTTGATTGACCAGGGCTTGTTGCTGGTCGTAGGTCTGTTTCGAAACGCCGTCGTCGACGCTGAGCAATTTATAGCGCTTGAGATTGACCAAAGCGACTTGCAGTTGAGCCTGGCTTTCACCCAATTGGGCGCGGGCCTGGTCGAGGCTGGCGCGGATGGAGCGGTCGTCGATGGTGGCCAGCAGGTCTCCGGCTTTGACCAGTTGGCCTTCTTTGACGAGGATTTTGGTGAGGATGCCGTCTATTTGTGGGCGCACTACGACGCTGTGTAATGACAGTACAGAGCCGATGCCGCTGGTGTAGCGGGGGACGTCTTTTTCGCTGACCGCGATCACTCGCACGGGGATGGCGGTGGGAGTGGCGAGTTTGGTTGGGGCGGGTTTCACGGCGTACCACAGACCTGCGCCTGCGAGGACGATCAATAGGGTGGCGAGCAGGGCTTTGTTCTTTTGGATTCGCATGCGGGGTGGGCGCCGGAGTTTGGAGTTTGGGCAGGTTGGCTAGTTATAAACTTGTTTCGGGGTCGGGAGGGTGACGGCTGGCTGTCAGCGCTGTCAGTTTTCTCTGTGTGTATATCCGTTGCTGCGGGTGTGGCTGATTACGGTTCCGCCCTTACGGCGGGTCACTTTTGACAAACGCCTCAAAAGTAACCAAAAAGGCTTGCTCCTACGTTCGGCCCGCTCGCCGGGGCTCGGGGTTCCTTCGCTGCGGGATCGATCCGGGGGGCAGCGCCTCCGGTTTGCTTCGCTGCACCTCCTCTCGCTGTGTTCGGCTGCGCCAAACGGTCGCTGCGCTCCCACCCCCGGATCAATCCCTCCACTCAGCCTTCCGAAGTCGCCCGTGGATCAAGATCAAGATCAAGAGCGGTACTCGAGCTTGCGCTCATTGTTTTGAGTGGGGCGGCTGCGCCGCGGGCTTTGTGTAGGAGCTGCCGAAGGCTCGGGCCGCGATCGGACGATCTTTTGATCTTGATTTTGTGGGAGCTGGCTTGCCAGCGATGGCGGCCTGACAGCCGACCAAGGTCTTGCAGATTGCATACGATCCAACTATAGGAGTGAGCCTGCTCGCGAAGGCGTTGATTGGGCAGCACATCTCTACCGGTCAGTGTTGTTAAACAGTCCCAAAAAGGGGTCGGTCGTTCCCAGAAA
This sequence comes from Pseudomonas fluorescens, assembly GCF_900636825.1. NCBI lineage: Bacteria > Pseudomonadati > Pseudomonadota > Gammaproteobacteria > Pseudomonadales > Pseudomonadaceae > Pseudomonas > Pseudomonas fluorescens. Next base: position 4,870,059 of record NZ_LR134318.1, on the reverse strand, counting down.
AGGATTTACTGCTCTGCAAGCCGTTCGGCGTGCGCTGCAAATCTTCAGGTGCCGAGCCATGGCGCACAGGTATACTGCGCGCCTTCGCGGCTCACTGATCGGGCCCGACTTTTTGCTTTCCGGAGCTTTTATGACTTCCCCGACCCTGCCGCCGGTTGACGACGCTGTGAGCGATGTCTCGGCTGAACTGGCCGATACCAGCGACACCAAAGCCGAAATCCCGGCGTTCAAGTTTCCCTTCAAACCGGGCGAGCTTGCTTCGGCCAAAGGCTCGAACCAGCCGTGGTACAAGAACGGCGCCAAGAACGGCCACACGAAGACCCCGGGCATGGCGCCGCCGGGCACGCGCCGTTCGATGGGCAAGCGCTGATCTGTTTTGAAGTGATTCACCAAGAAGCAGATTATTCCCACAGAGACAGCTGATTCGTCCTCTGGGAAACCAGGTGACCTTTCGTCAAAGATTCATGCCCCATGAACGCTTTGATGAAGGTCGCTTCCATGTCTCTGGCAAAAATCCTGTCTGCCTTGTCGTTGCTGGCCCTGACCACCGGTTGTGTGTCGTCAGTGGTTGAGCCGACGCTGCGGTTTGGCGTCGAACCTCTCGTACCGCCCTTTGAAAGTCGCAACGATAAAGGCGAACTGGTCGGTCTCAACATCGAGCTGGGCAATGCGCTGTGCGCTGAGCTGCAAAAACGTTGCGTGTGGGTCGATCAGGATTACGCGACCAACGTCGAGGCGCTTGAGGCCAGGCGTTTCGATGTGATCATGCCGATGACGGCCACCCCGGCACGCCGCGAACGCATCGATTTCACCGACAATCTCTACCCGTTGAGCAGTCAGTTGGTGGCGCGCAAAGGGACAAACCTGCAGCCCGATGCACAGTCCCTCAAAGGCAAACGCATCGGCGTATTGGCCGGCACCAGTCGCGAGGCGTTCGCCAAGGCGCGGTGGGCGAAATCGGGTGTGATGATTCGCAGCTTCCAGTTCAACGATCAACTGATTGCCGCCCTGCAAAGCGGTGAAATCGATGCGACCCTGCAGGACTCCATCGAAATCACTTACGCCTTGTTGAGCCAGCCTCAGGGTGGGGCGTTCGGTTTTGCTGGTCCGGCGCTCAAGGACCCGATGCTGGGCACGGGCGTGGCCATGGCGCTGCGCAAAACCGACAGCAAGCTGCGCGATGAGCTCAATGCGGCCCTTGGACGTTTGAGGCAGCGTGGCGAGTATCAGACGATCACCGAGCGCTATCTGCCGCGCGCCATCAATGATCCTCTGCACTACCAAGCCAGTGCGGAAGATTTGCCGTTTTCCGATTCGGTAAGAGTCGGCGATACGATTTATTTGTCGGGTGTCCTGGGGCTTGAGGCCAACGGCGAGCTGGTCAAAGGCGGGATCCGTCCGCAAATGGTGCAGGTGATGGAGAATCTGCGCAGCGCGCTGGACCGTAGTGGTTCGTCTCTCTCTCATGTCGCCAAGTGCACCGTGATCCTCACCGACGTCAAGGATTTCGCCGGCATGAATGCGGAGTATCGCCGCTATTTCCCGACCGACCGCTTACCCGCCCGCACGACGTTCGCTGGCAAGCAATTGGTGGTGCCGGGAGCCAAGGTAGAGCTTGAGTGCCTGGCGGTGGCTGCCGCTCGGGATTAATGCTGTCAGTGCCGCGCCCACAGTTGAAATACGATTCCCTGTGGGAGCGAGCCTGTTCGCGAAAGGGCCTTCAGTCGCTCCGAGAGTTTTCGATCAAGCCGCGCGCAGCGGGATAAACGCATACGTCTGCGCCGGCTCGGTTACCACCAGAGCCCCGGCTGCCGACACTTGTTCGGCAACATCATCCCCGGATACATGAAACAGCCACTCACTCGGTGCAGTCGCTAACGGTTGAGCGGTCACCTGATCAATCGCCGTAGCAAACGCATTCATGTTCGGCAGATACGCCGTGAACCCATCACCCTTGAGCGCCGTGGTTCTAATCCCGAGCATTGCGCAAATGGTGTCCTTGATGCCGATTTCATACCGATCTGCCTGCCGCGAACGCTGGATCAATTCAATCAGTTCCTGATCAACCAGCTCACCACCGGCAATCAGCAGCGGCCCCTGTTCCCATGATTCCGGCGGGCAGTCCTTGGCCGCTGGATTGAGCGGGATATGCGGATTGATTTCTGCCGGATAAATCCTGCACACCAGCGGGCGGCGTTCATAGATTCGGCACAGCTTGTCTTCGTCAAGATTCCGGCAAGGGCCGACGTTATAAGCCGCGAAGGTGATCGCCACGTGGGCATCGGTGTCGCCGCTGCGTATCACTGCCGAACGCCGTTCGGCATGTTCCCGCTGCTGCGTCGGCAGGCCCAGACCATTGCTGAGAAAAGCTTCGACCAGCACGATCACCTGTCCGCCATCCGCCGCCCACATGCTGGCCTCGGCCAAGGTCAGCGGCACGTGATGGTCGGTGCAGCATTTGCCGCAGCCCACGCAGGAAAACGTCGTATTCATTGAGCGATCTTTCTTCAACCGGGGTGTGAAACGGTGGCGGAAAACCACCGCACAAGCCTGGATCAAAGCAAGTTATGCGCCACTCACTGGGATTTGGCGGTCGGGCGGATCGAGTCCCATTCGGTGACGAAGGCGGTTTTCGATTGTTTGTTGTACAGACACAGCTCGCTGCCCTGCTGGCCTTTCATGTGTTTTTGCGGATATTGACCTTGCAGCAACACGGCGGTGTAACCAACGCGATCATCGAATTGCGCCGGTGTGCCGACCGGTTTGGGGTTTTTCAGGCCGCTGGCTTTGGTGCAGCTGGCGAGTACGCTTTTGTCATAAGCGGCCCAGGCGTCGGGGCTGGAGGCATGGGCCTGGGAGGCGAGGACGGTGAGGCAGAGCAAACTGATCGTCAGGGCTTTCATGGTCAGGCATCCTTGGGTGGGAGTGGCCAAGGTTGGAGTCTGTCGTTAGATTTTGGTTGCCTGGACCATTGTTGAAAGATCGCAGCCTTCGGCAGCTCCTACATGGAAATACGATCACCTGTAGGAGCTGCCGAAGGCTGCGATCTTTTGATCTTACAGATCCGGCACCAATTCCCGACGCACTACGTACATCCCGGCACTTTCATACAAGCGCTGCGCGCGCTGGTTGTCCTCCAGCACTTTCAGGTCGACAAACCCTTCGCGCCGTTGCTGGAAAACCTTGAAGACCTGCAGCAGCAACGCCCTGCCCAAGCCGCGACCGCGCCTCCGTGGGTGCACCACCAGATTCTTGATATATGAACTCGTCCAGCACTGCGCCACGCCCACCACGCCCTCGGCATCGTGGGCGATGAAACACAGCGTCGGGTCGTATTCGGGATCGCTTTCGAACCGCAGCTGCCAGTCTTTGAATGACGGCACGCGACCGCCACTGTCAAGCTGTCCCAGCTGCATCAACCGATGCACCGCTGGCGCCAGTTCGACGCAATAAGTGCTGAGTTCAATGCCATCAGGCAAGTGACTATCCGGCACTTTCTCAGCGAGATCGCGCCGCATCAAAAAACAGTACGTCTCGCCCAAGACTCAGTGCCCGTTGGCAGCGACGTGCTTGGCCGCTTCGATCAAACGCTGGGTCAGCTCCGGCGAAGAGAATTTGGTCAGCACTGCGTTGGCGCCGGCCAGTCGCGCTTTTTCGCTGTTCATCGCGCTATCGAGCGAGGTGTGCAGCAACACGTAGAGGTGAGCGAAATCCGGCGTCTCGCGCAGGGTACGGGTGAAAGCGTAGCCATCCATCTCGGACATTTCGATGTCGGAGACGATCAGGTTGATCTGCTGCGCGGTGCCTTGCAGGTCGAGCAGGCAATCGATGGCTTCTTTGGCGCTGCGTGCGGTGTGGCATTGCAGGCCGAGGTTGCGCAGCGTGTGCACCGATTGCTGCAGCGCCACCTGGCTGTCGTCGACCACGAGGATCCGCGCATTGCCGAGGACTTCGGCGTCTTCCATGGTCAGATCGGTCGGGGCCATTTCAATCTGCGCCGGCGCGATGCTGTGGATAACTTTTTCGATATCCAGCACTTGCACCAGCGTACCGTCGACCGAGGTCACGCCGGTGATGTAAGCGCGCGAGCCACCGGAACCGAAGGGGGGCGGTTTGATGTCGGTGGTCAGGCAATGGACGATCTTGCTCACCGCCTGGACGTGCAGGCCCTGCTTGGAACGGCTGACATCGGTGACGATCAGGCAGCCGCCATTCGGGTCTTCCAATGGCCGCTCGCCGATCGCACGGCTGAGGTCGATGACCGACAGCGAGGCGCCGCGAAGCGTGGCGATGCCTTTAACGTGCGGGTGCGACTCTGGGAGTTTGGTCAGCGGCGGGCAGGGAATGATTTCACTGACTTTCAGCAGGTTGATCGCCATCAGCTTGCCGCTGCGCAAGGTAAACAGAAGAAGCGAAAGTGAATCTGCGCGGGCTTTGGTGGAGGACATATTAACCTTCTGTGGAAAACGGTGATGGGCGCCAGTGGAGATCGCCAGAAACCATTGATGCCGGGTTATCGGCGTGAATGGGGCGGGCTTTAGTCTGTCGTCGCAGATCAAAAAACCCTCACCCCAGCCCTCTCCCGGAGGGAGAGGGAGCCGACCGAGGTGTCTGGCGTTGTGCATTGGCCTGAATGACCGAGTCGATTGTGGATTCAAAAAGGATCTTCACGTTGGCGCAGTTCTTCAATATCCTCCAATCAGTTCCCTCTCCCTCTGGGAGAGGGAGCCGACCGAGGTGTCTGGCGTTGTACATCGGCCTGAATGACCGAGTCGATTGTGGATTCAAAAAGGATCTTCACGTTGGCGCAATTCTTCAATATCCCCCAATCAGTTCCCTCTCCCTCTGGGAGAGGGCTAGGGTGAGGGTGTGCTTTTAGCTCTTCATGCCTAGTCGTTTGGCCATCCGCCCAAGGTTCGCCCGATCCACCCCCAGCTCACGCGCCGCACTGGCCCAGTTATCCTGATGACGCTCCAGCGCTGCACTGATCAAGCGGCGCTGAAACTCATCAGTGGCACTGCGCAGATCTCCGCTGATCGTCGGCATCACACTAACCAAATCCGCATCGGCAGGCGCGACCATGTTATCCACAACCTCACGCGGCAAATCCAGATCCGCCGCGCTCAAACTCAGAATCTTCGGCCTGACCTTGCAATTGCCCAACGCTTTCAGCGCGCTGCGCCCGATCAAATGCTCCAGCTCACGCACATTCCCCGGCCACGTGTAGGCCAGCAGTGCTTCCTGGGCGTCGCCGTTCAAGCGCAGGCTGTTGAGGCCCATGCGCGAGCGGTTTTGCTCGAGGAAGAAACCGCTGAGCAACAACACGTCACGTCCGCGATCACGCAGCGCTGGCACCCGCAGCGGGTAGACGCTGAGACGGTGATAGAAGTCGGCGCGATAGCGACCGCTACGGACTTCCTCGGCCAGATCGCGATTGGTTGCAGCAATCAAACGCACATCGACCTGATGCTCCTTGTCCGAACCCAAGCGCTGCAGTTGGCCGCTTTGCAGTACGCGTAGCAACTTGGCCTGCACGGTCAACGACAATTCGCCCACCTCGTCGAGAAACAATGTGCCGCCATTGGCCAGCTCGAACTTGCCGCGGCGGTCGCTGGTGGCGCCGGTGAAGGCACCGCGAACGTGGCCGAACAGTTCGCTTTCCACCAGCGTGTCGGGGAGGGCGGCGCAGTTGAGGCTGATGATGGGTTTGTCGGCGCGCGGCGAGGCCGCGTGAATGGCCTGGGCCACCAATTCTTTGCCGACGCCGGTTTCGCCGGTGATCAGCACGGTCAAGTCGCTGCCGCCGACCAGATTGATTTCTTCCACCAGACGTTTATGGGTTTTGCTCTGGCCAATCATTTCGCGGTGCTGCTGGCCGCTGGCCTGACGGTAGACCTCGGCGCGTTGATGCTCGTCTTCGGCACGCAAGGCCAGACGCTCGATGCGTTCAGCAGCATTGACGGTTGCGGCGGCGAGGCTGGCGAAAGCTTGCAGGGCATCCAGTTCGATAGGCTCGAAGCGTTCAGGGTCGAGGGCGTCGAGGGTGATCAGGCCCCAGAGTTGTTCATCGACAAATAAAGGACAGCCGAGGCAGTCGTGGACTTCAAGATGATCATCGAGCCCGTCGACCAATCCGTCATAAGGGTCAGGCAGCTCGCTGTCGGCGGCAAACCGCGTCGGTCCTTTGCCCGCCAGCAGAATCTCGAAACGCGGATGGTCGCTGACTTTGAAACGCCGCCCGAGGGTATCGGTACTCAAACCGTCCACCGCCAACGGCACCAGCGATTCACCATCGAGCCGTAGCAGCGCAGCCGCGTCACACGGCAGCAACGCGCGCATCGCTTCAAGCAGCCGCCGGTAACGCTCGCCCTCGGGCAATTCACGAGAAAGATCGGCAACTAACGGCAACAGCGCGGTAAGCAAGGATTTGGCGGTCATGGGTATCTGTAGTCAAAGAGACAAAATGTAGTCGCGATGACTATAAGTTGCTTTGAGTCGATATGACTACGTTATTTTCAAGCTACTGATTTATATGGAAAAAAATGTTGGCACGGAACCTGATATGGCTAAGGCAACTTTTCCATAAAGCTCAGGAGTCATTCTTATGCTTAGCATCCAGGATCGTGCCATCGTCAAATCCACCGTCCCATTGCTCGAGAGCGGCGGCGAAGCGCTGATCACGCATTTCTACCGCATGATGCTCGCTGAATACCCGCAAGTGCGCCCGCTGTTCAATCAGGCGCACCAGGCCAGCGGCGATCAACCGCGTGCACTGGCCAACGGCGTATTAATGTACGCGCGGCATATCGATCAGCTCGATCAGTTGGGCGATCTGGTGGCAAAGATCATCAACAAGCACGTCGCGCTGCAGATTTTGCCGGAGCATTACCCGATCGTCGGCGCATGCCTGATGCGCGCCATCTCCGAAGTGCTTGGCGAAGAGATCGCCACGCCAGAAGTCATGAGCGCTTGGGGCGCGGCGTACGGTCAATTGGCCGACATCCTGATCGGTGCGGAAACCGCGATCTACGATGAGAAAGAGCAAGCCGTCGGCGGCTGGCGTGGCGCGCGAGAGTTCATCGTCGCGGCGAAAGTGCAAGAAAGTGCGGAAATTACCTCGTTCTACTTTGAGCCAGCGGACAAAGGCCCGATTCTCGCGGCCGAACCGGGTCAGTACATCGGCATGAAGCTGATGCTCGATGGCGAAGAGATCCGGCGCAACTATTCACTGTCGGCGCTGGCCAATAACGGTCAATACCGCATCAGCGTCAAGCGTGAGCCGAATGGTCGCGCATCCAACCATCTGCATGATGAGTTGCATGTCGGCTCGAGCATTCAACTGTTTCCGCCATCCGGCGAATTCACCCTGGCGACCAGCGACAAACCCTTGGTGTTGATCAGTGGCGGCGTTGGCATCACGCCGACTTTGGCGATGCTGGAAGCCGCGCTGGCAACTGAGCGTCCGGTGCACTTTATCCACTGCGCGCGCAACGGCGGCGTCCACGCGTTCCGCGATTGGGTCGACGGGTTGGCGGCGCGTCATCCGCAGCTCAAGCGCTTCTATTGCTACGCCGAAGACGATGGCGTTAGCCCGGCGGCGGACAAGGTCGGCATGCTCAGCGAAGAATTGCTCGGCGAATGGCTGCCAGCGCAACGTGATGTGGATGCGTACTTCCTCGGGCCAAAAGGATTCATGAGTGCGATCAAGCGCCACCTGAAAGCGCTGGGTGTGCCAGAGAAGCAGAGCCGTTACGAGTTTTTCGGGCCGGCTTCGGCTTTGGAATGATCCCGAACCGAGTTGTCTGCATCGCTAGCAGGGCTAGCTCCCACAGCGGCGGTTTGAACTCCGCAGATCCAGTGTGGAAGCTAGCCCTGCTAGCGATGGGGGCGACTCGGTTCAGTTGTGGGAAACGTCCCGGCTACTTAATGGTTCCTTAACCACTCTATCGTTTATTGCCCCGGTGTAGACTTGCGACAACTTTCAGCCGCCCGCCGGCTGGACCACGGACTTACAAAGGAAAGGCAATGAGCGAGGAAACGATGCGGTTGGGCCGTGAGCGGCGCTTTCTGGTGCTGCTGGGGATCATCTGTCTGGCGCTGATCGGTGGCGCGCTGTATATGCAGATCGTGCTGGGCGAAGCGCCGTGTCCGCTGTGCATTCTGCAGCGCTATGCGTTGTTGCTGATCGCAGTGTTCGCGTTCATTGGCGCCGCCATGCGCACCCGCCGCAGCATTAGCGTGTTCGAAACGCTGGTGGTGATCAGCGCGCTGGCCGGCGCCGCAGTGGCGGGGCATCACGTCTACACGCAGTTCTATCCGGCAGTGAGTTGCGGCGTTGATGTGCTGCAGCCGATTGTCGACGATCTGCCGCTGGCGAAGATCTTCCCGCTGGGCTTCCAGGTCGACGGTTTCTGCTCGACGCCGTACCCGCCGATCCTCGGCCTGTCGCTGGCTCAATGGGCGCTGGTGGCGTTTGTGCTGGTGGTGATTCTGGTGCCATTGCTGACCTCGCGTAATCGCAAGGCCCTGCGCTGAGTCAACTTTGCAGCGCACCTGCCGATACAACGAAACGCCCCGATTTTTCCGCGAGAAAACCGGGGCGTTTTGCCGCTCAGAGACTTTGTGAAAAGGCCGTGACGAACGGCAATGACGGGTGCGACAGATGTGCGACATGTTGTCACACACGGGGTGTCGCAGGACGTCGCAGGAGACCTGATCGGTCCCTTGTTACACAAAAAGATTGGTCTGTTTAAGGCGTTTTCGTTTATTGGGCCAACGTGCCGAATCAGGCACTTTTAACACGCTTTGGCAAATGGCCAGAGCCCTTGGAATATCGGGCCTTGCGCGGATCCGGGGGCTGGAAAAAACCTTCGGAGCTGTCTGAACTGACGCGAGTACACCCACGGTTTTTGGTGTTTTTGTTGCGAATTGATTTCGATAACATGCGGAACTTTTGCAAAAATGGCGATTGATTGTTGCTCGAACGGAGAAAAATTATTTCGGGATAAGACGTGGTGTATAGGGCGCTACCTATCTACAATCGCCCGCACTGAATTCCCGGCACTGTTCAGCCTTTATTAAGGAACGTTGATAAGCGGCTGCGCAGGAAGTCGGGTGTCGAGCAGGCCGTGAGGTCCGCAAGACACCCAGGTGTCGGTGCCTTCCACTTTCCGCACCAAATGGAATTGGTCTGTAACAAGGCCTTTGACCACGAATTCGAATAAGAACTTAACGCTGTCCCAGGTTTTGTCGAGCGTCTGACGCGCGACGGGCGGCCCTTATTCAATCCAAAGAAAATGCCAACCCTTGGCAGGGTGAAGTGTTGGCGATCAAAACCCAACTGCATTGCGCAAGCTGCTTTAGAGGTCGTGAGATGAGTAAAAACAGGTACCCCAGATTACTAGGCCTAGTGCCGCTGCTCGGCACGTTGTTGCTGGGAGGCTGCAACATGACCTTGCTCAATCCAACGGGCCAGGTTGGCCTGGAACAGCGAAACCTGATCATCACCGCGACCCTGCTGATGCTGTTGGTCGTTGTGCCGGTTATCGTCATGACTTTCCTGTTCGCCTGGAAATACCGCGCGTCGAACCAGAACGCCGTGTACACCCCGAAATGGTCGCACTCGACCAAAATCGAAGTGGCCGTCTGGACCATCCCGGTGCTGATCATTATTGCCCTGGGTTACATCACTTACATCTCGACGCATGAACTGGACCCGTATCGTCCGATTCAATCCGACGTCAAGCCAGTGACCATCGAAGTGGTCGCGCTGGACTGGAAGTGGCTGTTCATCTACCCGGAACAAGGCATTGCCACGGTCAACAAGATCGTGTTCCCGGCGCACACGCCAATCAACTTCAAGATCACCTCCGATGCCGTGATGAACTCGTTCTTCATCCCGGGCCTGGGCGGTCAGATCTACGCGATGGCGGGCATGCAGACCAAGCTGCACCTGATCGCCGACCGTAACGCTGAAATGGACGGTATCTCCGCCAACTACAGCGGCGCGGGTTTCACCGGTATGAAATTCAAGGCTATCTCCACCACTCAGGAAGATTTCGACGCCTGGGTAAGTGAAGTCAAGAAGTCACCTAAACAGCTTGATCAAGCTGAATACGCGGCCCTTGCCAAACCGAGCCAGAACAACCCAGTCGAGCTCTACTCGTCGGTCACGCCGAACCAGTTCCAGATCATCGTCGACAAGTACGAAGGTATGAAGCCGGGCAAGCCGCTGAAGCACGAGAAGAAAGAGAAAGAAGTGGCGGCCACGGATATTGACGCGGGTTCGCATTCAGCTGCCGGGGCAGAGGAGTAAACGATGTTTGGTAAATTAAGTTGGGAAGCAGTCCCATTCCACGAGCCGATCGTGATGGTGACCATCGCCATGATCGCCCTCGGTGGTCTGGCGCTGTTCGCTGCGATCACTTACTTCAAGAAGTGGACGTACCTGTGGACCGAGTGGCTGACTTCGGTCGACCACAAGAAAATCGGCGTGATGTACATCATCGTCGCCATGGTCATGCTGCTGCGCGGTTTTGCCGACGCGATCATGATGCGTACCCAGTTGGCCATGGCCACCGAAGGTTCGCCTGGCTACCTGCCACCTGAACACTATGACCAGATCTTCACCGCTCACGGTGTGATCATGATCATCTTCATGGCGATGCCATTCTTCACCGGCCTGATGAACCTTGCAGTGCCGCTGCAGATCGGCGCGCGTGACGTTGCGTTCCCGTTCCTGAACTCCCTGAGCTTCTGGCTGCTGGTTTCCGGCGTCGTGCTGATCAACCTGTCGCTGGGCGTCGGCGAATTCGCCAAGACCGGTTGGGTTGCGTATCCACCGCTGTCGGGTCTGCAATACAGTCCTGGCGTAGGTATGGACTACTACATCTGGGCGCTACAGCTATCCGGATTGGGTACGACGTTAACCGGGGTCAACTTCCTCGCGACCGTACTGAAAATGCGTACCCCTGGCATGAAACTGATGGACATGCCGATCTTCACCTGGACCTGCACTTGGGCAAACGTTCTGATCGTGGCTTCGTTCCCGATCCTGACCGCGACCCTGGCACTGCTGACCCTTGACCGTTACATGGATTTCCACATTTTCACCAATGAACTTGGTGGCAATCCAATGATGTACGTCAACCTGTTCTGGGCCTGGGGCCACCCTGAGGTTTACATCCTGATCCTGCCGGCATTCGGCATCTTCTCGGAAGTGATCTCGGCGTTCACCGGCAAGAAACTGTTCGGCCACCACTCGATGATCTACGCCTCGGGCGCGATCTCGGTACTGGGCTTCATGGTTTGGCTGCACCACTTCTTCACCATGGGTTCGGGTGCAAGCGTCAACGCCTTCTTCGGTCTGGCGACGATGCTGATTTCCATCCCGACGGGTGTGAAGCTGTTCAACTGGCTGTTCACCATTTACCAGGGTCGTCTGCGCTTCACCAGCCAGGTTCTGTGGACCCTGGGCTTCATGGTGACCTTCGCCATCGGCGGCATGACCGGCGTACTGCTGGCCATCCCGGGTGCTGACTTCGTGCTGCACAACAGCCTGTTCGTGATCGCGCACTTCCACAACGTGATCATCGGCGGCGCGGTATTCGGTTACATCGCTGGTTTCGCGTTCTACTTCCCGAAAGCGTTCGGCTTCAAGCTGCACGAAGGCTGGGGTAAAGCAGCGTTCTGGTTCTGGATCTCGGGCTTCTTCGTCGCGTTCATGCCGCTCTATGCACTGGGCTTCATGGGCATGACCCGTCGTCTGAACGCCACCACCAACCCTGAGTGGGTACCGTACCTGTACGTTGCCATGTTCGGTGCGGTGATGATTGCTGCCGGTATCGCCTGCCAACTGATTCAGCTGTACGTCAGTGTGCGTGACCGCAACAAGCCAGAGAACGTTTGCGATCACGGTGACCCGTGGAATGCACACACCCTGGAATGGTCGACCTCGTCGCCACCTCCGTTCTACAACTTCGCTGTGCTGCCTAAGGCTGACTGCATCGACCCGTTCACCGAAGCCAAGGAAAACGGTACTGCGTACCAGCGTCCGGCCAAGTACGAGCCGATCCACATGCCGAACAACACCGCCACTGGCGTAGTGATGGGCGCGCTGTTGACCGTCTTCGGTTTCGCGATGATCTGGCACATCTGGTGGCTGGCGATCGCGAGCCTGGTGGGCACCGTCGTTTACTTCGTGATCCACGCTGCACGTGACGACCAGGGCTATATGGTTCCGGTTGAAACGATCGAGCGTATCGAAGCCGAGCAGCACAAGCGTCTGGTCGCGGCAGGGAAAATCCCGGCCAATGCCACCCGTGTTGAAACCTCGTTGGAACAGGCTTAAACCATGTCGAACTTAGTGACCAATGTTGGACACGCCCATGGTGACCATGGGCACGATGACCATCACCACGACTCGGGCGAGATGACCGTATACGGTTTCTGGCTCTACCTGATGACCGACTGCATTCTGTTTGCGTCGATCTTCGCGGTGTACGCAGTACTGGTAAACAACGTTGCCGGTGGCCCGTCGGGCCACGACATCTTCGAACTGCCATACGTGCTGGGCGAAACCGCTCTGCTGTTGTTCAGTTCGATCACCTACGGCTTCGCCATGCTGGCGTTGTACAAAGGCAAGAAGCAGGCGGTTCTGGGCTGGTTGTTCATGACCTTCCTGCTGGGTGCCGGCTTCATCGCCATGGAGATCAACGAGTTCCACCTGCTGATCTCCGAGGGCTTCGGTCCTAGCCGTTCGGGCTTCCTGTCGGCGTTCTTCACTCTGGTCGGTACTCACGGTCTGCACGTTTCGGCCGGTCTGATCTGGATGGGCATCATGATGTACCAGGTCAACAAGCACGGCCTGACGGCGACCAACAAGACCCGTCTGAGCTGCCTGAGCCTGTTCTGGCACTTCCTGGACGTGGTGTGGATCTGCGTATTCACCGTTGTTTACCTGATGGGGACCCTGTAATGGCTAATGCACACTCCCATGACAGCCATGATGCTGGCCACGGCAGCGTAAAGTCGTACGCCATCGGCTTCATCCTGTCGGTAATCCTGACCGTCATCCCGTTCGGCCTGGTGATGTACCCGACCCTGCCGAAGTCGACGACGCTGGCTATCGTTCTGCTGTTCGCGGTGATCCAGGTGATCGTTCACCTGTATTACTTCCTGCACCTGGACCGTTCCATTGCTCAGCGTAACAACGTGATCGCATTCGTCTTTACGGCGATCGTGATCGTGCTGCTGGTTGGCCTGTCGCTGTGGATCATGTTCAGCATCCACACGTACATGATGGCGAAGTGAGGTAGACCCGATGTCGCTCAAGCACTTTATCCAAATCACCAAACCGGGGATCATTTTCGGTAACGTGCTTTCTGTGGCAGGCGGGTTCTTCCTGGCCTCGAAAGGGCATGTCGATCTGGCGGTGTTTCTGGCCGCCATGATCGGTACATCCCTGGTCGTGGCCTCCGGTTGCGTGTTCAACAACTGCATCGACCGCGACATCGACCTGAAGATGGAACGCACAAAGAACCGCGTGCTGGTTCAGGGCTTGATCTCCCTGAAACTGGCACTGGTTTACGCGACCATTCTGGGTGTTCTCGGCGTTGCCTTGTTGTACAAGGTGGCCAACCCGTTGGCCGCCCTGTTCGCGGTAATCGGCTTCATCATCTACGTCGGCTTTTACAGCCTGTACCTCAAGCGCAAGTCGGTTCACGGCACGCTGGTGGGCAGTCTGTCGGGCGCCATGCCACCAGTGATCGGTTACGTTGCCGTGACCAACAGCTTCGACATGGCCGCGCTGACCCTGCTGGTGATGTTCAGCCTGTGGCAGATGCCGCATTCCTACGCTATCGCAATCTTCCGCTTCAACGATTACCTGGCCGCATCGATTCCGGTGCTGCCAGTGAAGCGCGGGATTGAAGTGGCGAAGAAGCACATCCTGCTCTACATCCTGGCGTTCCTCGTAGCGACCTTGATGCTGACCTTCAGCGGCTACGCCGGCATGAGCTACCTCGCCGTCGCCGCCGCCATGGGCATGTACTGGTTGTACATGGCGTGGACTGGCTACAAGGCAGTTGATGACACAGTCTGGGCACGCAAGCTTTTCGTGTTCTCGATCTTCACCATCACTGCGTTGAGCGTCATGATGTCCCTGGACTTCAAGGTGCCGACAGAGTTGTTGCTGACGTACGCGCCGTAAGGTTCGCAGGCTCTAAGAAAAACCCCGCCATCGTGAGATGAGCGGGGTTTTTTTGTTGGGTGAAATATGCTGGCTGAAGGTAGGGAGGCAGGTATGAGCAGTCTCACTCCCCCAGTTTGCGGTTGCGGCCACTGGGTAAAAGACCTAGATTTGGATCCAAACCTGACAGCGGGCGACCCACGCCATCCACCGGTGCTCGACTGTCTCCACCCGTGCATAGATCAAAAGGCTGGGCGCAATGACCGAACGGATGTCCTGCGATGAGCGCTTTATCGCTTTGGCCGAAGAACTGAACTACGACATCTACGGCGAGAACACCGTCGGTGGCAATTATGCGCCGCTGGTCCGTCATCACGATGAGTTGTACATCAGCGGCATGGTGCCGAGGGTCAATGGCAAGATCCAGTATCCCGGTCGTGTAGGACTGGAGTTGAGCCTCAAGGACGCGCAAGCCGCCGCCAGCATCAGCGCCATGCGTTGCCTGGCGCTGATCGTCGATGCGGTGGGGTCGCTGGACAAGATTCGCGCCTTGCTGCGAGTCACGGTGTACGTGAAGTCGACGGCTGATTTCGTTGATTTGAGCGAAGTGGCCAATGGCGCGTCTGATGTGTTCAGCCATGTGCTGGGCGATGCCGGACGGCATACGCGCACGACCATTGGCGTGTATCAGTTGCCAAAGAATGCGGCGATTGAAGTGGACATGATTGCGGCGTTGCATTCTTCGGCTTGAGATCGGCGGCGGCTGTTGCCCTCACCCTAACCCTCCCGAAACGTCGGACCGCCCGTAGGGAGAGGGGACTGATCGAGTTGGTTGGGCGTGATGCGTCGAAACGGAATAACGCGTCGAACATCAATCTTGAACGGCACGCAGATCGGCTCCCTCTCCTGGGGGAGAGGGCTGGGGTGAGGGGCTACAATCCAAGTAACACCGCCAAATCTCCAGCCGAAAAAAAGCCCCGCCTGATCACTCAGCACGGGGCTTCTTCACAAGCACTCTGCGGCTTACTGCGCCGCGATGCTATACCCATCAAACGCCGTCTGCTGCTGCAACGCAGTGATGATGTTCTTGCGGTTCACAGCCTGTTCCGTGCCGGAGTTATCGACAAAGGTCTCGCTTTCCAGCTCGGCTTCATCGCCTTCACCGACGAAAGTGAAACCGAGAAACTCCAGTGCCTCACGATCAACACTCAGACGCGAACGCGGGGTGCGCAGTGGCAGCGTTACGCTGGCGCCGTCCTTGCTGATGGTGAAGATTTCCACTTCTTTCTTTTTTGTCGCCTTGCTCTTGCCGCCGCTCGGATTGCTGATCGCCTGATGCGTCTGGTTCAGCACTTTCAGCGCCAGACCATAGACGATTTCCTGAAACGCCGGATCGTCCTTGAAGCTGGACAGAATGCGCCCGATCGAGAACTTGCTGCTCAGGTCTTCCAACGCGGCGATGTCCGCTGCCTCGGCATCCTTCAGGCGCTTGAGTTCGCCCATCAGCTCGTACGCCTTGTCGTCATCAAAGCTGTCATGCGCCTGGCGAATCGCCGCACGCAACTCGCGGATCTGGTCGCTTTCGCGGGTCGACTGGAACGCGTCCAGGACCATCTCGCTGATGATTTTGGCTTGTGGCAGATGCTGTGAAAGATTGATGGAGTTTTCGTATTCCGCTTTGGACGACTGGGTGACTACGGATTCAGCGGTGTTGAAATCGGACATTGAAATTTCACTACTTTTTAACTTGAGTTGAGGCGAGAAAGCACGAGGTCTTTTTCAGGCCGACTAATTTAGGGTAGCGGGGCGGCGTTGTCACGGAGCAACGGTCTGGTGGTCGGGATTTTTCCAGTGCGCACTATTTCCCGCTCATGGCATCCGCAGGTTTGCCCCACATGCGCATTGCAAACTCGACAAACCGTCGCAGCTTCGGCAATCGATAGCGATCTTGCGCATACAGCAAATGCATCGGCCGGCTCGGTGGTTGGTAATCCGTCATCACCTTGACCAGTTTGCCGTCGCGCAGATCCTGCTCCACCAGCGCGTCGGGCAGCATCATGATGCCCATGCCGTTGCGTGCCGCCTGATGCAGACCTGCCGAGCTGTTGATCAACAGCGGCCCGCTGACATCGACGAGAATCTCCCCGTCAGGGCCGCTGAGCCGCCAGCGTTTTTCCACCGATTGCCAGTCATCGCCGGCCGGGTAGGCGAAGGACAGGCAATCGTGTTGCTGCAATTGCTGCGGCGTGTTCGGCATGCCGCGGCGCGCGATGTATTCCGGGGCGGCGCAGACCGTCAGGGCGTAGTCGATCAAGGGCCGGGCGATCAGGTTGGACTGATCGAAACTGCCCAGGCGGAACGCAACGTCGAGACCGTTTTCCAGCAGATCCGGGCGCCCGTTGGTCAGCACCACGTCGAGTTTCACTTGCGGATACAGCAAGGAATATTCGCTGAGTGCCGGGGTCAGTCGTTCGACACCGAAGGTCAATGGCGCGGCAATACGCAACACGCCACGCGGCTCGTCGAGCGCCTGCTCGGCCAGACGTTCGGAATCGGCCACTAAGCCAAGGACTTCCAGGCAACGCTGATAGTAAACGCTGCCGAACTCGGTCAAACGCTGACGGCGAGTGGTGCGCTGCAACAGTTGCACGCCGAGTCGTTGCTCCAATGCCCGCAGGTGATTACCGACCATCGTCGTCGACATTTCGCACTGCGCGGCGGCCGCCGTCATGCTGCCGGATTCGACCACTTTGACGTAGACGCTCATTGACTGGAACAAATCCATTATCAA
This sequence comes from Pseudomonas fluorescens, assembly GCF_900636825.1. NCBI lineage: Bacteria > Pseudomonadati > Pseudomonadota > Gammaproteobacteria > Pseudomonadales > Pseudomonadaceae > Pseudomonas > Pseudomonas fluorescens. The sequence goes on along the minus strand of NZ_LR134318.1, from coordinate 4,853,080 downwards.
GCTCGGCTTTTAAATGATTTAAGTTTTACTGAGTTTATCCAGTTCAGGTGGCTAACCATACTGCAAAAACACCGACCTGCAATGGAGTTTCTAGTCATGACCCCCGCCCTGATGAATACCTACCAACCACTGGCCTTGAGCTTCATCAAAGGCTTGGGCACACGCCTGTGGGATCAGGCGGGGCGCGAATACCTGGATGCGGTCGCCGGAGTGGCGGTGACCAACGTCGGCCACTCGCATCCGCGCATCGTTTCGGCGATCAGCGAGCAGGCGGGCCTGCTGCTGCACACTTCCAATCTGTACAGCATCGACTGGCAGCAACAACTGGCCAAGCGGCTGACCGAGTTGTCGGGAATGCAGCGCGCGTTCTTCAACAACTCTGGCGCTGAAGCGAACGAAACGGCGCTCAAACTGGCGCGTTTGTACGGCTGGCGCAAAGGGATCGAGCAACCGCTGGTGGTGGTCATGGCGAACGCGTTTCATGGCCGCACGCTCGGTACGCTATCCGCCAGCGATGGCCCGACGGTGCGGCTGGGTTTCAACGAACTGCCGGGAGATTTCGTAAAAGTGCCGTTCGGCGATCTCGCGGCGCTGGAGCAAGTGCAGCGCAAACACGGCACGCGCATCGTGGCGATTCTGGTCGAGCCGATTCAGGGAGAAAGCGGCGTGCAGGTCGCGCCAGCCGGTTACCTGAAAGCCCTGCGCGAATTGTGCAATCGTCACGCGTGGCTGCTGATGCTCGATGAAATCCAGACTGGCATTGGCCGCACCGGACAGTGGTTCGCCTTTCAACATGAGGGCATCGTTCCCGACGTCATGACCCTCGCCAAAGGCTTGGGCAATGGCGTACCGATCGGCGCTTGCCTGGCACGGGGGCGGGCGGCAGACCTGTTCACACCGGGCAGCCATGGCAGCACGTTTGGCGGCAACCCGCTGGCCTGCCGGGTCGGTTGCACAGTGCTGGACATCATCGAAGAACAGGGTTTGCTGGAGAATGCGCGGGTGCAAGGCGCACGCCTGTTGGAGCGCTTGCGTGTGGGGTTGGCCGACAATCCAAACGTGCTGGCGATTCGCGGGCAGGGCTTGATGATCGGCGTCGAGCTGAAACAACCTGTGCGGGATCTGACGCTGATTGCCGCCCGGGATCATGGATTGCTGATCAATGTGACCCGTGGAAAGACCATTCGGTTGTTACCGCCGCTGACCATTGATGAGCGGGAGGTGGGGATGATTGTCAAAGGGGTTTGGCGCGTGCTGATCAGCGAATCAACGCCAGTTCAATAGTGATATCGGCAACTGACGACGCATATTTCGCCGTCCTCAACGCTATACACCAAACGATGCTCAGCAGTAATCCGGCGTGACCAGAGGCCGCTCATATTGTGCTTGAGCGCTTCTGGTTTACCAACGCCTTCAAACGGTTCGCGCTTGATCGATTTGATCAGCAGATTGATACGCTTGAGTCCAGGTTTGTCGTGTTGCTGAAACCACAAATAGTCTTCCCAGCCAGTGGGCGTGAACTCGATTTTCATTCTTCAATCAATTGCCTGACTTGGGCTTTGCCGGCACGCAGTTCACCGATGGATTTCATCAGGCGTTCGGCGTTGGCTGGCGAGCGCAGCAAGTAGGCTGTTTCTTCGAGAGCGTTGTATTCGGCCAAAGACATCATCACCACGGGATCGCCTTTCTGACGGGTGATCAGTAATGGCGCACGATCGTCATTGACGCGGTCCATCGTTTCGGCGAGATGCGCACGGGCGGTGGTGTAGTTGATGGTTTGCATGTTGTAGTCCTCGCTGGATGCAGAGAACGTACAGAAATGAGTACAGGATGACAAGGCGATACCTACCAGCGGTTGTTTCGCAGAAGGGCTGACTGCGACCGCAATCAGTATCGCTCAATCACTGTCGAGACGTTTCTGAGAAGGTTGTAATCCCCCTCCTGTGTACCGTGTCACGCGAAGCACTTTTCTCGTCGTCCCCGTGACGTGCTCGGTGTAGGAAACGGCTACGGCTTTAATCCGGCACATCTCCCAACTCAGGCGCCAGCATTCTCGTCTTCTTCGCGCCGTTCGAGTTGTGCTGAATGATCTCGCTCGGCTGCCCCTGTTCATTGAAAAACACCTGACCAATCCCCGCGGAATTCCATAGCCGTTCGCCGGCCTCGGCGTGTTCCGGGGTGTAAGGCACGATGCGCATCAACCGGCGTTTGGTGAACCAGTTCAACGGTGAGCGCGGTGAGTAGAGCCAGCGGTTGAGGCGGTCGAACCATTCCAGCAGGGTCGGAGGGAATTCGTTCTTGATGCCGCTGCTGGTGATCTGCCAGATTCGCGGGCCCGCCTTGCGATGTCGGATCAGGATTTCGTAGACGAAGGAATAATGCACATCGCCAGACAACACCACGTAGTTTCCGGGTGTACGCGAGTGGCGGAAAATATTCAGGATGACTTGCGCCGCGCCGCGATGGGCCATCCAGTTTTCCGCATCGACCAGCAATGGATAACCGCACCAGCTGAAAACCTTTTGCACGGTTTCGATCAGCTTCACACCGAAGATCGGCGCTGGCGAGACGATGATTGCCGAAGGGTGATCAAGCAATTCCTGTTGCAGTTCGCTCAGCGCTTCCCAGTCGAGTAATCCCGAGGGTTGCTTGAGGGTCATTTCGCTGCGCCAGCGTCGTGTGCGGGTGTCGATGACCACCAGCGCCGGGCTGGTCGGCAGGACAAAATGCCAATGCTGAAAGCGCAACAGATCATCGATCAGATCGTCCTGCACCGGACTGTCGAGGTATTGATCGTCGCCGCTGGCGCTCAGCCCCAGGGTTTTCGCCAATACGTCTCTGAACACATCGGGATTGTTGCCCCAGCCCTGGCACAACATATAAGCAATCAGCGCGTTGCCGATAATGCGTTTGGAGAACGGATGGCCGTAGGCGGTTTCCTCCCACTGCGCGGACAGATTCCAGTCATCGGTGATGTCGTGATCATCGAAAATCATCAGGCTCGGCAGATGCGCCAATGCTCGCGCGACATTTCCCAAGCCGGCCTTGAACGCATCAATCCGTGTCTGCTCGAGGGCATAGCGCTTGTGGCGTTCCGCCGTCAGCGTCGGTGCGCTCGGATTGACCAGCGTCCACGGCGTCGGCGACCACACCAGCATGTACATCGCCATGACCTCGGCGAACGTCACCAAGTGATTGTCAGCGCTGCTGCTGGTGAAAATCGGCTTACGTGCGCCGCCGAAAAATCGCTCGCGCAAAGTCTCGTTGCCCTCAAGCGCCGGTAACAGATCCGCACGATGGTAATAACTGGCCGGGTGTTCATAAAGCTTGGCGCTGTCGCTGACGACGGCCCCTTCGAGGTGTTCATCGAACAGGCCCAAGCGTTCGATCAAGGCATGAATCGTGCGCAGCATCGGCCCGGCAACATCATCGGCGTAGACCTGATCACCGCTCATCATCAGCAGCGCCGGGCGCTGTTGCGGATCGGTTTCAGTGGCCAGCAATTGATCGACGCAGAGCAAACCATCGGTTGCCGGGTGATGCGGCTTGCGGCAGGAGCCATGGAGCAGTTGGTCGATACGCGAGCGTATGACGAAGTTCGGGCAAGGGGCCTCGCCGTAAAGCAGATGCGGCGCCCAGTCGAGAATCCCGTTCTCGCCTTGATCAAGCAACAAGTCGTAATTGATCAGCGTGTCGCAGGGCAGCGGGGTGGGCAGCGCGACATCGATCAGATGGACGAATGCATGCCTGCCCACCGGAATAATCGTACAGCTGCGGTCGTCCAGCGGTATGTCCGCGCCTTGCAGGCGCAATGTCAGCGAAAGCGTCCGGCTAGCGACCAGCCACATGACCAACCGGGCAGGTTCGACTCGTCGCAGCACGGGGCCGGCCAGTACGGATGGCAGGGTAGCCGGGGCATCAGGTGATATCGCAGAAGCGGGCATCCGGTTTCAGGACTCTTGGTGCGGGCTGGCGATCATAGCGCAGCCCGCGACCGTCGTTCAGCGCGATGTTGGCGTCAGGGCCAGATCGACCAGCTTCCATTCGGTATCGCCAGCGCCAGGCACGGCTTGCACCGAGCAGCTGTAGCGGTAGGCGACCGTCGCGGCCAGCATGTTGTCCGCCGAAATGACTGCGGTGACGTTATAGATCTGGTCGTGCTGACGCGTAGCCTTGAACGGCGGGCCAATCACGCGCTCGGTCGAGGGGAAGCGCAGCGCTTCTTGCAGCGGCGGTATGCACATGACCACTGCCATGTAGGATCTGTCCGCATCCGCCCCGGTACCCGCGGCTTGGCGTTTCGCATCGATGACCGCGCGATCGGTATCGTTGAAATCTTTTACGATCAGATTTTCCGATAACGTTTTTTGGGAGCGCGCCCGGTAGTCTGGAAGCAGCGCCGATTCCGGAGGCTCGGTTTTTCGCGCGGCGTCAGCCGGCGCGGCAGCAACGACCTCAGCCGCAGTGACTGGCGCCGGAGTCGCAACCGGAGCGGGCGGCAAAATCGGTTTGGCGGCAACGGCGGCCGGTTCTTCCGGTGCGGAAATTTGCGTGTCGGTGACAGGGCTGATTTGTTGGGATGTTTGCGCGTCAGCCTCGATGGGCCTGGCGGGTGTCTTGTCGGGGAACAGCGAAAACGTGATGGCAAGCAACACCATCGCCACGATGAAGCCGCCTGCGACGCCGACGAGGTTGCCGAAAAACAGATTCCAGCTGCCGCGACTCTTGACCACCCAGCGCCACATCAAACCCCAAGCCGCGAAGAAAACCAGTAACCGCAAAAAGTCCATTCGATCCTTTCCTTAACCCTGCAAAATCTGCCAACGCTTACGATGGACGGCAAGATAGCAAAAAAGCGCACAAGGCCGGATGGATTTCCGGTTGACATTTCAATGCTGAAAGTACGGAAGTAACCCGCAGGATTTTTCTTCAACCAGAGGATGGACAGATGATCGACTTCAACAACAAAGGCTTCTTCAAACTCAAGCAGAACAACGAGTACGCCGAACGTGTCACCGCGCTGCTCCTTGAAGGCGAGGAGGTGATCGATTCCTACAAAGCGATGCGCGATGGCGTGGTGTTCACCAACAAACGCATCATCGCGGTCAACGTCCAGGGCATCACCGGCAGCAAGAAGGACTTCACTTCACTGCCATACAAAAACATCGTCGCCTATTCCGTGGAAACCTCGGGCACGTTCGATCTCGATTCGGAGCTGGAGATTTACTTTTCGTCCTTGGGGAAAGTGAAGTTCGAATTCACTGGAAAGACGTCGATGGTGGAGATTTCCAGGTACATCTCCAAACATCTGCTGTAAGAGACCATCGCGCGGCATTCACAGAATGTCGCGCAGATAACCCTTGATCGCGCTGAGCGGCTGACCCAGTTGCTCCATCGATTGCGCCTGCCGCAAATCTGCCGACAGATTATGCAACTCCCGCCCCAACGGCTTCTCGACCCCACCCAGCGCATCCAGCGCCAGGCTCAGGCATTCGTTCATCTTGAACTGAATGGACTCGACATCGCCGCGCTTCACCAACAGCTCGAACACGTCTTTCTGGTAATCGCCCATGACCATGTCATCGCGCAGAATCGGGCTAAGGCCCTCTTCTTCGTAGGCGAGTTTCAGGGAGAAGAGGGCGATGGTTTCCAGTGTGGTTTGCATGGGGATGTCTGTCAGTGAAGTGGAGGGCTTGAACCAATGCGCGATATGCCAGTGGAGCTCCGGCGTGCGTGCGGGATTATACGGGCGGGGATCGCATTCGGGGCAACGAGCAATCGGGCATCTAAACCCACAAGCTCGCGCAGCATTGACATCCACTTTAATACGACGCTTTGATTACAAAGACTAAACATCAGCGGAGTGACCATCATGGAATACGACATGAAAGTGATCGACGACGCGGTCCTTGCTCTCCTGGCAGCCTATAGCTCCGACGACGGCAATGCGTGGAAGGGATATGACTTCGAAATCATGAAGCGTTTGCACGAGCAGCGTTTGATCAGTAATCCGGTGAACAGCAACAAGTCGATATGGCTGACGAAGGAAGGGTTGGAGCGAGGGCGGGAGATTGCTGAGCAGATGTTTGGCGTTAGAGGGCAGGCTGGAAACGCATCCGAGTCTGAAATCTGATTTTCTGCCGAGGTGCAAAACGCCAGCGAAATACCAACCTCGTTAATCGGAGCATCAAATCGGCGGGTTCGATGATCAAGCATTATTTTGAATGATTGGGTGCGGCCGTTCAGGCTGAATTTCGTGATAGGTTTACCTTTCGAAAAGGATTTTTTTGACAGGGGTCATCCATGGCTAACCCAGCCGCTCGTAAGAGCGATCCCTCCAGTTGTCCTGTTCCTGGGCACGGAACGAACCCCATCGCGACTGGTTCACCTGACGTGTATTTCGATGGTTTGCCCGCAGCTCGCCAAGGTGATTCATGTACCTGCGGCAGTGCGCTCTCTTCGGGGCTTTCCTCAACAGTTTTCATAAATGGCAAAAATGCTGCCACGATCAACACGGGCGGTACGCACGGCAGCATCGTAATAGGTGGGTCGAGCACAATCATCATTGGCGATACGCACACCCCCTGCGACTTTGTTCCACCGGAACCTTTAATCGGACAAGCCAGATGGATTGGCTTCAGAATTCCTGCTGAGGAAAGCTATGAGGGACTGTCTTGTGTCGCCCACTTTGATGATGGTTCATCACTACCGGGCGTCTTCAACAAGGACAACTTGGTTAAATTCGCAAATCCATCCGGCAAGACCTGCTTGATGCTCAAATTCGAGGAAGAACAGCCCGCAGAAAGCTCGTCTATCACTGAAAGCCTTTTGAGCAAAATATTGGGATAAGGACCATCCTATGACCGAGCCGTACATTGTGACAGGCAGCTACGTTGTCCAGCGCGAGCACGCTCTGCAAGACTCGCCACTCGATAGGGCGTTAGAGCTGATGGAGGGCACTGCGCTGAGATTTTCACTGGATGCGATCTCTGATGAAAAAATCAGGGCAAGCTATCTCAGAAATATCAAACGCATGTCTCTACAAACGATAGAGGATGTTAAGGCGGGAAGGATTACAGCCCAAGAAGGGGTGGCGTTCAGTCATGAGATGCGAAACAAAATCTTAATGGAACATCGCAAATTGACGTCTGCGCAGGGCTTGGCGGTTGTTCAAAGAAAGAAGCAGGATGGCAGGACGCTGAAGTGGTTGCTGGATCGTTACTCAAATGATCTCTTCAAAAAAGTTACGAGACCCTTTCAGCGGCAGAGCAGCAAAAGGTTCATTACACCATTCTGGAAGCTGCCGGTCGGGATGATGCCAAATTCACCAAGGACACCAAAAAAATGGTGATCATGGGCAAGCTTGGCGTTCTCGTGACCGCCGCCTTGGCGACGTATCAAATCCTGGAAGCTGATAACAAACCTAAAGAGGCGGCTCGGCAAGGGATCATCGTGGGTGGCGGCGCCGCAGGCGGCCTCCTCGCTGGCGCAGGAGTCATCGCATTGTGTGGGCCCGGCGCTCCTATATGCGCAATCGCGGTGGTCTTGGTCGGATCTGTTGCCGGCGGAGTTGCTGGAGGACTGGTCGCGGACTCGCTGGATGAAGAACTGGAGGAGTTTTCCCATTGGGACATCTTCTGACTGAACCACAACTGACAAACGTCAGAGCCGCACTTTCTGAGCCTTTCAACCATTTTCCCACTGATTACGACTACGTCGCTCGTCAACTCAAAGGTGTAGATCCCACGGTCCTCCACGAGATTTTTTATTCAGAAGTAGCGCCAGTGTGCTTCACGAACATTGCGGCAGTCCTGCCCACTGTGTGGACTGGATTCGACCCGAATTGGCTCAGGGTTGAAATAGAGGAAAGGCTCGCGGCGCGACGGCGCAATTGGTTTCGTAGGCTGTACGACAGATTGTTGGTACGTTGGTTGGAATACAACTATGACTACATGTGGAAGGAAATAGCCTCTAGGCTATGAGGATGGCGAGTGGGGGGAAACAGCATCCTAGGTGTATGCGATGCAGTGACTCCTGCATCAACTCCTCCCCAGCTAGTACGGGGGGTTAATAATCAGTGTTGCACTAACCACCTTCCTCCAGACGAAAAAAAAGGCCTTGCTAAGCAAGACCTTTCTTAATTTTGGTGCCCCGAGGGAGACTCGAACTCCCACTCCTTTCGAAAACGGATTTTGAATCCGCCGCGTCTACCAATTCCGCCATCAGGGCTCAATGGCGGCGAAGTATAGAGAGGTCATTACCGTTGGTCAATCACGTTTCATGGTCAATTTTCGATATTTCCGCTAGACTTTCCGGCCCTGCTAGACGAACCCCATCATGCGCGTTGCTGACTTTACTTTTGAGCTCCCTGATTCGCTGATCGCTCGCCACCCTTTGGCCGAGCGTCGCGGTAGTCGCCTGCTGACCCTTGATGGGCCGAGCGGCGCCCTTGCACACCGTCAATTCACTGATTTGCTCGAGCATTTGCGTCCGGGCGATTTGATGGTGTTCAACAATACCCGGGTGATTCCGGCGCGGCTGTTCGGGCAGAAAGCCTCGGGCGGCAAGCTGGAAATCCTCATCGAGCGGGTGCTCGATACGCACCGCGTACTGGCCCATGTGCGTTCGAGCAAGTCGCCCAAGCCGGGTTCGAAGATTCTTATCGACGGCGGTGGCGAAGCCGAGATGCTCGCGCGTCACGATGCGTTGTTTGAGCTGGGCTTCGCTGAAGAAGTGTTGCCGCTGCTGGATCGCGTCGGGCACATGCCGCTGCCTCCTTATATAGACCGGCCGGATGAGGGCTCGGATCGCGAGCGTTATCAGACCGTGTACGCCCAGCGTCTGGGCGCGGTGGCGGCGCCGACGGCGGGGCTGCATTTCGATGAGCCGCTGATGCAGGCGATTGCCGCCAAGGGCGTCGAGACTGCGTTTGTCACGTTGCACGTGGGCGCGGGGACGTTCCAGCCGGTGCGCGTCGACAAGATTGAAGATCACCACATGCACAGCGAGTGGCTGGAGGTCGGCCAGGATGTGGTCGACGCGGTCGCTGCGTGCCGTGCGCGTGGCGGGCGAGTGATTGCGGTCGGCACCACCAGCGTGCGTTCGCTGGAGAGCGCGGCGCGCGATGGCGTGCTCAAGCCGTTCAGTGGCGACACCGACATCTTTATCTATCCGGGCCGACCGTTTCACGTGGTCGATGCGCTGGTGACCAATTTCCATTTGCCGGAATCCACACTGTTGATGCTGGTTTCCGCGTTTGCCGGTTATCCCGAAACCATGGCCGCCTACAAGGCCGCCGTCGACAACGGTTACCGCTTTTTCAGCTACGGTGATGCGATGTTTATCACCCGCAATCCCGCTCCAACTGCCCCTGAACAAACAGGCCCAGAGGAAACAGAATGAGTCGCGAATGTCGAATGTCCTTTGAGCTGCTGGCCACCGATGGCAAGGCTCGCCGTGGTCGCCTGACCTTTCCCCGTGGCACCGTCGAGACCCCGGCGTTCATGCCGGTCGGCACTTACGGCACGGTCAAGGGCATGCTGCCGCGCGACATCGTCGCCACCGGCGCGGAAATCATTCTGGGCAACACCTTCCACCTGTGGCTGCGTCCCGGCACGCAAGTGATCAAGGAACACGGCGACCTGCACGATTTCATGCAGTGGAAAGGCCCGATCCTGACCGACTCCGGCGGCTTCCAGGTGTTCAGCCTTGGCGCCATGCGCAAGATCAAGGAGGAGGGCGTGACCTTCGCCTCTCCGGTCGACGGCGCCAAAGTGTTCATGGGCCCGGAAGAGTCGATGCAGGTGCAGCGCGATCTCGGCTCCGACATCGTGATGATCTTCGACGAATGCACGCCGTACCCGGCCGATGAGGACGTGGCGCGTATTTCCATGGAGCTGTCGTTGCGCTGGGCGCAGCGTTCGAAAAATGCCCACGGTGAAAATACCGCAGCACTGTTCGGTATCGTTCAGGGCGGCATGCACCAGGATCTGCGCATGCGCTCGCTCGAAGGCCTCGACAAGATCGGCTTCGATGGCCTGGCCATCGGCGGTCTGTCGGTCGGCGAACCGAAGCACGAAATGATCAAAGTACTGGATTATCTGCCGGGCATGATGCCGGCTGACAAACCTCGTTACCTTATGGGCGTTGGCAAACCGGAAGATCTGGTTGAGGGTGTGCGCCGCGGTGTGGACATGTTCGATTGCGTGATGCCAACCCGTAATGCCCGCAATGGGCATCTGTTCATTGATACAGGCGTGCTGAAGATCCGTAACGCGTTCCATCGCCATGATGAATCGCCGCTGGATCCGACCTGCGATTGCTATACCTGCCAGAACTTCTCGCGTGCTTATCTGCATCACCTGGACAAGTGCGGCGAAATGCTCGGCAGCATGCTCAATACCATCCATAACTTGCGCCATTATCAGGTGCTGATGGCTGGTTTGCGCGAGGCTATTCAACAGGGTACATTGGCCGCCTTTGTCGATGCCTTCTACGCCAAACGCGGACTTCCCGTCCCGCCTTTGGACTGAGTTTTCTGACCCCAAGATTCAACATTTGCAACTGGAGTGCTAAATGAGCTTTTTTATCTCTAACGCCATGGCTGACGCAGCTGCACCGGCTGCTGCAGGCCCTATGGGCGGCGGCTTCGAGTGGATTTTCCTGGTCGGCTTCCTGGTCATCTTCTATCTGATGATCTGGCGTCCACAGGCCAAGCGCGCCAAAGAGCAGAAGAACCTGCTGAGCAGCCTGCAGAAAGGCGACGAAGTTGTGACCACTGGCGGCATCGCCGGCAAGATCACCAAAGTGGCCGATGACTTCGTGGTTCTGGAAGTGTCCGACACCGTCGAAATGAAGTTCCAGAAAGGCGCCATCGCCGCCACGCTGCCAAAAGGCACGCTGAAAGCGATCTAAGAGCAACAACTTCTACTCAATCGACGGGGCGCGCAAGGCGCCCCGCGTCATAACGGGCGGCGTGATGCTGAACAAATATCCTCTGTGGAAATACATTCTGATCCTGGCGGTGCTGGCGGTCGGTCTGATTTATTCCGCTCCCAATCTCTATCCTGATGACCCGGCTATTCAAGTCAGCGGCGCAAGCACTGCGCTGCAGGTCAATCAGGCTGATCTGGATCGTGTGAGCACGGCGCTCAAGGAATCCGGGATCAACGTCAAGGCTGCGACGCTGGCGGCCAACGGCAAGGGCGGCCTGATCCGTCTGACCAAGGCTGAAGATCAACTGCCGGCCAAAGACGTTGTGCGCAAGGCGTTGGGTGATGACTACGTCGTCGCATTGAACCTGGCACAGACAACCCCGCAATGGCTGCGTAACCTCGGCGCGCACCCGATGAAGCTGGGTCTGGACTTGTCCGGTGGTGTGCACTTCCTGCTCGAAGTGGACATGGACAAAGCCCTTGATGCACGTCTGAAAGTCTACGAAGGCGACGTCAAGAGCCTGCTGCGCAAAGAGAAGCTGCGCTATCGCAGCCTGCCGCAACTGGGCGGTGCCATTCAGCTGGGCTTCAGCGATGAAGATTCCCGCGAACAGGCTCGTGCGCTGATCCGCAAGAACTTCAACGATTTCGACATTGTTCCGGCCGACCTGAACGGTCAACCGGTGCTGCGTCTGGCGATGACCCCGGCCAAGCTGGCGGAAATCCGTGAATACTCCATCAAGCAGAACTTGACCACGGTACGTAACCGCGTCAACGAACTGGGTGTTGCCGAACCGATCGTTCAGCGTCAGGGCGCCAACCGCATCGTGGTTGAGCTGCCAGGCGTGCAGGACACTGCCGAAGCCAAGCGTATTCTGGGCAAGACGGCGAACCTGGAGTTCCGTCTGGCTGCAGAGCCGGGCGCTTCGAAAGCCACTTCCGAGACATTCGAATTCCGTGAAGGCAATCGTCCGGCCGCACAGATCGAGCGTGGCCTGATCATCACCGGTGACCAGGTTACCGACGCCAAGGCCGGTTTCGGCGAACACGGCACGCCTGAAGTGAACATCCGTCTGGATGGCCACGGTGGCGAGCTGATGAGCCGCGCAACCCGTTCGAACGTTGGCCGCAGCATGGCGGTGATTTTCATCGAGCAGCGTCCGGTCACCACTTACACCAAGCAAGTGGTCAATGGCGTCGAGAAAGACGTGCCGGTGCAGACGTTCAAGGAAGAGAAGAAGATCATCAGCCTGGCGACCATTCAGTCGCCGCTGGGTGCGCAGTTCCGTATCACCGGCCTGAACGGTCAGGGCGAATCGTCCGAACTGGCGCTGCTGCTGCGTGCCGGTGGTCTGGCGGCGCCGATGTACTTCGCCGAAGAGCGCACAATCGGTCCGAGCCTGGGTGCTGACAACATCACCAAAGGTATCGATGCGTCGCTCTGGGGCATGCTGTTCGTGTCGCTGTTCATCATCGCTATCTACCGCTTCTTCGGCGTCATCGCCACCGTCGCGCTGGCGGTGAACATGGTGCTGCTGCTGGCGCTGATGTCGCTGCTGGGGGCGACGCTGACCCTGCCGGGTATCGCTGGTATCGTCTTGACGATGGGTATGGCGGTCGACGCCAACGTGCTGATCTTCTCGCGGATTCGTGAAGAGATCGCCGCAGGCATGACCGTGCAGCGTGCAATCAACGAAGGCTTCGGCCGGGCATTCACCGCGATTCTCGATGCCAACCTGACCACCTTGCTGGTCGGCGGCATTCTCTTCGCCATGGGCACCGGCCCGGTGAAGGGTTTCGCAGTGACCATGTCCCTCGGGATCTTTACCTCGATGTTCACGGCCATCATGGTGACCCGCGCAATGGTCAACCTGATCTTTGGCGGACGTGACTTCAAGAAGTTGTGGATTTAAGGGGCTGCCATGTTACGTACAATCAACTTCATGGGCGTTCGCAACTTCGCGTTCGGCGTCACGGTTTTCCTGACGCTGCTGGCGATGTTCAGCGTCGTCACCAAAGGCATGAACTGGGGCCTGGACTTCACCGGCGGTACGCTCATCGAGCTGACCTACGAGCGTCCGGCCGATGTCACCAAGGTCCGCGAGCAGTTGGCGACCTCGGGTTACCACGAAGCTATCGTGCAGAACTTCGGCGCGACTACCGACCTTCTGGTGCGTATGCCGGGTGAAGATCCGCAGCTCGGCCATCAGGTCGCGGAAGCGCTGCAGAAAGTCGGCGGCGACAACCCGGCAACGGTCAAGCGCGTCGAGTTCGTCGGGCCGCAGGTCGGTGAAGAACTGCGCGACCAGGGCGGCCTCGGCATGCTGCTGGCGCTGGGTGGCATCCTGATCTACCTGGCCTTCCGCTTTCAGTGGAAATTCGCGGTCGGCGCCATTGTTTCGCTGATCCACGACGTGATTGTGACCATCGGTATCCTGTCGTTTTTCCAGATCACCTTCGACCTGACAGTGTTGGCGGCGGTACTGGCGATCATCGGTTATTCGCTGAACGACACGATCGTGGTGTTCGACCGGGTGCGTGAGAACTTCCGTGTACTGCGCAAGGCTTCGCTGATCGAGAACATCAACATCTCGACCACGCAGACTCTGCTGCGCACCATGGCGACGTCGATTTCGACTTTGCTGGCGATCGCGGCGCTGCTGTTCTTTGGTGGCGACAACCTGTTCGGCTTCTCCATCGCGCTGTTCATCGGCGTGCTGGCGGGTACTTACTCGTCGATCTACATCGCCAACGTGGTGCTGATCTGGCTGAACCTGACCACCGAGGATCTGATTCCTCCGGCCAACACCGAGAAGGAAATCGACGACCGTCCGTAACGGCCAGCGATTTCCCGGCTGTCAGCCCAGAAAAGGCGCGAGTTGAACTCGCGCCTTTTTTTATGCTCCAAGGCTGGGAGAAGCGCGGGCGCGTCCCGCATGTGATGGTCAGGAGGTTCATGTGAACAAGTCGTTGCTGGTTGGTGCGGTATTGGGTGCTGTCGGTGTTACAGCCGGGGGTGCTGTTGCCACCTACAGCCTGGTTAAAAGCGGCCCTGAGTATGCGCAAGTATTAGCCGTTGAGCCGGTCAAGACACAGATCAAGACTCCACGTGAAGTGTGCAAGGATGTAGCGGTGACCCGTCAGGCGCCGGTCAAGGATCAGCATCAGATTCTTGGCACTGCAATCGGCGCGGTAGCCGGTGGCTTGTTGGGTAATCAGGTTGGCGGCGGCACCGGCAAGAAGATTGCCACGGTCGCCGGCGCGGTCGGTGGCGGTTATGCCGGTAACAAGGTGCAGGAAGGTATGCAGAATCGCGACACCTACACCACCACGCAAACCCGCTGCAACACGGTCAATGACATCAGTGACAAGGTCGTCGGTTATGACGTGCGTTACTCGCTCGATGGCAAGGAAGGCAAAGTGCGCATGGATCGTGACCCGGGCAACCAGATTCCGGTCGACAAGGAAGGCAAGCTGATCCTGTCGCAGAATGAGCCGGGTCAGTAAGGCTCCACGGTTTTGAAAAGAAGCACCCTGCGGGGTGCTTTTTTTGTGCCCCCAGAAAACTCGATCCCAATGTAGGAGCTGCCGAAGGCTGCGATCTCTTGATCTTAACGTTTAAGAACAAGATCAAAAGATCGCAGCCTTCGGCAGCTCCTACAGGGGCAGTGAAATGCGGACATAAAAAAAGCACCCCGAAGGATGCTTTTTGCGTTTCGCCGTAGGATTAACGCTTCAGCGAAGCCGGCAGGTGCGGCTGGATCGCCGTCAGCACTGCCTTGAAGCATTTGGTGTTACCGGCAACGATGTGGCCTTTCTCAAGAAATTCGTGGCCGCCGGTGAAGTCGCTCACCAGGCCGCCGGCTTCCTGAATCAGCAGGGCGCCTGCAGCCATGTCCCACTCGGACAGGCCCGACTCCCAGAATGCATCGAAACGGCCGGCAGCAACGTAAGCCAGATCCAGGCTCGCCGAACCGGCGCGGCGGATGCCGGCAGTCTGACCAACCAGGGCGCGGAACATGCCCAAATAGTTGTCGAGGTTGTCCATCTGGTCGTCACGGAACGGGAAGCCGGTACCCAGCAGGGCGCCTTCCAGGCTGGTGCGACCGCTGACACGCAGACGACGACCGTTGAGTTGGGCGCCGCGACCACGGCTGGCGGTGAATTCTTCCTGACGAACCGGATCCAGAACAACAGCGTGTTCCAGGCGACCGCGATATTTGCACGCGATGCTGACAGCAAAGTGAGGAATGCCACGGAGGAAGTTGGTGGTGCCGTCCAGCGGATCGATGATCCACAGGTACTCTTCGCCTTCGATGCCGGTACCGGCGTGCAGGCCGGTCTCTTCACCCTGGATCGAGTGGTTCGGGTAAGCCTTGCGCAGCGCGTCGATGATTTTCTGTTCAGCGGCGCGATCAACCTCGGATACGTAATCCTTGGCGTCTTTTTCGTCGACCTTGATGGTATCCAGGCGCTCGATGGAGCGGAAGATCAGTTCACTGGCGCTGCGGGCGGCGCGCAGCGCGATATTCAGCATGGGCTGCATGGATGTGTCACCTAAGGTTGTTAAAGAAAGCCGCGCATTCTATCAGAACTTTTCTTCAGGTGAAGGACGCTGTTCGCTTTCATAGCTTAACGGTAGGCTGTTCTGTAAGATTTGCCCCCCTTTCCCGTGTCCGAGAGCGCCTCCCTTGTTGCAGAACATTCGTGTCGTCCTGGTCAATACCAGCCACCCCGGCAATATCGGCGGGGCTGCGCGCGCCATGAAAAACATGGGTCTGTCGCGCTTGGTGCTGGTCGAACCGCGGCTCTTCCCGCATCACGAAGCCGATGCCCGTGCGTCCGGTGCCGGTGACATCCTTGAAAACGCGCAAGTCGTCGCCACCCTCGAAGACGCGTTGGTCGGCTGCAATCTGGTGCTGGGGACCAGCGCCCGTGATCGGCGGATTCCCTGGCCGCTGCTGGATCCGCGTGAGTGCGGCAGCAAAGTGGTGGAGGAGGCCGGGCAGGGCGCTGAAATCGCCTTGGTCTTCGGTCGTGAAGATTCCGGCCTGACCAATGAAGAGCTGCAGCGATGTCACTTTCACGTGCATATCCCCTCGGATCCGACCTTCAGTTCGCTGAATCTCGGGGCGGCGGTGCAGGTGTTGAGTTATGAAGTGCGCATGGCTTGGCTGGCCGCACAGGGTCAGCCGAGCAAAATCGAGAAAGAAGAAGTGGCATCGGTGAAAAGCGCCGAGCTTGCGACCATGGATGAACTGGAGCGCTTCTACGAGCATCTGGAGCAGACACTGGTCGCCATCGAATTTCTCGATCCGGAAAAGCCCCGACACTTGATGGCGCGCCTGCGCCGGTTGTACGGGCGCAGTTCGGTGAGCCGGGCGGAAATGAATATTTTGCGTGGCATTCTCACGGAAACCCAAAAAGCGGCCCGTGGTGAGCTTCTGAAACGGAAGGACTAAATGATGTTTGAGCGTTTGCGTGAAGATATCCAGAGCGTATTCCATCGAGACCCGGCGGCGCGTAACGCTTTTGAAGTCCTGACCTGCTATCCCGGCATGCATGCGATCTGGATTCATCGCCTGGCCGGCATGCTCTGGCGCAACGAGCTGAAGTGGCTGGCACGGCTGGTATCGAATTTCGGTCGCTGGCTGACCGGGATCGAGATTCATCCAGGGGCCAAGGTGGGTCGGCGTTTCTTCATCGACCACGGTATGGGCATTGTCATCGGTGAAACCGCCGAGATAGGCGATGACGTCACGATCTATCAGGGTGTGACCCTCGGTGGCACCAGCTGGAACAAGGGCAAGCGCCACCCGACGCTGGGTGATGGTGTTGTTGTCGGCGCGGGTGCCAAGGTGCTCGGCCCGTTTACGGTCGGCGCTGGTGCCAAAGTCGGTTCCAACGCCGTGGTCACCAAAGAAGTGCCACCGGGTGCCACGGTGGTGGGCATCCCGGGGCGGATCATCGTCAAGTCCGACGAAGAACAGGATGCCAAGCGCAAAGCCATGGCCGAAAAAATCGGCTTTGATGCTTACGGCGTCAGCGAAGACATGCCCGATCCGGTGGCACGCGCCATCGGTCAGTTGCTTGACCATCTACAGGCGGTGGACGGGCGTCTGGAAGGCATGTGCGGGGCGCTGAAGGATCTGGGCAGCAATTATTGTGCGAAAGATCTGCCTGAGCTGCGTGAAGAAGACTTCGCCTGCGTCAAAGGCAAAGACGAATCCAAAGCCAGCTAAGCCCTGCGTAGGAGCTGCCGCAGGCTGCGATCTTTTGATTTTGCCTTCAAGATCAAAAGATCGCAGCCTGCGGCAGCTCCTACAAAGGCGTCCCGGCAGCTGATGTGCCATTAGGCCGCAGACCCTGCTATTATTCGCGCGCTCTTTTGCGGGTAAACCCGACTAAAGCACTAGGTCTTATAGTTGACTTAAATGCTCGGGAATTGCATACTCCCGCCCATTCCGAACTCCGTGGTAACTGTCCATGCGACTGACTACAAAAGGCCGATACGCCGTGACCGCCATGCTTGACCTGGCGTTGCACGCGCAGCACGGGCCGGTGTCTCTGGCCGATATCTCCGAGCGCCAAGGCATCTCCCTGTCCTACCTCGAGCAGCTGTTTGCCAAGTTGCGCCGCAGCAACCTGGTCTCCAGCGTTCGCGGTCCGGGTGGCGGCTACCAATTGTCCCGCGACATGCAGGGCATTCAGGTCGCCCAGGTGATCGATGCGGTGAACGAATCGGTCGATGCCACCAAGTGCCAGGGCCAGGGCGATTGCCATTCCGGCGACACCTGCCTGACCCACCATCTGTGGTGCGACTTGAGCCTGCAGATTCACGAATTTCTAAGTGGTATCAGCTTGGCTGACCTTGTGACTCGCCGTGAGGTGCAAGAAGTAGCCCAGCGTCAGGACCAGCGCCGTTGCAACAGCAAGGCGCCACGCCTGGACAAGATTGAAGCGTCCGCCGTCGAATGACAGCCGAAGAGCTAGCGGTACGCCAGCCCTGATTTAGGAGATAGTCCATGAAATTGCCGATTTACCTTGATTACTCTGCAACCACCCCGGTCGATCCGCGTGTTGCGCAAAAAATGAGTGAATGCCTGCTGGTCGACGGAAACTTCGGTAACCCGGCGTCGCGTTCCCACGTGTTTGGCTGGAAAGCGGAAGAATCCGTCGAAAACGCCCGTCGTCAGGTGGCCGATCTGGTCAATGCCGACCCGCGCGAAATCGTCTGGACTTCCGGTGCCACCGAATCCGACAACCTGGCAATCAAGGGTGCGGCACATTTCTATGCCTCCAAGGGCAAGCACCTGATCACCACCAAGATTGAGCACAAGGCTGTCCTCGACACCATGCGCCAACTGGAGCGTGAAGGCTTCGAAGTGACCTACCTCGAGCCGCAGACCGACGGTCTGATCACCCCGGCCATGATCGAAGCGGCGCTGCGCGAAGACACCATTCTGGTTTCCGCGATGCACGTGAACAACGAAATCGGCACCATCAACGACATCGCCGCCATCGGCGAGATGCTGCGCGCCAAAGGCGTGCTGTTCCACGTCGATGCCGCTCAGTCGACTGGCAAGGTCGATATCGATCTGCAGAAGCTGAAAGTCGACATGATGTCGTTCTCCGCCCACAAGACTTATGGCCCTAAAGGTATCGGCGCGCTGTACGTCAGCCGCAAGCCGCGTGTGCGCATCGAAGCGACCATGCACGGCGGCGGTCACGAGCGTGGCATGCGTTCCGGCACCCTGGCGACCCACCAGATCGTCGGCATGGGCGAAGCGTTCCGTGTGGCCAAAGAAGACATGGCCGCTGAAAACGTCCGCATCAAAGCCTTGAGCGACCGTTTCTACAATCAGGTCGAGCACTTGGAAGAGCTGTACGTCAACGGCAGCCTGACCGCCCGCGTTCCGCACAACCTGAACCTGAGCTTCAACTACGTTGAAGGCGAGTCGCTGATCATGGCGCTCAAGGATCTGGCGGTATCGTCCGGTTCGGCCTGCACTTCGGCGTCTCTGGAGCCTTCGTACGTATTGCGCGCCCTGGGCCGCAACGACGAACTGGCACACAGCTCGATTCGCTTCACCTTCGGCCGTTTCACCACCGAAGAAGAAATCGATTACGCCGCGCAGAAAGTCTGCGAGGCCGTCACCAAGCTGCGCGCTCTCTCGCCGCTGTGGGACATGTACAAAGACGGCGTCGATATCTCGAAAATCGAGTGGGCGGCACACTAACTATAGAAGCCGCCGGATACAGATCCTGTAACAACGCGGCGGTTTACGCAGCGCAGTTGCAGGGTCTCAAGAGCGGCCCTGATGAGTGAGGATTGAGAATCATGGCTTACAGCGAAAAGGTCATCGACCACTACGAAAACCCGCGCAACGTCGGCAAGATGAACGCGGAAGATCCTGATGTCGGCACCGGCATGGTCGGCGCTCCGGCGTGCGGCGACGTTATGCGTCTGCAGATCAAGGTCAACGACGCCGGCATCATCGAAGATGCCAAGTTCAAGACCTACGGTTGCGGTTCGGCCATTGCTTCCAGCTCCCTCGCCACTGAGTGGATGAAGGGCAAGACTCTGGACGAAGCCGAAACCATCAAGAACACCCAGCTGGCTGAAGAATTGGCCCTGCCACCAGTGAAAATTCACTGCTCGGTACTGGCTGAAGACGCAATCAAAGCAGCTGTTCGCGATTACAAGCAGAAGAAAGGCTTGATCTGACTTTCTGGATTGGGCGACGAGTAAGGAGTCAACGATGGCTATCAGCATGACAGAAGCGGCTGCTCGACACGTGCGGCGCTCCCTCGACGGGCGCGGCAAAGGTGAAGGGATTCGTCTGGGTGTTCGCACCACAGGCTGTTCCGGCCTTGCCTACGTGCTGGAGTTTGTCGACGAGGTAGTGGCGGAAGATCAGGTGTTCGAGAGTCACGGCGAAAAAGTGATCATCGACCCGAAAAGCCTGGCCTACCTGGACGGCACCGAGCTCGATTTCGTCAAGGAAGGGTTGAACGAAGGCTTCAAGTTCAACAACCCCAACGTACGCGGTGAATGTGGCTGCGGCGAAAGCTTCAACATCTGAGGCTTGTCGTGGGTACTCCTTGTCATTTCGCTTTATTCGAGCTGCAACCGAGTTTCCGTCTGGATCTCGAGCAGTTGGCCACGCGCTATCGTGAGTTGGCGCGCGGCGTTCATCCTGACCGTTTCGCCGATGCTTCCGAGCGTGAGCAGCGGTCGGCGCTCGAGCAGTCTGCGCGGCTCAACGACGCCTATCAGACGCTCAAGAGTCCGGCCCAGCGCGCACGCTACCTGCTGACCATCAGCGGGCACGAAGTGCCGATGGAAGTCACCGTCCATGATCCCGAGTTCCTTCTGCAGCAGATGCAATGGCGCGAAGAGCTTGAAGATCTGCAGGACAGTGCCGACCTCGACGGTGTCGCGGTATTCAAGCGTCGCTTGAAAGTCGCTCAGGAAGAACTCAATGAAAGCTTCGCAGCCTGTTGGGATGACGCAGCGCAACGCGAACAGGCCGAACGCCTGATGCGGCGCATGCAGTTCCTCGACAAGCTCACCTACGAAGTGCGCCAGTTAGAAGAGCGCCTCGACGATTAACCCAGTGCCGCTCCGGTCGCACGCCTGATATACAGATAAGTCCTGATCACGATGGCCCTACTGCAGATCGCCGAACCCGGCCAAAGTCCACAACCACACCAGCGTCGTCTGGCTGTTGGGATTGACTTGGGCACTACCAATTCGCTGGTCGCTGCGTTGCGCAGTGGTCTTTCCGAACCGTTGGCCGACGCAAACGGGCAGGTCATTCTGCCGTCTGCCGTGCGTTACCACGCCGATCGCGTCGAAGTCGGCGAGTCGGCCAAGCTGGCTGCCGCTTCCGATCCTTTGAACACAGTGCTGTCGGTGAAGCGCTTGATGGGTCGTGGTCTGTCCGACGTCAAGCAATTGGGCGAGCAACTGCCCTACCGCTTCGTCGGTGGCGAATCGCATATGCCGTTCATCGACACCGTGCAAGGTCCGAAAAGCCCGGTCGAAGTGTCCGCCGACATCCTCAAGGTTTTGCGTCAGCGCGCTGAAGCGACCTTGGGCGGCGAACTGGTTGGCGCGGTGATCACCGTTCCGGCGTATTTCGATGATGCTCAGCGTCAAGCCACCAAAGATGCAGCCAAGCTGGCCGGTCTGAACGTGCTGCGTCTGCTCAACGAGCCGACTGCGGCCGCCGTGGCCTACGGTCTCGATCAGCACGCTGAAGGTCTGGTGGCGATTTATGACCTTGGCGGCGGCACCTTCGATATTTCCATTCTGCGTCTGACCGGCGGTGTTTTCGAGGTTCTGGCCACTGGCGGCGACAGCGCGCTGGGTGGCGATGACTTCGATCACGCAATTGCCGGCTGGATCATCGAGAGCGCGGGTCTGTCCGCTGATCTCGATCCGGGCGCGCAACGCAATCTGCTGCAAACCGCTTGTGCGGCCAAAGAAGCCCTGACCGATGCGGCCAGCGTTGAAGTGGTCTATGGCGACTGGAAAGCGCCGCTGACTCGCGAAGCCTTCGATGCGCTGATCGAGCCAATGGTCGCGCGCAGTCTGAAAGCCTGCCGTCGCGCCGTTCGCGATTCCGGCATTGAACTAAATGACGTGCATGCCGTGGTCATGGTCGGCGGATCGACCCGTGTGCCGCGCGTTCGCGAAGCCGTTGCCGAAGCGTTCGGTCGTCAGCCATTGACAGAAATCGACCCGGATCAAGTGGTGGCCATCGGGGCCGCGATTCAGGCCGACACTCTGGCTGGCAACAAGCGAGATGGCGGTGAACTGCTGCTGCTCGACGTGATTCCGCTGTCCCTGGGGCTGGAAACCATGGGTGGCCTGATGGAAAAGGTGATTCCGCGCAACACCACCATCCCCGTTGCCCGCGCTCAGGATTTCACCACCTATAAAGATGGCCAGTCGGCCATGGCGATTCACGTTTTGCAGGGTGAGCGCGAGCTGATCAGTGACTGCCGTTCGCTGGCACGCTTCGAGTTGCGCGGCATTCCGGCAATGGTGGCTGGCGCCGCGAAAATTCGCGTGACCTTCCAGGTCGATGCCGACGGTCTGCTCAGCGTTTCTGCCCGTGAATTGGGTTCAGGCGTTGAAGCGAGCATTCAGGTCAAGCCGTCCTACGGTCTGACCGACGGCGAAATTGCCAAGATGCTCAAGGATTCGTTCCAGCACGCCAATGACGACAAGGTCGCCCGTGTTCTGCGCGAGCAACAAGTCGATGCCCAGCGCTTGCTCGAAGCGGTGCAGGGCGCTCTGGATGTCGATGGCGAGCGTTTGCTCGATGCCGAAGAGCGCATGGTCATCGAACTGCAAATGCAGGAGCTGGCTGAATTGATGAAAGGTACCGATGGTTACGCCATCGAGCAGCAGACCAAGCGTCTGTCGCAAGTCACCGATGCTTTTGCTGCCCGCCGCATGGATCTGACGGTGAAAGCCGCTCTGTCGGGGCGCAACCTGAATGAAATCGAGGATATCTGATGCCGCAGGTCATTTTTCTGCCCCACGAGAAGTTCTGCCCTGAAGGCATGGTGGTCGAGGCTGCGCCCGGCACATCGATTCTCGAACTGGCCCACGAACACCACATCGAAATGGAAAGCGCCTGCGGCGGCGTCTGCGCTTGCACCACGTGCCACTGCATCATCCGCGAGGGTTTCGATTCGATGGAAGAGGCGGACGAGCTGGAAGAAGACTTCCTCGATCGTGCCTGGGGTCTGGAAGCGCAATCGCGTCTGGCGTGCCAAGCCATCGTCGGTGAAGAAGACATCACCGTCGAAATTCCGAAATATTCGCTTAACCATGCGGCCGAAGCGCCGCACTGACTGGTAAGACTGTCATGAGCTACGGTTGGAATGATGTTCAACGCATTGCCGAAGAACTGGCCGAGGCCCACGAGGGGCTCGATCCTTACTCGGTAGGTTTCGTCCGTCTGCAGCAGATGATCCTCGAGCTGCCTGACTTCGACAGCACTTCTGGCCGCGTCGGCGAGAAAGTGCTGGAAGCGGTCCAGGAGCTTTGGGCCGCAGAATTGGACTGATCGTCTCGCAGGTTAGGCAATACCCAAGAACCCGCGTATAATTCGCGGGTTTAATTTTTCGCAAATTACCGTTTCTGGAGTTACACCATGGCTGTTCAACGTACTTTCTCCATCATCAAGCCTGACGCTGTTGCAAAAAACGTCATCGGCGAGATCACCACTCGTTTCGAAAAAGCCGGCCTGCGCGTTGTAGCTTCGAAACTGAAGCAACTGTCCAAAGCCGAAGCTGAAGGCTTCTACGCTGAGCACAGCGCTCGTGGTTTCTTCAACGACCTGGTTTCCTTCATGATCTCCGGTCCAGTTGTTGTACAGGTTCTGGAAGGCGAAAACGCTATCGCTCTGAACCGTGAACTGATGGGCGCTACCAACCCTAAAGAAGCTGCTGCCGGCACCATCCGTGCTGACTTCGCTGATTCCATCGACGCCAACGCTGTTCACGGTTCGGACTCCGAAGCCGCAGCTGCTCGTGAAATCTCGTACTTCTTCGCAGCTACTGAAGTAACCACTCGCTAAGCATTGGCTTAAGAGTGAAGGTGAATCCATGACTACATCGACTGTAAAAACCAACCTGCTGGGTCTGACTCAACAGGAAATGGAAAAATTCTTCGACTCAATCGGGGAGAAGCGTTTCCGTGCCGGTCAGGTAATGAAATGGATTCACCACTTTGGCGTCGATGATTTCGACGCCATGACGAACGTCAGCAAAGCCTTGCGCGACAAGCTCAAGGCCATTGCTGAAGTACGTGGTCCGGAAGTGGTCAGCGAAGACATCTCCAGCGACGGCACCCGTAAATGGGTGGTGCGCGTGGCGTCCGGCAGCTGCGTCGAGACCGTGTACATTCCCCAGGGCAAACGCGGCACTCTGTGCGTTTCGTCCCAGGCAGGCTGTGCCCTGGATTGCAGTTTCTGCTCCACCGGCAAGCAAGGCTTCAATAGCAACCTCACCGCCGCCGAAGTCATCGGTCAGGTGTGGATTGCCAACAAATCTTTCGGCAGCGTCCCGGCAACCGTCGACCGTGCCATCACCAACGTGGTGATGATGGGCATGGGTGAGCCGCTCCTGAACTTCGACAACGTCGTCGCCGCCATGCATCTGATGATGGATGACCTAGGCTACGGGATTTCCAAGCGCCGCGTGACCCTGTCCACCTCGGGTGTGGTGCCGATGATCGATGAGCTGGCCAAGCACATCGACGTCTCCCTGGCGTTGTCCCTGCACGCACCGAATGACGCATTGCGTAACCAATTGGTGCCGATCAACAAGAAATATCCGCTTAAGATGCTGCTCGAGTCGTGCCAGCGCTACATGTCCGCCCTTGGCGAGAAGCGTGTGCTGACCATCGAGTACACCTTGCTCAAGGACATCAACGACAAGGTCGAACACGCCGTCGAGATGATTGAGCTGCTGAAGAACATCCCGTGCAAGATCAACCTGATTCCGTTCAACCCGTTCCCGCATTCCGGGTACGAGCGGCCAAGCAACAACGCAATCCGGCGTTTCCAGGATCAGTTGCATCAGGCCGGTTTCAACGTCACTGTCCGCACCACCCGTGGTGAAGACATCGACGCTGCATGTGGTCAATTGGTAGGGCAGGTGCTGGATCGCACCCGTCGCAGCGAACGTTATATCGCGGTGCGTGAGTTGAACGCCGACAGCGATCTGGCACAGAACGCCGCGAACACTAACTAAGAGAGGATCTCTATGTCCCTGCGCTTTGCGCTGCTGTTGCTGTTGGCCAGCCTGTGTGCTGGTTGTGTCCTGTCGGGTGACTACAATCCGATGAAGACCAGCAAGGGCCGCGATGAAGCGCGGGCTGCATACGTGCAGTTGGGGCTGGGATACTTGCAGCAAGGCATGACCGAGCGGGCCAAGGTGCCGTTGAAGAAGGCGCTGGACCTCGATAATTCGGACCCTGATGCCAACGCCGCCCTCGGCCTGGTGTTCCAGGCCGAGATGGAGCCTGCACTGGCTGACGAGCATTTTCGCAAGGCCTTGTCCTCGCGTCCCGCCGATGCCCGTATCCTCAATAACTACGGCAGTTTTCTCTACGAAGAACATCGTTATAAAGAAGCCTACGAGCGTTTTGAACAGGCCGCCGCCGATACCCTGTATCCTGAGCGTTCGCGTGTGTTCGAGAACCTCGGCATGACCGCTTCAAAGCTCGGCGAGCGTGAACTGGCGCAACAGCAGCTTGAAAAGGCGCTGCGTTTGAACCGGCAACAACCGCGCGCGTTGCTGGAAATGGCTGAGTTGTCTTTCGAAGACAGGCATTATGTGCCCGCGCGTGACTATTACGACCGTTTCAGCCTGCTGACCGAACAAAATGCACGTAGTCTATTGCTCGGTGTTCGGCTGGCAAAAGTGTTTGAAGATCGCGACAAGGCCGCCAGTTATGGCCTGCAATTAAAACGACTCTATCCCGGTACGCCGGAATATCAGCAATACCTGTCGGAGCAATGATGAAAGCGGCGCATCCCGAAGTTGTAGCAGCGAATCGCGTAAATCCCGGTGAGACCCTGCGCCAGGCCCGCGAAAGCAATGGCTGGTCGCTGGCCGAAGTGGCCCTCAAGCTCAACCTCACCGTGACCTCCCTGAGCAATCTTGAAGCCGGCGCGTTCGACAAGCTGCCGGGGCACACCTTCGCTCGCGGTTACATTCGCGCCTATGCCAAATTGCTCAGCATGGACCAGACCGTTCTGGTTCAGCAATTCGACCAGTCCACCGGCACCGATTCCCAGGGCAGCAATGTTCACGCATTGGGTCGCATCGAAGAGCCCGTGCGGGTGTCCCACACCATTTTGCGCATTGTCAGCCTGCTATTGCTGATCGCGGTCATTGGCGGCGGTTTCGTCTGGTGGCAGGATCAGACCTCGCTGCGAACCAAGGACCTGGTGGGTCTGGCGCCGGAGCATGTTGAAGTCGAAGGCGCTGACGGTACGACGCAGATTCATCCGATCGACGAGCCGGAAGATCAGGCTGTCGAGGAAAACCAGGCCGACAGTT
Organism: Pseudomonas fluorescens; assembly: GCF_900636825.1. Classification (NCBI taxonomy): domain Bacteria; kingdom Pseudomonadati; phylum Pseudomonadota; class Gammaproteobacteria; order Pseudomonadales; family Pseudomonadaceae; genus Pseudomonas; species Pseudomonas fluorescens. The sequence continues at coordinate 4,827,053 of NZ_LR134318.1, read as the reverse complement.
CGACCGCCCTGGCATTGCCTCAATCGGAAAACAGCGCTGAATCGACAGGTGCCGAGGCCACTGCTCCTGCAACCGCTCCGGCTGCACCGGCTGCAACGCCGACGGCTCCGGTTCATACCCCGGCACCGGTTGTTGCTGCTCCGACTGCCCCGGCGCCAAACGTGCCGGCCACACCAGCGCCGACTGTCACGGCTCCGGCTGTTCCCGCGGCACCGGTAGCCACCGCAGAAGCGGCCGCACCCGTTGCTGGCGATGGTCAGGTACAACTGCAGTTCAGCGCCGATTGCTGGGCGCAAGTGACCGATGGCCGTGGCAAAGTGATTTTCAGCGGTCTGAAGCATAAAGGCGACAGCGTGTCAGTTTCCGGCAAGCCGCCGCTCAACGTGCGTCTGGGCGTTGCCCGCGCCGCACAGGTTAGCTACAACGGCCAGCCGGTCGATATCGCTCCGTTCACCAGTGGCGAGACTGCTCGCCTGAAGTTGGGTCAATAAGTCATGCACGGCGAATCTCCAATCAAACGTCGCGTTTCGCGCAAGATCTGGGTCGGCAACGTACCGGTGGGCGGCGATGCGCCCATCGCGGTGCAGAGCATGACCAACAGCGACACCAATGATGTCGCCGCGACCGTGGCGCAGATCAATCGTCTGGAAGCCGCGGGCGTCGACATCGTTCGCGTCTCGGTGCCGGACATGGACGCCGCCGAGGCGTTCGGCAAGATCAAGCAATTGGTCAAAGTGCCGTTGGTGGCCGATATCCACTTCGATTACAAGATCGCCCTGCGCGTTGCCGAGTTGGGCGTCGATTGCCTGCGCATCAATCCGGGCAACATCGGTCGTGAAGATCGCGTGCGTGCCGTGGTCGATGCTGCGCGCGATCGCGGCATTCCGATCCGCATCGGCGTCAACGCCGGTTCGCTGGAAAAAGACCTGCAAAAGAAGTACGGCGAGCCAACCCCGGCCGCGCTGGTCGAGTCCGCATTGCGTCACGTTGAACACCTCGAACGCCTGAATTTCCAGGACTTCAAGGTCAGCGTGAAGGCCTCCGACGTGTTCATGGCCGTCGAAGCCTATCGCTTGCTGGCCAAGGAAATCGTCCAGCCGCTGCACCTGGGCATCACCGAAGCCGGTGGATTGCGTTCGGGCACAGTGAAATCCGCCGTGGGCCTAGGTATGCTGCTCGCCGAAGGGATTGGCGATACCATCCGCATCTCGCTCGCGGCCGACCCGGTCGAGGAAGTGAAAGTCGGTTACGACATCCTCAAGTCTTTGCATCTGCGTTCCCGTGGCATCAACTTCATCGCCTGCCCGAGCTGCTCGCGGCAGAACTTCGATGTGGTCAAAACCATGAACGAGCTGGAAGGGCGCCTTGAAGACCTGCTGGTGCCGCTGGATGTCGCGGTGATCGGTTGCGTGGTCAACGGCCCCGGCGAAGCCAAGGAAGCCCATATCGGCTTGACCGGCGGCACGCCAAACCTGATTTACATCGACGGCAAACCGTCGCAGAAACTGACGAATGACAATCTGGTGGATGAGCTGGAAAAGCTGATCCGCCAGAAAGCGGCCGAAAAGGTCGAAGCTGACGCTGCCGTAATTGCGCGCGGCTGAGCCTGACTGAAGCGCCGGACGAATTTAAGGATTTAAAGTGAGCAAGTCTCTGCAAGCCATTCGTGGCATGAACGACATCCTGCCCGAACAGACCCCGCTGTGGCGTTATTTCGAGGGCACCGTTGCGCGTCTGCTTGATAACTACGGTTACAAGCAGATCCGCATGCCGATCGTCGAGTTCACCGAGCTGTTCAAGCGCTCGATCGGTGAAGTCACCGACATCGTCGAAAAAGAGATGTACACCTTTGAAGACCGCAACGGCGACTCCCTGACCCTGCGTCCGGAAGGCACTGCCGCGTGCGTGCGTGCTGTGCTCGAGCATGGCATCACCGGCGGTGGCCAGGTGCAGAAGCTTTGGTACATCGGCCCGATGTTCCGCCATGAACGTCCGCAGAAAGGTCGTTATCGCCAGTTCCACCAGATCGGTCTGGAAGTGTTCAACCTCGACGGTCCGGACATCGACGCCGAGCTGATCATCATGACCTGGCGCCTGTGGGGCGAGCTGGGTATTCGTGATGCGGTCAAGCTGGAACTCAACAGTCTCGGCACCAGCGAGTCCCGTGGTCGCTATCGTGAAGCGCTGGTCGAGTATCTCTCGGCGCACCACGACAAGCTCGACGAAGACAGCCAGCGTCGTCTTAAAACCAATCCGCTGCGCGTGCTCGACACCAAAAATGCCGACACTCAGGCCGTGCTGGTCGATGCGCCGAAGATGGCCGACTACCTCGATGACGAGTCCCGCGCTCACTTCGAAGGCCTGAAGGCGCGGCTGGACGCGGTTGGCATTCCTTACGTGCTCAACCCGAAACTGGTGCGCGGCCTCGATTACTACAGCAAAACCGTTTTCGAATGGGTCACCGACAAGCTCGGCGCCCAGGGCACCGTGTGTGCGGGCGGCCGTTACGATGGTCTGGTCGAGCAGATGGGCGGCAAGCCGACCACTGGCGTCGGTTTTGCGATGGGCATCGAGCGTCTGGTGTTGATGCTCGAAACCCTTGAGCAGATCCCGGAAGAAATTTCCCGTCAGGTTGACGTCTATCTCTGCGCCTTCGGTGAAGAAGCCGAACTGGCCGGTCTGGCCTTGGCCGAACGGGTTCGCGATCAACTTCCAAACCTGCGCCTGCAAGTGAATGCCGGCGCCGGCAGCTTCAAAAGCCAGTTCAAGAAGGCCGACAAGAGCGGTGCGCTGTATGCACTGATCCTCGGTGACGACGAAATGGCCCAGCAAGCGGTAGGTTTCAAACCCCTGCGTGGCCAGGGCGAACAACAAAGCATTGCCTGGGATGCGCTCGCCGCTCACCTGGCCACCTGCGTCGTGCAGGGTTGAAGCTGTCTTAACAGCCGATTTAGCGATTAAGGAGTATTGGGGTGTCGAGTACCGAAGACGAACAGTTGGCGGATTTGAAGGACTGGTGGACACGCAACGGCAAACCTCTGGTCACCGGCGGCCTGTTGGCGCTGGTCATCGTGTTCGGCTGGCAGGCATATCACAAATACCAGAGCAACCAGTCGCAAGGCGCCTCGGTGCTTTATCAGCAACTGCTGGAAACCACGCTCACGCCTGACGGCAAGCCTGATGCTGCCCGCGTTGCGGATCTGGCCGGCAAGCTCAACAGCGAATTCGGCGGTTCTGCCTACGCGCAGTACGGCAGCCTGTTCGTTGCGAAAGTAGCGGTCGACAGCGGCAAGCTGGACGACGCGGCCACCGAACTGAAAGCCATCGTCGACAAACCGGCCAACCCGGCGCTGGGCGAAATCGCCCGTCAGCGTCTGGCTCAGGTGCTGGGTGCGCAGGACAAGGCCGAAGACGCCCTGAAACTGCTCGACGGCGATGCCGACAAAGCGTTCCTGGCCACTCGCGAAGAACTCAAGGGCGACCTGCTGGTGCGCTTGGGTCGTACCGATGACGCGAACAAGGCGTATCAAAAAGCCAAGGCGGCACTGTCGGATGAAGCGGCGGTCGGTGGCCTTCAAATCAAGCTCGACGACCTGGCCAAAGGGGATGCGTGACGTGATCCGTTGGAAGCATGCAGCATTGCTGGCTCTGGCCCTTCTGGCCGCGGGTTGCAGCAGCAACAGCAAAAAAGAATTGCCACCGGCCGAACTGACCGACTTCAAGGAAGAAGTGGTTCTGCACAAGCAGTGGAGTCGTTCGATCGGAGACGGTCAGGGCGAAACCTACAACATGCTGGTGCCGGCGATTGACGGTGACACCATCTACGCCGCTGATGTGACCGGCGTGGTCATGGCGCTGGATCGCAGCAATGGCGACGTGAAGTGGGATCAGGATCTCGAACTGCCCGTCTCCGGCGCCGTTGGCGTGGGTTACGGTCTGGTACTGATCGGTACTCTGCGTGGCGAAGTTGTCGCTCTGGACACCAGCAATGGTGAAGAGAAGTGGCGTGCCCGTGTGAACAGTGAAGTGCTCGCGCCGCCGGCCAACAATGGTGACGTGGTCGTGGTGCAGACCCAGGACGATCGTCTGATCGGTCTGGACGCTGCCACCGGTAACCAGCGCTGGGTGTATGACAGCACCCCGGCGGTACTGACTCTGCGTGGCACCAGTGCTCCGCTGGTCACCAACCGTCTGGCGGTGGCTGGCCTGTCGACCGGTAAAGTGGTTGCGCTGGACATTTCCAATGGCGTGCCGGTGTGGGAACAGCGCATCGCCATTCCACAGGGTCGCTCGGAACTGGAGCGCGTGGTCGACATCGACGGCGGTCTGCTGCTGTCCGGCGGCACGCTGTATGTCGCCAGCTATCAGGGTCGCGTTGCGGCACTGGATCTGGAAAGCGGTCGTCAACTCTGGCAGCGCGATGCATCGAGCTACGCCGGTATCGCTCAGGGTTTCGGCAGCGTCTACGTGAGCCTGTCCTCGGGCACGGTTGAAGGCGTCGACGAGCGTTCTACCACGGCCTTGTGGACCAACGATTCTCTGGCTCGCCGTCAATTGTCGGCTCCGGAAGTGTTCTCCAGCTATGTTGCGGTAGGTGACCTGGAAGGTTATCTGCATCTGCTGAGTCAGGTTGACGGTCGTTTCGTCGGCCGTGAGCGCATCGACAGCGACGGCCTGCGTGCCCGTCCGCTGGTGGTGGGCGACACGATTTATGTTTATGGCAACAGCGGCAAACTGGAAGCCCTGACCATCAAGTAACACCTATGCTTGGGGTTCATCCCCAAGCGGCCCTGCATCAGCAGGGTTTGCAGCGCCCCCGGGTGTTGCCCCGAGCACCAGCCGCTGCCTCGCAGCGGCTTTTGTATTTTCTGAAATAACGAAGTGGAGAGCCGCATGGTTCCCGTAATCGCCCTGGTGGGCCGACCGAACGTCGGCAAGTCCACCTTGTTCAACCGCCTGACCAGGACTCGCGACGCCATCGTTGGCGACTTGTCCGGTCTGACCCGTGATCGCCAGTACGGTGAGGCCAAGTGGCAAGGGCGTTCCTACATTCTGATCGACACCGGCGGTATCTCCGGTGACGAGCATGGTATGGACGAAAAAATGGCCGAGCAGTCGCTGCTGGCCATTGAAGAAGCCGATGTGGTGCTGTTCCTGGTAGATGCCAAGGCCGGTTTTACCGCCGCCGACCAGATGATCGCCGAGCATTTGCGCAAACGTAACAAGCGTTCCCACGTGGTTGCCAACAAGGTCGACAACATCGACCCGGAAATGGCCCGCGCCGAATTCGCCCCGCTGGGCATGGGCCATGCGATCCCGATCGCTGGCGCCCACGGCCGTGGCATCACGCAATTGCTGGAAGCCGCCCTCGGCGACTTCCCGCGTGATGATGATGAGCTGGCGGAAGGTGAAGAGGAAGAGATCGTCGCCGAAGGCGAGGAAGCCAAGCGCATTCCGGGCCCGAGCGAAAAAGACGGGATCAAGATCGCCATCATCGGCCGTCCGAACGTCGGCAAGTCGACCCTGGTCAACCGCATGCTCGGTGAAGACCGGGTGATCGTGTATGACCAGCCGGGCACCACCCGCGACAGTATCTACATTCCGTTCGAGCGCAATGAAGAGAAGTACACGCTGATCGACACCGCCGGTGTGCGCAAGCGCGGCAAGATCCACGAAGAAGTCGAAAAATTCTCCGTGGTCAAAACCCTGCAAGCGATCAAAGACGCCAACGTGGTGATTTTCGTGATGGACGCCCGCGAAGGCGTGGTCGACCACGATCTGAACCTGCTGGGCTTCGCCATCGAATCCGGTCGTGCACTGGTGATCGCGATCAACAAGTGGGACGGCATGACGCCGAGTGAGCGCGACTTCGTCAAGGTCGAGCTGCAGCGTCGCCTGTTCTTCGTTGACTACGCCGACATCCACTTCATTTCGGCGTTGCACGGTACGGGCGTGGGCAATCTCTACGCCTCGGTGCAGAACTCGTTCAAATCGGCAGTGACCCGCTGGCCGACCAACCGCCTCACCCAGATCCTGGAAGATGCGGTCGGCGAGCATGCGCCTCCGATGGTCAACAACCGCCGGATCAAGCTGCGTTACGCTCACCTCGGTGGTGCGAACCCGCCGATCATCGTGATCCACGGTAACCAGATCGAGAAAGTGCCGAAGTCGTACGTGCGCTATCTGGAAAACACTTACCGTCGTGTGCTCAAGCTGGTTGGTACGCCGATCCGCATCGAGTTCAAGGGCGGCGAGAACCCGTACGAAGGCAACAAGAACACGCTGACCGACCGCCAGGTCAACAAGAAGCGTCGCTTGATGTCGCACAACAAGAAAGCCAGCAAGAAGCGCCGCGATAAAAAGTGATTGATGACTTCGTGTAGGAGCTGCCGAAGGCTGCGATCTTTTGATTTTGCTTTTACGACAAGATCAAAAGATCGCAGCCTTCGGCAGCTCCTACAGGGTTCGGCGATAAGAAGGGTGCTCACCAGAGCGCCCTTTTTTTATGGGCGCCGGATGGGCTATCCTCGGGCTCTCCCGCGCCGTCGTCAGAGCCGGGTGTTGAGCAGGGAAACCCGATGATCACCAGCAAGCTGCCGAATGTCGGCATCACTATTTTCACGCAGATGTCTCAGCTCGCGGCGCAGACCGGAGCGATCAACCTGTCCCAGGGTTTTCCCGATTTTGACGGCCCGCAATCGTTGCGCGATGCGGTCGGTCGGCACATCGCCAGTGGCCATAACCAATACTCGCCGATGACCGGTTTGCCGGCATTGCGTGAGCAGATCGCGGCGAAGATTGCCCGCAGTTATGGCGTTGAAGTCGATGCCGATCATGAAGTAACGGTGACCCCCGGCGCCACCCAAGCGATCTTCTGCGCGATTCAGGCAGTCATCCACAGCGGCGACGAAGTGATTGTGTTCGATCCGTGCTACGACAGTTACGCGCCAGCGACAGAACTTGCAGGTGGTCGTTGCGTACACGTGCAGCTGAAGTCAGACGATTTCTCCATCGATTTCGACCAGTTGGCCGCTGCCCTGACCCCGCGCACGAAAATGATCGTGCTCAATACCCCGCACAACCCGAGTGGCGCGCTTATCAGTCGTGCGGAGCTGGATCAACTGGCCGCACTGATCCGCGATCGCGACATCTATCTGATCAGCGACGAAGTCTACGAACACTTGGTATTCGACGGCGTACCGCATGTCAGCGTGCTGGCCCATGAAGAACTCTACCGACGCGCATTTGTGGTCAGCTCGTTCGGCAAGACTTATCACGTTACCGGTTGGAAAACCGGCTACGTTGTCGCGCCGCCAGCCTTGACCGCCGAATTGCGCAAGGTGCATCAATACGTCAGCTTCTGCGGCGTGACCCCGCTGCAATACGCGCTGGCCGATTACATGGCCGAACACCCGGAACACGTCGAAGAGTTGCCGGGTTTCTATCAGGCCAAGCGCGATTTGTTTTGTGATCTGCTGGCGCCTTCGCGCTTCAGCTTCACCCGTGTCACCGGCACCTATTTCCAGTTGGTTGATTATTCACAGATCCGGCCTGACCTGAACGATGTCGACATGGCCATGTGGATGACCCGCGAACATGGCGTGGCGAGTATTCCGGTGTCGGTTTTCTACCAGAGTCCACCGCAAGGCCAGCGCCTGATACGCCTGTGCTTTGCCAAACGCGAGGAGACGCTGCGTGAAGCGGCGGCGAAACTATGCGTGATCTGAATGCGTTGCCAGACCTGACCTTGGCGCTGATCCAGACCAGCCTCGCCTGGCATGACCGCCAGGCCAATCTCGAACACTTCGAGGTGTTGCTGGAACAGGCGCGTGGCGCCGACCTGATTATCCTGCCGGAGATGTTCACCACCGGTTTCTCCATGGAATCGGCCACCCTCGCCGAAGCTGAAAATGGTCCGACCAGCAAATGGCTGCGCGCGCAGGCGGCGAAACTGAATGCAGTGATCACCGGTAGCGTGATCATTCAGGCTGCGGACGGTAGTCACCGCAATCGCTTGTTGTGGGCGCGGCCGGACGGCGAAGTGTTGCATTACGACAAGCGTCATCTGTTCCGTATGGCCGGTGAGCACAATCACTACACGCCCGGCGAGCGCCAGGTGCAGTTCGAACTCAAGGGCTGGCGGATTCGGCCGCTGATCTGCTACGACTTGCGCTTTCCGGTGTGGAGCCGTGACGCGCAGGACACCGATCTGCTGCTGTACACCGCCAATTGGCCGGGCGCGCGGCGCCTGCACTGGAATCGCCTGCTGCCGGCGCGAGCGATTGAAAATCTCTGTTATGTGGCAGCGGTAAATCGCGTGGGTAGCGATGGCAAGGGCTTCGCCTATACCGGCGACAGTCAGGTACTGGATTTCCAGGGCGAAACGTTGCTGGCGGCGGGGGAGGCGGATGGCGTGTTCAAGGTGGTGCTCGAAGCAGCGCCATTGGCGGCGTATCGGGAGCGCTTTCCGGCGAACCTGGATGCCGACACCTTCGAGTTTACCTGATCGTTATGCGCTGACTGCCAAGGCCCTATCGCCAGCAGGGCTGGCTCCCACAGTGGATAGTGTTCACCTCACCAAATCCTTGTGGGAGCTAGCCCTGCTAGCGATAAGGCCGGCACAGGCAACACAAAACCTGCAGGCAAAAAAAGGCCCCGAAGTTCGCACTCCGGGGCCTTTTGCATTTCAGCGGTCGGTTAGTTACGCCGCTTTCGCCTCAGGCTGGCTCAGCGAGCGGTTCAGCGCGCTGAACAGAGCCTTGAAGCTCGCCGTGGTGATGTTTTCATCGATGCCCACGCCGTGCACCGCACGTTCACCGTTCACTCGCAGCTCGATGTAGGCCGCAGCCTTGGCATTGGTGCCGGCGCCGATCGCGTGTTCGTTGTAGTCCATGATTTCCACCGGAATCGGCAGACCGGCGACCAGTGCTTCCAGCGCGCCGTTGCCCTTGCCGCGCCAGTGAAGATTGGTTTCGCCCTGACCCTTGCTCGCCACTTCGACTTCGACGGCGCTGTTGCCGTTTTCTTCCTGCAGACGATGGCTGACCAGCGCGTACGGGGTGTTGGCTTGCAGGTATTCGCTGATCAACAGCGAGTGAATCTGCTTGGCGGTCATCTCCAGGCCGAGACGATCGGTTTCACGCTGCACGACCTGGCTGAACTCGATCTGCATGCGACGCGGCAGGCTGATGCCGTATTCCTGCTCCAGCAAGTAAGCGATGCCGCCCTTGCCCGACTGGCTGTTGACGCGAATCACCGCCTCGTAGCTGCGGCCGATGTCGGCCGGGTCGATCGGCAGGTACGGCACTTCCCACAGGGTATCCGGTTTCTGCTGGGCGAAGCCCTTGCGGATCGCGTCCTGGTGCGAGCCGGAGAACGCGGTGTGCACCAGATCGCCAACATACGGGTGACGCGGGTGTACCTGGATCTGGTTGCACTCTTCGACGACTTTGCGCACGCCGTCGATGTCGGAGAAGTCCAGCTCAGGGTTGACGCCCTGGGTGTACATGTTCAGCGCGACGGTGACGAGATCGACGTTACCGGTGCGCTCGCCGTTGCCGAACAGGCAGCCTTCGACACGGTCGGCGCCGGCCATCAGGCCCAGCTCGGTGGCGGCGACGCCGGTGCCGCGGTCGTTGTGGGTGTGCAGGCTGATGATCACGCTGTCACGACGATTGATGTTGCGGCCGAACCACTCGATCTGGTCGGCGTAGACGTTCGGCGTTGCGCATTCAACGGTGGCCGGCAGGTTAAGGATCATTTTGTGCTCAGGCGTCGGGTTCCACACCTCGATCACCGCGTCACAGACTTCCTTGGCAAACTCCAGTTCAGTGGCGCTGAAGGTTTCCGGCGAATATTCAAAGGTCCACTCGGTTTCCGGCTGCATCGCTGCGTATTTGACGAACAGCTTGGCCGCGTTGACCGCGATGGCTTTGATGCCGTCCTTGTCCTGATTGAAGACGATGCGACGGAAAGACGGCGAGGTGGCGTTGTACAAGTGCACGATGGCTTTCTTCGCCCCGCGCAGGGATTCGAAAGTGCGCTCGATCAGGTCTTCACGGCCCTGGGTCAGCACCTGAATGGTGGTGTCATCCGGGATGTGGCCTTCTTCGATCAGTGTGCGCACGAAGTCGAAGTCGGTTTGCGAAGCAGCGGGGAACGATGCCTCGATTTCCTTAACGCCCACTTGCACGAGAGTTTTCCAGAAGCGCAGCTTCTTTGCCGCGTCCATCGGTTCGATCAGCGACTGGTTACCGTCACGCAGATCGGAGCTGCACCAGATCGGCGCAGCGTCGATGGTTTTCGACGGCCAGGTGCGATCCGGCAGGTTGATGACCGGAAACGCGCGGTATTTCGAAGACGGATCTTTCAGCATGCTCATCGGGAAATTCCTTGTTGTGTGGGCCGAAAAAAGGCGGCCTGCCGGTGTTACGAATGTTTTGGGAAAAGCGAGGGGCGAGGCGTAGCGATTCAGCCTGGCAGTCGTGCGCTGACGAGGCACAGGCTGCGGTGCTGGCGAAGCTGAATGAGGGTGTGAGAGGTTTTCATGGCTTCAACCCTAACCGCGAGGGGAGAGGATGGCAAGCAGTCGGAAAAAATTGAGAGGAATACCCGGAACGCGGGATTTTGCGAGATTTTATTGTGCTGGAAAGCGAGGAGCTTCTTGATGTTTGCGCAAGGTCTGGATGGGGCGCAATCGAGAGTGGTGACGTTTGTGGGGATTGAAGGTGTTTGTGAGTTAGTCATCGCCAGCAGGCTGGCTCCCACAGGGGATCGTGTTCACAACACAAAACCCCTGCGGGAGCTAGCCTGCTAGCGATGAGGCCATCAGGCTCAGCCAAGGACTTAGGGTTGGAAAGCACCAATGAATATCGCCGGATCCACCCGCGCATCATTCAGGCTGACGTTCCAGTGCATATGCGGCCCGGTCGCGCGGCCGGTCGCGCCGACCTTGCCCACCACCGCGCCACGGGCCAGTTGCTGGCCGTTCTTCACGTCGATTTTCGACATGTGACAGAACATGCTGATGAAGCCCTGGCCATGGTCAACGAACACCGTGTTGCCATTGAAGAAGTAGTTGCCGATCAGAATCACCTTGCCCGCCGCCGGAGTCTTGATCGGCGTACCCGCCGGCACCGCGAAATCGAGACCGGCGTGAGGATTGCGCTCTTCACCATTAAAGAAGCGGCGCACGCCGAACTTGCTCGACAGCGGCCCGTTGACCGGTTTGTCCAGCAGCAGATTGCTTGGCGTGTTCGGGCTGAAGCTGCGGTAGGCCTTGATCTGTTCGGCCAATTCACCTTCGATGCGCTTGAGGTTCGACTGATCCGGATTGACCTGCTGCTTGTTCTTCAAAGTAATGCGCTGTTCCGGGTACTTCTTGCTGCCCACAGTGAACGGCAGATTGCGCCCGCCACTGCTGATCTGCTGCGCGCCAGGCTTGACCGTCAAAGGCACACCGACGATTGCCAGCCAGTTGTTCTGTTCTTTCACCACCAGTACCGGTCTGCCCTGATAGGTCGCCTTCGGTGCCTGCGCGGCAGCGCCGAGATCAACCACCGCTACGCCGCCGGGCACTGGTTTGTTCAGCAGCCGGGTGATGTAACTGTCGGCGTAAGCGTTGAAGGACAGGCAGAGCAACAGCAGTGGAGCGAGAAAACGCGGCATGGATCAGTCCAGTAGAGAGAGGGTGACGGGCGTCAGGTGATTGTCCTCGACACGCACTTGCAGTTCGCCTTCGCCGAGCTTGGCTTTCAGGCGCTGGCCGGTATGGGTCTGCGCAGCATTGCGGATGGCGTGACCACGTTCGTCGAGCAGGATGCTGTAACCACGACCGAGCGTCGCCAGCGGGCTGACCACATGCAACGTCTGCATCTGGCTGTGCAATTGTTGCCGGCGCTGTTTCAGGGCATCGCGCATGGCGCGGGGCAACCGATCGGCAAGGCTGTCGAGGCGCTGGCGGAGCATCGCCAGTTGCCGTCCCGGATGTTGTCCGGCGAGACGGGTTTCCAGCCGGATCAGGCGTTCGCGGCGGGTATTGAGGCTGCGCTCAAAGGCGCGCCGCATGCGCATGTCCAGATCGTCGAGACGCTGGGCCTGCTGGCGCAGTCGTTCGCCGGGGTGTCGCAGTCGTCGCCCCATACCTTCCAGACGCAGACGATCACGCATCAAGCGATCACGCATGCGCATCACCAGGCGGCGGTGCAGGCTTTCGACCTGGCGAATCAGATGGCTGGAATCCGGCGCGAGCAGTTCGGCAGCGGCCGATGGCGTTGGCGCGCGGACGTCGGCGACAAAGTCACTGATCGACACATCGGTTTCATGCCCGACGGCGCTGACGATTGGCGTCACGCAGGCATCGACCGCGCGTGCCACGGCTTCTTCGTTGAAACACCAGAGGTCCTCCAGCGAGCCTCCGCCACGCGCCAGAATCAGCGCATCGAAGCCGCGGGCATCGGCCATTTTCAGGGCGCGGACGATTTGCGCGGTGGCTTCGCGGCCCTGCACGGCAGTGGGAATCAAGGTCAGCTGCACCTGCGGCGCGCGGCGGCGGAACACGCTGATGATGTCGCGGATCACCGCGCCGGTCGGTGAACTGATGATGCCGATGCGCTGCGGATGCGCAGGCAGCGGCACTTTACGTTCGGCGCTGAACAGGCCTTCGGCGCTGAGCTTTTCCTTCAGTGCATCGAAGGCCAGACGCAGCGCGCCGTCACCGGCCGGCTCGACGGTATCGAGGATAAGTTGATAGTCGCCCCGGCCTTCGAACAGCGATACCTTGCCGCGTACCTTGACCGCCAAACCATCCTTCAACGCCTGACGCACCCGCGCCGCGTTCTGTCGGAACAGCGCGCAACGCACCTGCGCGCCGCTGTCCTTGAGCGTGAAGTACACATGGCCGGACGCCGGGCGGGCGAGGTTGGAGATTTCGCCTTCGACCCAGATGTTGCTGAACACGTCTTCGAGCAACACCCGCGCGCGGCCGTTGAGCTGGCTGACAGTCAGGACTTCACGGTCCAGGCCGAGTCTTGCAAAAGGATCTTTAATCATGGGGCGCAGTTTAAAGGCATTCTTCCGCTCATTGCACGAACCCTGTAGGAGCTGTCGAGTGCAACGAGGCTGCGATCTTTTGATCTTGTGTTTTTCAAGATCAAGATCAAAAGATCGCAGCCTTCGGCAGCTCCTACAGGGTGTATTCGTAACCTGATAAGGAAATTCAGTGATGAGCATGATGGAGTTGCTGGGGGCGTGGTCGTGGGGGGCTGGCGGTTGGGTGGCGATTGGCTTGGGCATTGCGCTGGCGTACATCGTCTTTGGTATCGCCGGCTTCGGCACGGCGCTGGTCGCGGGGCCGATTTTGATTCTGTTCATGCCGCTGTCGAAGATCGTGCCGCTGCTGGTGCTGCTGGATTTTGTCGCGGCGTTTGGCAATCTGCTGCCGTCACGGCGGGACGTGGCCAAGCCGGAATTGCTCAGGCTGCTGCCGTGCATGGCGATCGGCTGCACGCTGGGGGTGATCTTCCTGCTGAATCTCAAATCCGATCTGTTGCTGCTGTTGATGGGGCTGTTTATCAGCGCTTATGCGGTTTACAGCCTGTGGGTCAAGGCGCGACCGGCGCAGTTGTCGGCGGCGTGGGCAGTGCCGATGGGCACCGTGGGCGGGTTGTTTGGCGCGCTGTTTGGCAGTGGCGGCTTTCTTTATGCGATCTATCTGAACAGCCGCCTGCCCAAGGAAGCGGCGCGGGCCACGCAAAGTGCGTTGATCAGTTGCAGCACCGTGGTGCGCCTGAGCCTGTTTGTGATCGCCGGTGTGTATGCCGAGCTACCCTTGCTGATGTTGGCGCTGTGTCTGTTGCCGGCCATGGCGCTGGGTTTGTGGATTGGCCGGCGCTTGACCATGAGATTGTCGCGTGAGGCCTTTGTGCGCCTGGTGACGTGGCTGGTGCTGGCCAGCGGGATTGCCCTGATCGCGCGTTATTTCAGCACTTGACCGGATTTCGTCAGGGATTAAGCTGCCGGCCGCACTGACGCCATCGCGGGCAAGCCCGCTCCCACAGGTTTCTCAGGTGTACACAACATTTGTGATCGACCGAGATGCCTGTGGGAGCGGGCTTGCCCGCGAAGACGGCGGAGTGAGCACCGCAGAACTTTCATTTGACGTCGCAGGCTTCACCATGAACACGCAAAGCATCATCGTCCCGAAAATCTCCACCCTGCCGGCGCACGAGCCCCGGGCGCGGGCGATCGTGCGCTGGCTGGTGCGCAAGAACATCATCGAGGAACAGCTGACCACCTGCGGCCGCACCGGCAATCGCATGGCCCACGCCATCGCCGAGGGCGCGCGAGCTGTGGTCCTGCATCCCGAAGCGCTGCCGTTCGGCGAGCCGATCAATGGCCTGGAGATTGTCACCAAGCGCTGCATCTATACACCGGCCAAGGGCTTTCTCGAAGAAGCCGGTTGCGCCGAGTGCCGCCGCGAAGTGGGTGAGGCGCTGTTCGAAAGCCTTGAAGACTGGTTTCCGGGCCGCACCGACAATTTCACCTGCCCGGAATGTGGGCATGAAGACGACATCAACGGCTTCCTGTTTCTGCAGGAATGCGCGTTTTCCAATCTGGGGTTCATCTTCAACAACTGGCTCGAAGCCGGCTTCAAACAAAGCTTCCTCGACGAATTCGCCGACTGGCTCGACCTGCCCGTCAGTTGGGTAAAAGTCGAACTCTAAACGACGTATTCCCTGTAGGAGCTGCCGCAGGCTGCGATCTTTTGATCTTGTTTCCGAAAATCAAAGGCAAAAGATCGCAGCCTTCGGCAGCTCCTACGAAAAAGCCCGAATCCCCGTATATCTGTAACCTCGATAATAGACAGAGTTTTACATTGAACAGCAGGGGGTGTCTGACTATAATGGCGCGCTTCCATTTTCCCGCTCGGGAGCCCCCGCGATGCTGCGTATCAGCCAAGAAGCTCTGACATTCGACGACATTCTCCTAGTGCCCGGTTATTCCGAGGTACTTCCTAACGAAGTCAGTCTCAAGACCCGTCTTACCCGTGGCATCGAACTGAATATTCCTCTGGTTTCTGCTGCAATGGACACCGTTACTGAAGCCCGTCTGGCAATTGCCATGGCTCAGGAAGGTGGCATCGGCATTATCCACAAGAACATGACCATCGAGCAGCAAGCTGCCGAAGTGCGCAAGGTCAAGAAGTTCGAAGCCGGTGTGGTCAAGGATCCAATCACCATCGAGGCCGATGCCACGGTGCGTGATCTGTTCGAACTGACCCGTCTGCACAACATTTCCGGCGTTCCGGTACTGCACGATGGCGACCTGGTCGGCATCGTCACCTCCCGCGACGTACGTTTCGAAAACCGTCTTGAAGCCACTGTCCGCGAAGTGATGACGCCGAAAGAGCGTCTGGTCACGGTCAAGGAAGGCGCCGACAAGAACGACGTGCGCGAACTGCTGCACAAGCACCGCATCGAGCGCGTGCTGATCGTCGATGACAAATTCGCCCTCAAAGGCATGATGACCGTCAACGACATCGAAAAAGCCAAAGCCTACCCGCTGGCCAGCAAGGACGATCAAGGTCGTCTGCGCGTTGGCGCTGCGGTCGGCACCGGTAAAGACACCGGCGATCGCGTCACCGCACTGGTCAACGCCGGCGTTGACGTGGTGGTGGTCGACACCGCGCACGGTCACTCCAAGGGTGTGATCGACCGCGTACGCTGGGTCAAAGAGAATTTCCCTGAAGTGCAGGTGATCGGCGGCAACATCGCCACCGGCGCAGCCGCCAAGGCTCTGGCCGCAGCGGGCGCCGACGCAGTCAAGGTCGGTATCGGCCCAGGCTCGATCTGCACCACCCGTATCGTCGCTGGTGTCGGCGTGCCACAGATCAGTGCCATCGCCAACGTCGCCGCTGCCCTTGAAGGCACCGGCGTGCCGTTGATCGCCGACGGCGGTATCCGTTTCTCCGGTGACCTGTCCAAGGCCATCGTGGCCGGTGCTTCCTGCGTGATGATGGGCTCGATGTTCGCCGGTACCGAAGAAGCGCCGGGCGAGATCGAACTGTTCCAGGGCCGTTCGTACAAGGCTTATCGCGGCATGGGTTCGCTGGGCGCCATGTCCCAGGCCCAGGGCTCGTCCGACCGTTACTTCCAGGACTCTTCGGCAGGCGCCGAGAAACTGGTTCCGGAAGGCATCGAAGGCCGCGTGCCGTACAAAGGCACCCTGAGCGCGATCATTCACCAGTTGATGGGCGGCCTGCGTTCCTCGATGGGTTACACCGGCAGCGCCGACATCGAAGAAATGCGCACCAAGCCTGAGTTCGTGCGGATCACCGGCGCCGGCATGGCCGAGTCCCACGTTCACGACGTGCAGATCACCAAGGAAGCGCCGAACTATCGGGTCGGCTGACGCCGACAGCTCTAAGCCACAAGTTACAAGCTGCAAGCGGTGCTGCGTCAGAGCAGTGCCGCGCGGCTTCCGATTACTTGCAGCTTGCAGCTTGAAGCTTGCAACTGCTTTTCGAGTTTTTGCCCATGTCCCTCGACATTCACGCTCACCGCATCCTGATCCTCGACTTCGGTTCGCAATACACCCAACTGATCGCCCGCCGCGTGCGCGAGATCGGCGTGTACTGCGAACTGCATCCGTTCGACATGGACGAAGATGCGATTCGCGAATTCGCCCCTAAAGGCGTCATCCTCGCCGGCGGCCCCGAGTCCGTGCACGAAGCCGACAGCCCGCGCTGCCCGCAAGCGGTGTTTGATCTGGGCGTTCCGGTTTTCGGTATCTGCTACGGCATGCAGACCATGGCCGAGCAGTTGGGCGGCAAGGTTGAAGGTTCCGAACTTCGTGAGTTCGGCTACGCCCGCGTTGACGTGGTCGGCAAGAGCCGCCTGCTCGACGGCATCGAAGATCACATCGACGCCGATGGCCTGTTCGGCCTCGACGTGTGGATGAGTCACGGTGACAAAGTCACCAGGATGCCGGAGGACTTCCACATCCTCGCCAGCACCCCGAGCTGCCCGATCGCCGGTATGTTCAATGACGACCGCGCTTACTATGGCGTGCAGTTCCACCCGGAAGTGACCCACACCAAGCAGGGCGGCCGCATCCTGTCGCGCTTCGTTCTCGACATCTGCGGCTGTGAAGCCCTGTGGACGCCGTCGAAGATCGCTGAAGACGCGATCGCCAACATCCGCGCTCAGGTCGGCACCGACAACGTCCTGTTGGGCCTGTCCGGCGGTGTCGACTCCTCGGTCGTTGCTGCGCTGCTGCACAAAGCCATCGGTGATCAACTGACCTGCGTGTTCGTCGACAACGGTCTGCTGCGTCTGCACGAAGGCGAGCAAGTGATGGCCATGTTCGCCGAGAACATGGGCGTCAAGGTGATCCGCGCCAACGCCGAAGAGCAGTTCCTCAACAACCTGGCCGGCGAAGCCGACCCGGAGAAGAAGCGCAAGATCATCGGTCGCACCTTCATCGACGTGTTCGATGCCCAGTCGAACAAACTGGAAAACATCAAATACCTCGCTCAGGGCACCATCTACCCGGACGTGATCGAATCGGCTGGCGCGAAAAGCGGCAAAGCGCACGTGATCAAGTCGCACCACAACGTGGGCGGCCTGCCAGAAGAAATGAACCTGAAACTGGTCGAGCCACTGCGCGAACTGTTCAAGGACGAAGTCCGTCGTCTGGGTCTGGAACTGGGCCTGCCGTACGACATGGTCTATCGCCACCCATTCCCGGGCCCTGGCCTGGGCGTGCGCATCCTCGGCGAAGTGAAGAAGGAATACGCCGACCTGCTGCGTCGTGCCGACCACATCTTCATCGAAGAACTGCGCAAGGCCGACTGGTACCACAAGGTCAGCCAGGCATTCGTGGTGTTCCAGCCAGTCAAATCGGTCGGCGTGGTTGGCGATGGCCGTCGTTACGCCTGGGTCGTGGCCCTGCGTGCCGTAGAAACCATCGACTTCATGACCGCGCGTTGGGCACACCTGCCTTACGAACTGCTGGAAACCGTTTCCGGTCGCATCATCAATGAAATCGAAGGCATCTCGCGCGTTACGTATGACGTATCGAGCAAGCCGCCGGCGACGATTGAGTGGGAATGATTCTGCACAAACCCTGAGGGTTTGATTGCCGGATAGAAAGCCGCGTGAATGCGAGTTCACGCGGCTTTTTGCTGTTACGAAATCGGCCCTGCGGCCCGTAGTCACGGCCGCTTTGCTGTTTCTTTCGCAGTTGCGGGTGTATCGTATTCGCCTTTTGCGGCCCCTGTGGCCTGCCGTTTTCCAAGTGAGGTAGTTGAGTTCATGTCCTTTACCCGTCGCCAAATCCTCGGTGGCCTGGCCGGTCTTGTTGTCGTTGGCGTGGGGGCGGGTGGTGCGTCGCGTTACTGGCTGGGCAAGATGGCGGATGCTGAGGCGGGTCACGATTACGAGTTGATCGCCGCGCCGCTGGACGTCGAGCTGGTGCCGGGGCACAAGACTGAGGCGTGGGCGTTTGGGCCGTCGGCGCCGGGTACCGAGTTGCGTGTGCGTCAGGGTGAATGGTTGCGGGTACGCTTCATCAATCATCTGCCGGTGGCGACGACCATTCACTGGCATGGCATTCGTCTGCCGCTGGAGATGGACGGCGTGCCGTATGTCTCGCAACTGCCGGTGCTGCCGGGTGAATATTTCGACTACAAATTTCGCGTCCCCGATGCCGGCAGCTATTGGTATCACCCGCATGTCAGCAGTAGCGAGGAACTTGGGCGCGGTCTGGTCGGACCGCTGATCATCGAAGAGCGCGAGCCCACCGGTTTCAAATATGAAAAAACCTTGAGCCTGAAGAATTGGCACATTGACGACGAGGGCCAGTTCGTCGAGTTCAGCATTCCCCGCGAGGCGGCGCGCGGCGGGACGGCGGGGCGTCTGTCGACGATCAATGGCGTGCCGCTGCCGGTGATCGATTTGCCGGCCGGGCAGGTCACGCGGGTGCGTTTGCTCAATCTCGATAACACCCTGACGTATCGCATCAATATTCCTGGCGTCGAAGCGAAGATCTACGCGCTCGATGGCAATCCGGTCGAGCCGCGGCCATTGGGCAAGGAATACTGGCTGGGCCCGGGCATGCGCATTTGTCTGGCGATCAAGGCACCGGCGGCTGGCGAAGAACTGTCGTTGCGCAACGGCCCGGTGCGCCTCGGCACTTTGCGTTCGGTGGCCAATGCGGACGCGCCGACGGACTGGCCGAAAGCGCTGCCGGCCAACCCGGTGGCCGAGCCCGATCTGGCCAATGCCGAGAAACTCAACTTCAATTTCGAATGGGTCGGCTCGGTCTCGGTGAACACCGAAAACGGCAAACCGCCGAGCCTATGGCAAATCAATGGCAAGGCTTGGGACATCACCGACAAGACGTGTGCAGATCGGCCGATCGCTAGCCTGAAACTGGGCCAGAGTTATATTTTCGAATTGAAGAACATGACCCAGTATCAGCACCCGATCCACCTGCACGGCATGAGTTTCAAGGTGATCGCGTCGAACCGGCACAAAGTCGTTCCGTATTTCACCGACACCTATCTGCTGGGCAAGAACGAGCGTGCGCAAGTGGCGCTGGTGGCTGATAACCCGGGTGTGTGGATGTTCCACTGCCACGTGATCGACCACATGGAAACCGGCCTGATGGCCGCCATCGAGGTGAAGTGATGCGCCAGATTCGACCTGCGGCGATCATCGACCGCAGCCGCGACCGCGACTTCATGCGCGAAGCCCTGGCCCTCGCCGCGCAAGGCGCAGCGCTGGGCGAAGTGCCGGTGGGCGCGGTGCTGGTGCAGGACGGTGAAATCATTGGCCGCGGTTTCAACTGCCCGATCAGTGCCAGTGACCCGAGCGCGCATGCGGAAATGGTCGCGATCCGCGCTGCGGCTCAGGCTGTGGATAACTATCGCCTGCCGGGCAGCACACTGTATGTAACGCTGGAGCCGTGCAGCATGTGTGCCGGGCTGATTGTGCATTCGCGGGTGGCGCGGGTGGTGTATGGCGCTTTGGAGCCGAAAGCGGGGATTGTGCAGAGTCAGGGGCAGTTTTTTACCCAGGGCTTTTTGAATCATCGGGTGTTGTATGAAGGCGGAGTGCTGGCGGAGGAATGTGGCGCGGTGTTGACCGAGTTTTTCCGTGCCCGAAGAGCGAAAAGCCCCTCACCCTAACCCTCTCCCGGAGGGAGAGGGGACTGACCGAGTTGGATGGGCTAATTCCGTCGACCTGAGATTCCGAGTCGAACTCAAGTTTTGAAAAGCTCAACGATCAGTTCCCTCCCCCATAGGGAGAGGGGACTGACTGAGTTGGATGGGCTAATTCCGTCGACCTGAGATTCCGAGTCGAACTCAAGTTTTGAAAAGCCCAACGATCAGTTCCCTGCCCCATAGGGAGAGGGGACTGACCGAGTTGGATGGGCTAATTCCGTCGATTTGAGATTCCGAGTCGAACTCAAGTTTTGAAAAGCTCAACGATCAGTTCCCTGCCCCATAGGGAGAGGGGACTGACCGAGCTGGATGGGCTAACTCCGTCGACCTGAGATTCCGAGTCGAACTCAAGTTTTGAAAAGCCCAACGATCAGTTCGCTGCCCCATAGGGAGAGGGGACTGACCGAGTTGGATGGGCTAATTCCGTCGACCTGAGATTCCGAGTCGAACTCAAGTTTTGAAAAGCTCAACGATCAGTTCCCTGCCCCATAGGGAGAGGGGACTGACCGAGCTGGATGGGCTAATTCGGTCGACCTGAGATTCCGAGTCGAACTCAAGTTTTGAAAAGCCCAACGATCAGTTCGCTGCCCCATAGGGAGAGGGGACTGACCGAGTTGGATGGGCTAACTCCGTCGATTTGAGATTCCGAGTCGAACTCAAGTTTTGAAAAGCTCAAAGATCGGCTCCCTCTCCCTGGGGAGAGGGCTGGGGTGAGGGGTGGCCTCACCGCGTTGCCTGAGAGGTTGGGTTACTTTCTGGCGACAATCACTGCGCGCATTGGCGCTGGCAGGCCTTCGATGGTTTTGCTGTGATCTTTAGGATCAAGGAAGTCGCTCAACGACTGGTACTTCATCCACTCCGTCCCGCGTTGCTCTTCAACTGTCGTGGTGCTGACATCCACACAACGAATCTCGGTAAACCCGGCGCGGCGCAGCCACAGCTCCAGTGCCGGCACCGACGGCAAAAACCACACGTTACGCATCTGCGCATAGCGATCTTCCGGCACCAGCACCTGATGCTTGTCGCCTTCGACCACCAGCGTTTCCAGCACCAGTTCGCCGCCCTTGACCAGGCAGTCCTTCAGCGCCAGCAAATGCTCGATTGGCGAGCGACGGTGATAGAACACGCCCATGGAAAACACCGTGTCGAAACCTTCCAGATTCGCTGGCAAGTCTTCGAACGGGAACGGCAGGTGCCAGGCATTCGGCTCTGACAGATAGCGTTGCACTGCCTGGAACTGGCAGAAAAACAGCCAGTTCGGATCGACGCCAATCACGCTGTCCGCGCCAGCCCCGAGCATGCGCCACATGTAATACCCATTGCCGCAACCGACATCGAGGATGCGTTTGCCTTTGAGATCCAGATGCGGAGCGACGCGGGACCATTTCCAGTCCGAACGCCATTCAGTGTCGACATGCACGCCAAACAGATCGAACGGTCCTTTGCGCCAGGGCGACAGGCCCATCAGCGCGGTGCGCATCTGTGCGCGGGTCTCGTCGTCGCAATCGGTGTCGAGTTTGAGGCCGTTGAGCAAGTCGATTTCGCTCGGCTGGATCTTCGGCAAGGCATCCAGCGCACTCTGCCAGCGCTCCAGATCGCCGTGGCCCTTCTCCATTTTCTTGTCGAGTTGATGCTGCAAGGTGCTGGCCCATTCGGCCAGCGGTGTGCCTGCCAGGCGGCGGGCGAGGGGGGACAAATCAATCATGGCAAGGCAATCAACGAGGCAAAGTTAAGACACTGGAACCACGGCACGACTTTCGAGAACCCGGCGGCCAGCAGGCGCTCGCGGTGTTCTTCGAGGCTGTCGGGCTTCATGACGTTTTCGATGGCGCTGCGCTTTTGGGCGATTTCCAGTTCGCTGTAGCCGTTGGCGCGTTTGAACGCCACGTGCAGATCGGTGAGCAGCGCGTGTTCTTCGGCATCGTTGAAGCGCAGCTTCTCCGAAAGAATCAGCGCGCCGCCCGGCAGCAGCGAGTGGCGAACGCGCGACAGCAGCGCGGTGCGCTCATCGGGAGCGATGAATTGCAGGGTGAAGTTCAGCGCGACCACCGAGGCTGGCTGAAAATCGAGGGCGAGGATGTCGCCTTCGATGACCTCGACGGGCAGCAATTCCTGGAACATCGAATCCTGACCATTGAGGTATTCGCGGCAGCGTTCGACCATCGCTGCCGAGTTATCCACCGCGATTACCCGGCAACCGTCAGTGCGCACATGGCGACGCAGAGCTTGAGTCACGGCGCCCAGCGATGAACCCAGGTCGTAAAGCACGCTGTTCGGCTGAGCGAATTGCGCCGCGAGCACGCCGAGGTTTTCGACGATGGTCGGGTAACCCGGCACCGAGCGCTTGATCATGTCCGGAAACACCCGCACCACGTCTTCGTTGAAGGCGAAGTCAGGCACCTGGGCCAAAGGCTGGGCGAATAGGCGATCGGGTTCTTTGCTCACGGCGGTTCCGGCGGTGTCGGTGGAAAAGGCCGGCATTTTAGCCAAAGTGGCGCGCGGATGCTTGGGTTGTCTGATAAAGCACCCGTGCGAAATGTGAAATGCGCATGTGTGGCGAGGGAGCTTGCTCCCGCTGGGTTGCGAAGCGACCCAATACTCGGTGCACGCGATATTGCGAGAGTTCCCCATACGCCGGTTCTGCGGCTGCTGCGCAACCGAGCGGGAGCAAGCTCCCTCGCCACAAAAGGGCAGCGCTGGGTCTGGAAGAGCGCTGAGGGAGTCAGTTCACCGAAATGGCGCAGTCGAAGGTTTCCACTGGCAGCACTTCCGGCGCCCACGGTTGTTGCGAAGTCAGGCGCAGACGCCCGGTGCCGGGGGCGAACGCTTGGAAACGCCAGGTGGAAATGCCTGCCGAGCCGACCACGCCGGCGTCTTCAGGATTGCTGTAAACCTCGGGACTGAGCGCCCGCAGAACCCCGCCAGCAGAGTCCTGAATAGCCCAGCGATAGCCGGTGGTCGGGTTGCTCGGCAGCGTGATGATCAGGTTTTGCCCATTGCTTAAACGCACGGGGCATTCGCTTTGTTTTTCCACGGTCACGTTGTGTTTCGGTTGCGTGGCGCAGGCGGCCAGCAAGGAAAAAGCGAGGGGGACAAACAGGCGAGTGGGGGACATAAGGTCAGCAGCTCCGGCGGTTACGACGAACGGCGAGCATAACTGAAGATGGGGCGATGTGTGACTGCCGAAGTGCTGCAATGTCTGGACTGGCGCCAAGCCCTCACCCTAGCCCTCTCCCAGAGGGAGAGGGGACTGACCGGGGGATATTGGAGAGGTACGCCGACCTGAGCGTGCGTCAGCGAATCCATATTCGATCCGGTGTTTCAGTCGATGAATAGCGCAAGACCGCTCGGTCGGCTCCCTCTCCTGGGGGAGAGGGCTGGGGTGAGGGGCAACGGGCTGCCGGTCAGAACAGAACCTTCGCCACATCCGCAAACTTCTTCGCAAAGTGCACGGTAATCCCTTCCTTCAGATAATCCGGCAATTCCTCGAAGTTACCCCGGTTCGGCTCGGGCAAAATCAGCTCGAAGATCTTCTGCCGCCGCGCCGCGATCACCTTCTCGCGCACGCCGCCAATCGGCAGCACATGCCCGGTCAGCGTCAGTTCGCCGGTCATCGCCACACCTTTTTTCGGCGGTTGATTACGTGCCAGCGAAAGCAGGGCGCTGGCCATGGTCACGCCGGCGCTTGGGCCGTCCTTCGGTGTTGCGCCTTCCGGCACGTGCAGGTGAACGAAGGCCTCGTCGAAAAACTTCGCATCACCGCCGAACTGCTTGAGGTGCGAGCTGACGTAGCTGTAGGCGATTTCCGCCGACTCTTTCATTACATCGCCGAGTTGCCCGGTCAGTTTGAAGCCGCGATTGAGGGTATGAATACGCGTGGCTTCGATCGGCAACGTCGCGCCGCCCATGCTGGTCCAGGCCAGACCGGTAATCACACCGGTGCCGGACAGCACTTGTTCGTTACGAAACACCGGATGGCCCAGCGAGGCCTCGAGGTCTTTCGGGCCGAGCTTGATCACCGCTTTTGGGTCGTCGATCAGTTTCATCACCGCTTTGCGCACCAGTTTGCCCATCTGTTTTTCCAGCTGACGCACGCCGGCTTCACGGGCGTAACCGTCGATCAGGGCTTTGAGCGCGCTGTCGCTGATGCTCAGGCTGCCCTTGGACACGCCGGCCTTTTCCAGCAGCTTCGGCCACAAGTGACGCTTGGCGATGGCGACTTTTTCTTCGGTGATATAGCCCGACAGGCGAATCACTTCCATGCGGTCGAGCAATGGGCCGGGGATCGAGTCCAGGGTGTTGGCGGTGCAGACGAACAGGACTTTCGACAAGTCCATGCGCAGGTCGAGGTAATGGTCGAGGAATTCGACGTTCTGTTCCGGATCGAGGGTTTCCAGCAGCGCCGAGGCCGGGTCGCCCTGGTAGCTCTGGCCCATCTTGTCGATCTCGTCGAGCATGATCACCGGGTTCATCACTTCGACGTCCTTCAACGCCTGCACCAGTTTGCCCGGCTGCGCGCCGATGTAGGTGCGGCGATGGCCCTTGATCTCGGCTTCATCGCGCATACCGCCAAGGCTGAAGCGGTAGAACGGCCGGCCGAGGGATTCGGCGATGGATTTGCCGACGCTGGTCTTACCCACGCCCGGCGGGCCGACCAACAGCACGATGGAGCCGCTGATCTCACCTTTATACGCACCGACGGCAAGGAATTCGAGAATGCGATCCTTGATGTCGTCCAGCCCCGCGTGGTGCTTGTCGAGAATCTTGCGCGCGTGCTTGAGGTCGAGTTTGTCCTCGCCATACACGCCCCACGGCACCGAGGTCGCCCAGTCGAGATAGTTGCGCGTTACCGCGTATTCCGGCGAGCCGGTTTCGAGAATCGACAGTTTGTGGGTTTCTTCTTCAAGGCGTTTCTGCACCTGCGCTGGCAGGGTTTTGCCTTCCAGGCGCTGCTGGAACTGTTCGAGGTCGGCGCTGCGGTCGTCCTTGGTCAGGCCGAGTTCCTGCTGAATCACCTTGAGTTGTTCTTTCAAGAAGAACTCGCGCTGATGCTCGCCGATCTTGCGGTTAACTTCCGCCGAGATCTCTTTCTGCAGACGCGCGACTTCGACTTCCTTGCGCAGCATCGGCAGGACTTTTTCCATGCGCTTGAGCATCGGCACGCAGTCGAGCACTTCTTGCAGTTCAGGGCCGGTGGCGGAGGTCAGCGCGGCGGCGAAATCGGTCAGTGGCGATGGGTCGTTGGGGCTGAAGCGGTTGAGATAGTTCTTCAACTCTTCGCTGTATAGCGGGTTGAGCGGCAGCAACTCCTTGATCGCGTTGATCAGCGCCATGCCGTAGGCCTTGACCTCGTCGGTCGGCTCGGTGGGCTGGTGCGGGTATTCGACTTCGACCAGGTACGGCGGGCGGTGATGCTTGAGCCAGGTCTTGATGCGTACGCGGCTCAGGCCCTGGGCGACGAACTGCAGTTTACCGTTTTCGCGGCTGGCGTGGTGAACCTTGACCAGCGTGCCGTATTCGGGGAGGGCATCGGTGTTGAAGTGGCGCGGGTCTTCCTGCGGCGTGTCCATGAAGAACAGGGCCAGGGAGTGGTGTTCGGACTTGCTGACCAGTTCGAGGGTTTCGGCCCACGGTTCTTCATTGACGATGACCGGCAGCACTTGCGCCGGGAAGAACGGGCGGTTGTGGATCGGGATGATGTAGACCTTGTCCGGCAGGTTCTGGCCGGGCAGGGCCAGGCCTTTGCCGGAGGCGGTGTGTTCGATGTGTTCGGCTTCGGTGTAGTCGTCGGGGTTGTCTGGGAATTCTTGCTGGTCGCTCATGGGGCACCTGCGCAATGGAGTATGGGTCTTAGATGGGGCAGGGGGTGGGTGGTTTCAATGGGTGGGGGTGTTTCTGCTTGGGTGTTCAGGGTTTTGACAGGCGTCACGCTTTGGGCTTGGCGGCCTTTGGGCCGACCATGTTCTTGGGGATTTGGGTGAATATCCGTTTCTTTGGTGATGGCGGCTTAGGGTTTCGCCCTTACGGCGAGTCACCTTTTCCAAACGCCGAAAAGGTAACCGAAAAGGCTTTGCTCCTGCGTTCGGCCCGCTCGCTGTGGCTCGGGGTTCCTTCGCTCCGGGATCGATCCGGGGGGCAGCGCCTACGGTTTGCTTCGCTGCACCTCCTCTCGCTGTGTTTGGCTGCGCCAAACGGTCGCTGCGCTCCCACCCCCGGATCAATCCCGGAACGAAGCCTTCCGATGTCGCTCGTGGATCAAGATCAAGATCAAGGTCAAGAGCAGCAGCCGAGCTTGCGCTCATCCTGGAGTGGTGCGGCTGCGCCGCGGGGAGGCTGCGATTTTTGGGTTCGCTTTTGCTTTTGTAGGAGCTGCCGAAGGCTGCGATCTTTTGATCTTGATTTTGTGGGAGCTGGCTTGCCAGCGATGGCGGCCTGCCAGCCGACCAAGCCCTGCCGTTTGCGCACATTCACTGTAGGAGCTGCCGAAGGCTGCGATCTTTTGATCTTGATTTTGTGGAAGCTGGCTTGCCAGCGATGGCGGCCTGACAGCGACCAAGCCCTGCCGTTTGCGCACATTCACTGTAGGAGCTGCCGAAGGCTGCGATCTTTTGATCTTGATTTTGTGGAAGCTGGCTTGCCAGCGATGGCGGCCTGACAGCGCCCAATCACCTTCCGCCGTACTCAATCCTACTGTGGGAGTGAGCCTGCTCGCGAAAGCGGTGGGTCAGGCACCATGGATATTGGACGTGCTGACGCCTTCGCGAGCAAGCTCGGCTGCTGCATGGGTCAGTTGTTTGTGGGAGGGGTGATGTCTACGTTATCCAGCACGCGATTCACGGCCAGTTCGGCGAGCATGATGATTTGCTGGATCGCCAGAATCGTCCGTCGTTGCGGGAGATCAATGTGGGCGGCGATGTCGCTGGTCATGAGGCTGGCTTGTGCCAGGGATTCGCAGGCGTGGACCAGCAGGCTTTCGTTGTCCTGATCGGGGCCCACCTGGAACATGGTGCTGGGTTTGTGGAAGCGCAGGGTCAAGGCGTTGGGTTTGAGATAGTGGTCGAGGGCACGGTCGGCGGCGTCGTAAAATCTCTTTGAACCGGGGAATTCGTAAGATGTGGTCCCGTCCGCTTTGGGGGGTTGGGTGTTGGTTTGATCATGGTGAAGCTCCGAATGATAAGTGGGGCTGTCACTCTCAATCGCCGCGACGCGACAAAGGGTGGCAG
Organism: Pseudomonas fluorescens; assembly: GCF_900636825.1. Classification (NCBI taxonomy): domain Bacteria; kingdom Pseudomonadati; phylum Pseudomonadota; class Gammaproteobacteria; order Pseudomonadales; family Pseudomonadaceae; genus Pseudomonas; species Pseudomonas fluorescens. The sequence goes on along the minus strand of NZ_LR134318.1, from coordinate 4,799,603 downwards.
CTGTACGCAGGTTCGCGGACCGAGCCATTCGGCAATCTCGGCATACCCGAAGGTATCCCGCGCACAGCCACCATCAAACCAAACAGCAAGCGCCTGAGCGCTCCCGTTTGGGTCGGCGATTATGCATCAAATCGAATGAACAGCTCGGGCCGCGACGCCCGGTCGCTGAATTTGCAGCGACCCTCAGAGCCTATCCACCCCATTTCCGATGCACAACCGACGCGACCTGTCGGAAAACTCCGCGTAATCACCAGCATTTGTAGGACAGGCACATTTCCCACAGCCCACGCATCTCAACCTGTGGGAGCTAGCCCTGCTAGCGATGGGGCCCTGTCAGTCAACAACGATGTTGAACGTGAGGCCCGCAATCGCTAGCAGGGCTAGCTCCCACAGGGGATATGCGGTGGATTCGAATTCGGCGTGCACAAAAAAGGCGATGCTCCTTGCGGGGCATCGCCTTTCTGCAACTACCGGTAAAACTTATTCCGACAGTTTGTACGCAATCACATAGTCACCCTGCTTGGTGCCCAGCGAGCCGTGGCCGCCTGCAACGACGAGGACGTATTGTTTGCCGTCCTTGCCGGTGTAGGTCATCGGGGTGGTCTGGGCGCCTGCTGGCAGGCGGCCTTCCCACAGTTGCTTGCCATTTTTCACATCGTAGGCGCGCAGGTACTGGTCGAGGGTGCCGCTCAGGAAGGCCACGCCACCAGCGGTGGTGAAGGTGCCGCCCAGGCTCGGTACGCCCATGCTCAGCGGGATTGGAACTGGCGAGCTGTCGCGCACGGTGCCGTTCTTGTGCATCCAGATGGTTTTGCTGGTGGTCAGGTCGACCGCCGCTACATAACCCCACGCTGGCGCCTGGCAAGGCAGGCCCATTGGCGACAGCAGTGCTTCGAGGATTACGCCGTATGGCGCGCCTTTGTTGGGCTGCACGCCTTCGGTTTCGCTCTTGCGACCCGGGCCGCCGGCCACTTCTGCGGCTGGCACCAGTTTCGAACGGAACGCCATGTAGCTTGGGTTGACGAAGGCGATCTGGCGCACCGGATCGACGGAGATGCCGCCCCAGTCAAACACGCCAAAGTTGCCTGGATAGACGATCGAGCCTTGCAGCGACGGCGGGGTGAACGGGCCGTCATAACGCAGGGACTTGAAATCGATCCGGCAGAGCATCTGGTCGAACGGCGTTACGCCCCACATGTCGCGTTCTTTGAGCGGCGGCGGCATGAAGTTGAGGTCGGATTTCGGTTGGGTCGGCGAAGTGTGATCGCCTTCCACTGCACCTTGCGGCACCGGAATCTCGTTGATCGGCACAATAGCCTTGCCGGTGTTGCGATCCAGAACGTAGATGCTGCCCTGTTTGGTCGAAGCCAGCACTGCAGGCTTCACGCCATCAGCGGTCTTGATGTCCATCACGGTTGGCTGGCCGCCGACGTCCATGTCCCACAGGTCATGGTGGGTGAACTGGAAGTTCCAGCGCACTTTGCCGGTGGCGATGTCCAGCGCGGTCAGGCCGGCTGCGTGCAGTTCCGATTCAGGGGTACGTGCACCACCAAACTGGTCCGGGGTCTGGTTGCCCATCGGCAGATACAGCATGCCGAGTTTTTCGTCGACGGCGAACATCGACCACATGTTGGGCGAGTTGCGCGTGTAGGTCTTGCCTTCGGCAATCGGCGCGGTGTCGTCCGGGTTGCCGCTGTCCCAATTCCACACCAGTTTGCCGGTGTGCACGTCGAACGCACGGATCACGCCGCTTGGCTCGTCGGTGGAGACGTTGTCGGTGACGTGACCGCCAATCACCACCAGATCTTTAGTGACCGCAGGAGGCGAAGTGGAGTAGTAGCCACCAGCGTTGAAGCCGCCGATGTTGGCAGACAGGTCGATCTGGCCTTTGTCGCCGAAGTCTTCGCACATTTTACCGGTGTCGGCGTTCAAGGCGATCAGACGGGTGTCGGCAGTTGGCAGGAAGATGCGGCGTGGGCAGGCGCTGGCCGGGGCCGGGCTGGCCGAACCGGTCGGGCTCTGCTCGGACGCGTAGACCGCGTCATCGTGGTAACTCACGCCACGGCAGGTCATGTGCGCCCAACCTTTGAAGTTGGCCGCGTTTTGCGTGCTCAGCTTCGGATCGAAACGCCAGATTTCCTTGCCCGAATCCGGATCAAGGGCAATCACTTGGCTGTGCGGAGTACACACGTAGAGCATGCCGTTGACTTTCAGCGGGGTATTTTCAGCGGTCGTTTCGCCCGGATCGTTCGGCCCAGGGATGTCGCCGGTGCGGTAAGTCCACGCCGGTACCAGTTTGCTTACGTTGGCCGGTGTGATCTGCGCCAGTGGCGAATAACGGTCACCGTGGGCGCTGCGGCCGTAGGAGTTCCAGTCACCGTCGGGCATGGCCGGGGCGGTGTTGGTCATGCCTTCGACGCTGTCGCGATCCAGTTGACCTTTGATTTCACCCGGGTTGGTGAATTGGCTGGCCAACGCAGTCAGGCCTGCCAGCACTACGGCCACGCTCAAGGCGCCGGTGCCCATCGGGGCAGGGCCGTTGAGCAGCAGCGGACGGCGGAACCATGGCAGCAACATGACCAGGCCGAGGGCGAACAGCATCGCCAGACGCGGCACAAGTTGCCACCAGTCCAGACCGACTTCCCACAGCGCCCACACGGTGCTGGCAAACAGCACGATGGCGTACAGGCCCAATGCCGCGCGACGGCGCATCAACAGCAGAATGCCGGTGATCGCAATGCCGATACCTGCCAGCAGGTAATACAGCGAGCCGCCGAGCATGCTCAGCTTGATACCCCCGGCCAGCATGGCCAGGCCCATGAGTAGAAGCAGGATGCCGAGCAGGCTTGGCAACAGCCGGCCCCGACTCGAAGCACTTTCGGTGCTCATAGTGTGATTCTCCGTGACGTTTTATGTAGTCCCACGCTGTAGTCACTGTAGATGACGATTTGGCGCGGGCATGGTTCAGATAAAAAACTTGTCCAGCTAATGAAATGCATGGGCCCCTGTGGGAGCTGGCTCGCCAGCGATGGCGATTTCAGGTTCAACAATGAAGCCGCCAGATAAATTGCTATCGCTGGCAAGCCAGCTCCCACACGGGTTTTCGCTAATTTTTAGAACGAAGACTGGATCTTGATCCCGCCAATCAGGGCGTCGTCGACGTCGTTCACGCCACCGGGGTGGCGGATGTATTGCAGGTTCGGGCGCACGGTCAGCCAGTTCGTCAGGTGCACGCCGTAATACAGTTCGGCGCTGTATTCAGTGTCCTGCGGCGGCAGGAACCCTGGGTTGTCGTAGTCGTAGACTGCGGCGGCGCGGTTGCTCGCTTCAGCGTTTTTGCGAAAGGCGGGGTTGACGTGCACGCGGGCGAGGGCGAAACCAATGTCGTCCTTGGCACGGGCATCGAACGGACCTTTATAGGTGAGGCCGGCCTGAACGTAGTTGTCGATGGCGTTGGTTTTCTTGTCGTGCATCGTCGTGTTGGCGAACACACTCAAGCCGCGGCTGTTATCGCTGGCGACGCTGGTGATCTGCTGTTGCGCGCCCAGCCACACGCCGTGCTTGCTCGATGCGCTGCGGTAGGCTTCGCCGCTGAGGGCGGCAGGCTGGCCGTTGTGGTCTTTGTAAACGTCGGTGGCCTTGGCGTTGCTGTAGTAATAACCGGCGCGGTATTCGCCTGGCAGACCATTGAGCTTCGGCGTCCACACCAGTTCGACCGGCAGGATCGCGCCTTGAGTGCCGCTGCCGCTGAGCTTGAAGCCGTTGCCACGATCCAGGTTCGACGGGTTCTGCTCATAGACGCCGACTTGAGCATAGAGCTCCGGGGTCAGGTGATATTTGACGCGCATCGCCCATTGGCTGACCGGCCAGTTGTACCAGATGCCGCCGACCCAGTTGCCGACCTGCGAACCGCAGAACGCGAGGTTCTGGAAGTCGCACGGGAACGTATTGAAGTCTTCGCCTTCGCCAAAACGGCCGACCTTGATGTCGAGTTTCTGATCGAAGAATTTCTGCTGATACCACATCTGCGTCAGGCGCGTGGTCTGGCCACGGCCCCAGGCCTCCTGAGCGGAGGTAAAGCCGCCCACGCGTGGATCGTTGATGCGATCGTTGCTGATATTGTTGCCGCTGCGTTTGGTGATGGTCAGCTGAAACTCGGCGTCGTCCCAGCCGAGGATCTTCTGCAGATCCAGATGCGTACCCAGACCGAATTGATCACTGTAGCGTGCAGTGCGGTCGTGGTCGTAGCCGCCATGCAGATTACTCCCCATTTCGCCGGTGTAATCGAGTTTGAAGTCGTAGCCTTTTTCCGAGAGTTCTGTGCGCGTGCCGTTCCAGTCCCCAAGCATGTACGGGGATTCACTGTCGAACGCGGGCGCCGCTTGGGCGCAGGCGGCGAGACCGAGGGCCGTGCAGCCGCCAAGTGTGCGCAAAATCGAGATAGCGCTATCTCGGGAGAAGGAAAAATCAGGCATGGTTAAGTCTTTTTTTGGTGTTTTCTGAGTGCATTTCGAGCGCTTCAATATGTCGCAGGCAGTGAAGCGATTCAGCGGAAGGGCGGCAGGATAATGATCTGTTACAAAAAGACAAAGGCCTTTTGTGAACATGCATCGTTTCGGATTTGGTAACAGTGCGGCAAACCGGCGCATTGTGGAGCGCAGCGCAGCCTGCGATGTTTTCAGGTTGGCCTACATTTGAAGGTAGGTCTTCCACCCGCCCGGCCCCTCGGCTAAGGTGCGCGGCTTCTGCATTTCACTTCGCCCAAAGGCCTGGCATGAACGAACAAACCCCGGATCCGCTGCATGGCGTGACCCTTGAACAGATTCTCAACGCCCTGGTGACCCACTACGAATGGTCGGGGCTGGCCGAGCGTATCGATATCCGCTGCTTCAAGAGCGATCCGAGCATCAAGTCGAGCCTGACTTTTCTGCGCAAAACGCCGTGGGCGCGGGAGAAGGTCGAGCGTCTGTACGTGAAGCTGATGCGCACCAAGCGACCGCTTTGACATGCACAGCGCGAGGCGGCGACGCCTGATCACCTGCGCCGCCATATTGGGCTGGGCGGGATTGAGTATTCAGCTTTACTTGATCTTCTTTGCACGAATGAGCGTCGGCGCCAGCCTGCTGGGTGGGGTGGTGAGCTTCTTCAGCTACTTCACCATTCTGACCAATACGCTGGTGGCGACGGTGCTGACCTGTGCCGTGACTGATCGCCAATCCGCTGCACGCCGCTGGTTTTTGCAGCCGTGGGTCAGTAGTGGAATTGCCGTGAGCATCGCCGTGGTCGGCCTCGCCTACAGCATTCTGCTGAGGCATTTGTGGCATCCCGAAGGCTGGCAATTCGTCGCCGATGAACTGCTGCACGACGTGATGCCGCTGTTGTACCTCGGCTATTGGTGGTGTTGCGTAGCCAAAGGTTCGTTGCGCTGGTGGCATCTGCCGGTGTGGCTGATCTATCCGTTGGTGTATTTCATTTACGCCTTGCTGCGCGGACATTTGCTCGGTGCGTATGCGTATCCGTTCATTGATGTTGCAGCGCTGGGTTATCCACAGGTCCTGATCAATGCCGGGGGGATATTGGCGGGGTTTGTGCTGATCGGGTCGCTGATCATTGGCCTCGACCGCTGGCAGTCAGCACGAAGTTAAGGTTTATGTAGGAGCTGCCGCAGGCTGCGATCTTTTGACGTTGATTTCGCAAAAAAAAGATCAAAAGATCGCAGCCTCCGGCAGCTCCTACAAGGGATCTCATTCCTCTTCGGAACCCTCGGCGCGCCAGTAGCCTGCGGCCTTGATGAATTGCTCATCGAGCCCGTGTTCATCGATCAGCACGCGACGAATCTGCCGCGAGACCTTGGTTTCGGTGGCCACCCACGCATACAGATTGCCCTTGGGCACCTGCAATTGTTTGATCGTGGTCAGCAGGTTGTCACGGCCACCTTCGCGCAACACCCAAATGACATTGACTTGCGCGTCGCTTTCCAGCACTTGCTGTTCGCCGCCGTTCTCGACTTCGATCACCACCAGAGCCTTGCGATTCGCCGCCAGGCCTTCCAGCCGCCGGGCGATGGCGGGCAGGGCGGTTTCGTCGCCGATCAGTAGATAACTTTCGAAGATGTCCGGCACGATCATCGATCCACGCGGCCCGCCGATGTGCAGAAATTGCCCCGGTGCGGCCTGTTCTGCCCAAGTCGAGGCAGGGCCGTCGCCGTGCAGCACGAAGTCGATGTCCAGCTCCATTTTCTCCAGGTCGTAGCGGCGCGGCGTGTAGTCGCGCATCTCCGGTTTCGGCCCGTCATCCTTGCCTGCACCGAGCACCATTGTGTCCAGCGCCGCAGCTTGTTCGGCGTTCTGCGGGAACAGCAGTTTGACGTGGTCGTCGCTGCCCAGACTGACGAACCCGGCCAGTTCCGGCCCGCCGAGAGTGATGCGTCGCATGCGCGGTGTCAGGTTGACCACACGCAGGACTTGCAGCTTGCGGCGTTTGATTTCGTGCATCACGCGGTGAATGGTTTGGGTATCGACTTCAGTCATTCCGGTTTCTCCTGTGCAGAAGGCACGGCAGGCCCGTCAACGATGGCTTTGGCAGTGTCGTTGAGCAGATCACGCACGCGCAGGATTTCTTCGGCGCTCCAGCGCCCATGGTGCATTTGCAGGGCGTGACGCAAATTGTGCACCGCTTCATGGATCTCCGCGGGACGGTCATGGCCGCGTAGCGAGCGTTTGCTGACGTCGATGCGCATGCGCACGCCGTCCAGCGCCACGGCTTGTTCAGCTAAAGACGAGCGTCCGGCGTCGGTGACGCTGTAGCGTTTCTTTCCGCCGCCGGCGTCGCCGCTAATCAGGTCGCTCTCTTCCAGAAAGGTCAGAGTCGGGTAAATCACGCCGGGGCTGGGACTGTACGCGCCGTCGAACATGCCTTCGATCTGGCGGATCAGGTCATAACCGTGGCAGGGCTGTTCGGCGATCAACGCCAGCAACAGCAGTTTCAAATCGCCGGGAGCGAAGACACGCGGGCCACGGCCGCCGCGTTCGCGACCGGGGCGTTTCTCGAAACCGTCGCGGCCGTCGCCGTGTTCGCGGTGGGGGGAATGAGGGTCTCTCATTTTCATATTTCTCTCTCGTCGTATTTAGATACAACTTAAGATATATCTTAAGCGTCTGGCAAGCGCGTTTTTGTCAGACGGCTCCTTCAGCCGACCAGCGGTGGCGTGCGAAATGCCTGAATACGTGCGCGGCATCAGCAGCGTTTTTTTCACCGGGGTTGAAGTTGGTGATAGTGTCCTGAAAGTTAAAGCTATCACTCTATTAATTATCGGCTTATATTGCTTTTGCCCAGTTTCATTAGTTGTAGTTGCTGTATGCTTTTTTGCCGAAAACTGTATGTAGGGCGTAACTTACAGCTATCGTTTTCAATTTTGGTTTTCTGTTCTTTTTTCTTTCCATACCTATGGCGCTTGAACTACACGTCTGTGGGAAGTTACTTGCTTACAATCCGAGGCTAACCGCCGATCATGTGCGGGCATTGAAAGTTCAAGCAGCATGGCTTTATTCAGGCAGGCGCTGTTTGAACTTTCAATGAACCCCCTTTGATTAGACAGGTAATGAATGATGTTCAAGAAAATTGCATTTGCAGCACCTTTGGCCATGCTGGCGCTAGGTTCCTCGATGGCTTTCGGCGCCGGTGAAGCGCGTCACTCCATCAGCCTGATCGCACACGTGCCGACCAATGGTTTTTACGTGGTGCCAGTAGACCCGGATCTGGTTAACAAGGACCAGGACATGAGCTACCAGCCAAGCACCGGGAAAATGGGCGAAATCAACGGCTTCTTCGACGTACGCAACAATAACGGCTCGGTTCACGCCAGCCTGGTCAGCTCGCCACGACTGATCTCCGGCGCTGCTGCCATCGATCTGCAGGTCAAGTTCAACAACACCGTGCTGAGCACCACGCCGCAACTGGTGGTCGGTGAAGCCGAGTCTGATGCGAACTTCCGTGCGCCTCTGAAGATTGCCGCGCTGGGTAACAACTTCCAGCCGGGCGATTACACCGGTGCGGTGACGATGATGTTCGACGCGGTGCCACCAATCGTTCAATGAGTCTGAACTTCGCACTTTGCGCCGACGATTGAATCAATCGGCGCCTGCCGGCCGGTCAAGACATCCCCACTTGTCCGGTCGGATTTTTACTTGTGGCAAACAAGAGTATTAGTTCATGTTCCCGATGACGCCCATCGCGGCTGTGTTTGCGCTTTTATTTAGCGCCACGGCAGTGGCAGCTACGGCTGCTCCCGGTACGACTCCGCGAAGTTTGCTGGCCCAGGCAAAAGGTTTGCCTGCGGAATTCGAAGAGCATTTTTTTGATGTACCGCTGGCCGTTCGAGTAGAACTCGATCAACAATTTCTCGGTGAGGCGATGGTCGTGCTTTCGCGCGATGATCGCGTCACCCTGCTGGAATTCACTGACACCAGCGAAAGCCGTTTCACTGGCGCTGAGCGCGAAACCTGGGCCAACTATCTCAAACCCGGCGTGCCGCTGGGTGGTTGCGCCGGTCAATGCCCGCCGCAGATGCTGGCGGTGCACTACAACCTGGAAAGCTCGCTGCTGTCGATCGTGACTGAAAACGCCGAGCGCGACGGCGAAGCCAAGCTGTATTACGAGCAGCCCGACGGCGGCAGCAGCGGGCTGATCGTGCGCAATCAGCTCAATCTCAATGGTGGCCAGGAACAAGACCTCGGCGGACGTTTCGGTCTACAGGCGAGCAGCAGCCTCGGCAACTGGAGCCAGACGTTCAACATGCAGCTGGCACGCCTCGGTGCGCCGGATGACAAGCTCTATCACGCCGTCCACGAACTGTTCACCCAGCGCGAAATGCAGGGCAGCTTTTTCCGGCTCGGCTACTTCACGCCCAACTCGGAGGGCCTGACCCGCCAGCCGCGAGCGTTCGGCACCAGCCCCGACACGGCCGTAGGCCTGATGTATGGCAGCTCTGACAGTCTGGCGGTGAACAATCCGAAACCCAGCGTTTACCCGGTGTATGTCACCGCCAATCGCCAGGCCTCCGTGGAGATCTGGCGTGATGGCTTGCTGATCAATACCCAATCGGTGCCGGCCGGCCTGCAAACCCTCGATACGCGACCATTGCCTGGGGGGATCTACGAAGTGGAAGTGCGCCTGATCGAAGACGGCCAGACCACTTCGACCACCCAGGAGCTGATCTACAAGCCGAGCAACTGGCGCAACGTTGAAGATCGCTGGCGCTACAACGTGTTCGCCGGCCAGGAAAGCAAGCTGTTGAGCAACTGGGAACAGCAGGCCAGCGGCGATGCAACTGCCGGCGCCTCGCTCAATTATCTGCTGCACCCGCGGGTGATCCTTGGCCTGTCGGCGCGTCAGGTACGGGAAAAACTGCAGTACGGCAGTTCCGTCGACTGGACGCTGGCGAACAACACCAGCGTGTTCGCCAACTTCTACCAGACCGAGGACTACGGCACCGGCGTCGATCTGCAAGGCCTGTACAACTACGGTTCCGGCAGCCTGGTGATCAGCCACAACCGCAGTTGGCTCGACACTACTAACACCTACGATTACCTGCCCGATGGCACCCGTCTGCGCCAACGCAATGTGTTTATCGGTCAGACCAGCAGTTCTTCGCTGGCGCTCAACCAGCGCATCAGTCGCACCAGTTCGCTCAACGCACGGGTGGCGCACAGTGAGGGCAACAGCGAAGGCGCCAGCCTCGATCTGGGCTGGACGCAACGCACTGAACTGTTCGGTAACGATGCCAGTTGGCGCCTGTCGCTGTTCGATCGCCCGGGCACTTACAGCAGTGGCGATGCGCGCAGTCGCGGGGTTGATCTGAGCGTCAATCTGGCGCTGGGCACGCCGGGCCACCAGCTCTCGGCAAGCATTGGCTCGCGCACCGCGCGCGATGGAGGACGCGACAACAACGCCTCCATCGGATACCGCAAGGACTGGCAGGATCACGTTCTGCAAAGTGTCTCGGTGACCGCGCTGACCGACACCTACGGCATCGGCCTCAACAGCCTGGCGAACTTCAAGACCGATGCGGTGGCCGGCGACGGATTCCTCCAGCGTTCGTCCTACAACGGCAACTACACCGGTGGCCTGAACCTCGACAGCACCGTGGCCGTCGGCGCGCAGCAAATCGTCATGACCAGTCAGCATCAGGGCGAGGGGGCGGGGATGATCATTGATGTCGAGTCCGATATCGACGGCATTGCCTTGCGTGCCGATGACATGAGCGGCGGCAGCGCTGTGCTCAAGCCGGGGCGCAACTTTGTGCCGATCACCGCTTACAAAAACAGCTCGGTCAGTTTCGACTTCGACGGCAGCCACGTGCCAGCGGCCAACATCGCGCCGCAACGCACCTCGTACCACATCAACAAGGGCGGCGTGGAGTATCGCAAGATCAGCGTGATGCGCACGGTGACGGTGCTTGGCCGTCTGGTGAATGCGCAGGGGCAGCCGCTCAAAGGGCACCACATCATCAACCACGCCAGTCGCGGCGTGAGCGAAGTCGATGGCTTCTTCTCGATGGAAATGAACGCCGGTTCACCCACCCTGCAAGTGCGTCGTGCCGATCAGCTGTTGTGCCAGTTTCGTCTGGACGCCGGCCAGCATCGCCTCGAAAACGACGTGTTGATGATCGGTGATCTGCGCTGCACGCCGGACACCCTTGCCGACGCAACCTTTACCGATCAGAACGCGGGTTAAACGATGAAAAAAATCATGTGTGGCCTCGGTCTTTCGGCCATTTTCTGTACGTCGGCCGTTGAGGCCGCCAGTGTGGAAATCCGGGCATCGTTTACGCCCGACTCTGCCCAGCCCAACAAAAATGTATTCACCAACAAGACGCCCAATAGTGGCTATTGCACCCTTGATCCTGCGGTCTGTACTCAGCAGAACATTTTCAGTATTGAGGTTCCGGTCCGCTTTACTTCAAGCCGTCCCTTGATTCCCGGAGACATTGTGTCAGTGATAGCGCCAGCCAGCTGGCGGCGACTCACAGTCATCAACAATGAGACTCAAGAGTCGGAAGAGGTCGAGATACGTATCGTTGGCATGGGATCGGACCTGCAAATGAGCGCGCCAGTCACTGATCTGACGCAAGAGCCGAACGTTCTCAAAGCCCATCAAAAATTGTGGCGGACCAGCAGTTGGGTCTATGCCACGCCGCCCTGTGTCTATAGCGGTGTCGGCTATTACACACCTTCGACCTATCGGTTTTTCTGGAAAACCCCCTTGGAGCAGGAATGCGTAAAGCAGCCTGCTTATGCGATCCCGCGTCTTTCCTCCAACAATATCGACTTCGCTTATGAGTTGCGCACTCCCAATCCTCTGCGTATGTCGAGTGGTTCGTATACGGGGTCGATGATGTATGGGATAGGCCCTTCAGCAGGTAGTGGCAGTTTTTATCTAGGGCCGTTGATGATCCCGGATGACGACAGCCTGACCCTGAATTTCGTGCTCGACGTCCAGCACACGCTCAAGGTCGACATTCCTCCTGGTGGCGAAAAAATCAGATTGGAACCGGCGGGTGGCTGGCAGCAGTGGATGCAATCCGGCCGACGGCCGACGCGTCTGTTTCGCGACCAGACCTTCCTGATTTCCGCCTCATCGAAATTCAAGATGCGCGTTGAGTGCGAACTCCAAGTGATTCGAGGGTGTGGCATTCGCGATGACGTGACAGGCGTCGGTGGTTCAGTGGTTGTCAGTGTGAGTTTGCCGGACGGCCTGACTGATGACGCGGGAAATCCCGTCAAGAAATACCCGTTGAGCGAGTCCAACTCAGGCATGTTCCAACCGGGGCAATACGTCGATCGAAAACCCGGCGTACTGCATTTTGAAATGTCGGAAGCGGACACCGCTTATCTGATACGAAAAAATGAGGGAAGGCCCTTCCGCGGGCTGATTTCGGTGATCTGGGACTCGCAGATATGAGTGTGCTGATGATGAAGTGTGGCGGGGCTTTCCCAACATTTGTGAGGTTGTCGATGATGCGTCTGCTTTTCACCGTTCTGCTGGTGGCCTGGTATTCCTCTGATGTCCTGGCGGGGCCCAATATCAACATCGGGGTGGTCTACGACTACCTTGAAGGCGACAAAAGTACCTATCTGAAGCGGGTCTACAACAGCGGCGACAGCACCGCGTTCGTCAAGATCAACGTTCTGGAAATCATCTATGACGCCGACGGAAAGTCCAGCGAAGTGCCTATCGTGGCGCAGGCCGGTGGCCGCGCCCGCGATGGTCTGATGGCCAGCCCGGCGCGCTTGATCGTGCCGGCCGGCGGCATGCAGGGCACGCGCCTTTTGTACATGGGCGAGCGCGACAAGGAGCGTTACTTCCGGGTGCGTTTCGTTCCGGTGGTGCCGGAAAAGGAAGACGAATTCGCCGTCTCCAGCGAAGAACGCGAGGAATATAAAAAGAACCTGACCGCAGGCGTCAACGTCATGGCCGGTTTCGGCACGGTGTTTTTTGTCCGACCGAAGGACAGCCGTTACGACACCGTGATCGACGACGGCCCGTCCCGTTATCAATTGCGCAATAACGGCAATACCGTGGTGGTGATCGACGAATTTCGCAACTGCGATATAAAAAACGAAACCGACTGCGCACCGACCACCAAACACCATGTGCTCGCGGGCAAGGCTTTTGGGTTCGACAAGCAACCGGGACGCGAATACCGCTTCAGGCTAATCGAGGGGGCGAGCCAGAAAGACCAGCGCGTCGTCAGCCGATGAGGAGTCAGATCAGTGAATGGTTTCATGAGTTTTTGCAGATGGCAGGTGGCTGCATGAGCAGGCAACGGATGATAGCCATCGGTGCTGGCGCCGTGCTGTGGGCGTCTTCGTCGGCTTACGCGGCGCGTGAAATACGCGAATTCGAAGTGTCGGCGAGTATCCCGACCGAGCAGTTCTACGTGACCCCGGCCGAGCCGGACTGGATTCATCGCGAGCAGGTGTTGCCGTGGGACACACACACCGCGAGCCTGGGCACCCTGCGCAGAAATTTCGACGTGCTGAATGATTCCGGGGCCATCCTGGCTCGCCTGGAACAACTGCCGGTGTTGATCAATCCTTCGCAGACCCACGCCATTTATCTGCGGGTGCTGTTCAACGGGCATGAACTGAATACCAATTCGCCGGCCCTGGAAGTCGTGCCCGCCGAGATTGCCATGGCCGGCGCCCGCGTGCCGTTGGATATTGAAGTGCGAACACCGCCGACCGGTTATGTGCCAGGAGACTATTACGGCAATGTGCTGCTCATGTTCACCGCAGCGGCGCCGTGAGTTTTCACTGCTGCGCCACTTGCTCGGGCCGACATGCCAGCTCGCCTCCCGGTTGCAGATAAGGCGTGAGAATCGGCGCCATGCCTTTGAGCACCTGCACCGGCAACGCCGAGGTGAACTTGAAGTTTTCCGCCGAGCGCCCCGGCACGAACGCGGTGAGCGTGCCGAAGTGATTATCGCCAATAAAGAACACAAACGTGGCGGTGCGGTTGATTGATTTGGAACTCAGGATCCGCCCGCCGGAACCGATGGCTTCGATGCGGTTGTCACCGGTGCCGGTCTTGCCGCCCATCGCCAGCGGCGTGCCATCGGCCAGTTTGAAACTGCCGGACACCCGTTTCGCCGTACCCGCATCCACCACCTGCGACAGCGCCTCACGCATCGCCGTGGCCACTTCCGAGGGCATCACCCGCTTGCCCACGTGCGGGTCATTCACCAGTTTCGTTTCGTATGGCGTGCCGGCGGCGAAGTGCAAGCTGTCGATGCGCAACGTCGGCATGCGCACACCGTCATTGAGAATCGTGCCGATCAGCTCGGCCAGTGCGGCGGGACGGTCGCCGGAACTGCCAATGGCAGTGGCCAGCGACGGGACCAGATGATCGAACGGGTAGCCGACTTTCTGCCAGCGTTGGTGAATCTCCAGGAATGCTTCGATTTCCAGCATGGTGCGGATCCGGCTGTCACGGGCGCCCTTGTGTTTGCTCTTGAACAGCCAGCTGTAGACTTCCTGACGCTCGAAATGGCTGGCCTTGACGATGTCCTTGAAGGTCGCGTCCGGGTGATTCAGCAGGTAGCCCATCATCCACAGGTCAAGCGGGTGGACCTTGGCAATGAAGCCCTGATCCGGCAAATCGTAGCTGCCGGGGCCGTACGAATCGTAGAGTCGGATCAACCGGTCATCGGTGAGCTTTTCGGTGAGCTTGGCGCCTTTGAGGTGCGAACGGACGAAGGTGTTGAAGTCCTCCTGGCTGGCGTCAGGCAGCAGGTAGCGGTGCACGGCCGCCATGCGAATCGGCGTCGGACGGATGCTGTCGAGAAACGTTTCAAGGCGCGCCTGGGTGTCCTTGTTGCGGTATTTTTTCCAGAACTTGAGCAGGAATGAGGTGCCCTCACGGTCGGCGAAGTTGGCCAGGTATTCCTGACGGCGCGGGTCGCGATCATCCTTGAGCAACTCGGCGCTGCTGTTGGGCCCCGAGTAGGTGACATAGCGCACCACATCGCGCATCAAGCGAATGAACGGCAGGTTGATCGATTCGCGCAGGGCATCACGCAGGGTGGGCAGGCGACCGTTGTCTTCTTTGCGAAAGTTGTTGAACGTGTGCAAACCGCCGCCGGTAAAAAACGCCTCGCCGGGGCTGGCCGAGTATTTGCGATCCAGTGCCGCAGCGAGCATTTTCGACAGGTCGTGATCCTTGTTCTGGATCAGGTAATCGATGACCCACTGACTCAAACGGTCTTGTTCGGGGACTGCGACTTTCTTCAGCTCCGGCACGCCCATGGCGCCGTACTTGTCGTGCAACTCGGCGATGATTTGCAGGTAGGTGGTCAGCACGCGCATTTTCGCCGTCGAGCCCAGCTCCAGTTTGCTGCCTTCGTTGATATCGAACGGCTGGTCGGTGCTGTCGGTTTGCACCCGTACTCGCGAGCCATCGGGTGTCGTCTCGAACAGGGTGAAGCTGTAGCGCACCTGGGTGGTACTGGTCGGCGTCAGCAGGCGTTCGCCGATCAGGCCGATTTCGGCGGCGAAGGCTGGATCGGCGAGTTTTTTCAGGTAGTCGGTGGCCTGGCTCTGCAGATCGCCCTGCAGGGTGCTGGTGGCCGACAGATCGAGGCGGTCGAGATCATAGAGCGGGCGGTTGAGCGTGCTCGCCAAACGGCTGCGCGCCACGCTGATGCCTTTGTTGGTTTCAATCGGCTGAATGGTGGGTTGAGTTTGCCAGTCGCGGTAACTGACTTTGCTCGCCAGCGCGGCATCGGCCAATGCGCTGTCGATGACGCCGTTCTGCTTGAGCAAACGCAAATGGCTGTCGGTGAGGTCGGCAAGTTCTTCACGACCCTTGGTCAGGTAATGCGAAGGGCGGCGCTGGGCGATCATCAGCGACAGCATTTCACGCAGGGCCAGGCCTTTGTCCGCCATGATCTTCGGATCGGTGGACGGGTTGTTCAATTGCGCGTTGGCCTTGTTGAAATCACTGCCGTACCAGACGCGCAAGCCTTCAGCCATGCCGTGCACTTCGCCATGCCCGGGCACCGCCGATAACGGCACACTGTTGAGGTAATCACGAATGATATTCTGCCGCGCGCCGAGGGTTTCCGGTCCGGCCTGATAGGCACGCACGCTGGCGGAGATCATCTGACGGATTTTCTCGGCACCGGACGCGGTCAGGCCATCCGGCGAGTGGCGATATTTTTCCAATTGCGTGGCCAGGGTGCTGCCGCCCGCCGATTGCCCCGGCAGACGCAGCAACTTCGCCACCTGCGACCACGCCGCCATGCCGAAGCGCGGCCAGTCCACCGCCGGATTCGCCAGCGGTTGCTTCGGATCGAGCAGAAAGCGGTTTTCGATGAACAGCAGACTACTGACCACGACCGGTGGAATGGCGGCAAAGTCGGCGTACAGCTGTTGCGGATAGTTGTATTTGTATAGCGGCGTCGCACGACAATCGGTGATCGACAGCCCGGCCTGGAGCTTTTCCGAATACGGCACGAACAGGCCTTTTTCGGTGTAACCGAGCAGGGCGGGTGAAAAGCGCGTCTGCTCGGTAATCACGTAATCGCGCTTGAGCAGACGCGGCAGGAATTCATCGAGTGAGCTGTAACCCAGACGCAAATCGAAAGGGCCGTTGCCCGGATAGCGGATGGCTTCGCTGGGGCCAGGCTCCAGTTTGTAAGTCAGTGAGGCAGCGTATTGGCTCAATTCGCGGGACTGAAAACGCGACGTGCGTATTTCCTTGCTCGCCGCCAGCCCGACGACAATCGCAATAATCACCACCAACAACCAGAAAGCCTTCCACCCATGCCGGTTGCGGCGAGGTTTTTCAGGGATAGGCGCTTCATCCACACGTTCAGTCGGAACCACGGCTTTACTCGAATCGGTTTGCCACAAAGCACCCATAGTCGACTGATCCATTCACGCAGATTGATCGGACTTGTCTGAAGCTTAGACGCTGGTTCGGTGCTGGAGGAGGAATTGTGAATGGTGTGCGCATTTTCTTTGCGCGGGTTCGGTCCATGGGGGGGCGTCGAAGCCTTCGCGTACGACGTCGGCGGGTCGCGATGCGACCGGCGCGTGAGTGGAATGCAAAAACAGCCGAAAAAAGTGTAGCAGCCTATTGGCAATTTGTTGTCAGGTGTATGCGCTTCTTTAGAAGTAACTTTCTATAAACTTATAAAGGTAATCCTGACTTAGGGTTTGTTGTTGTCGAGTGATTGCGGCGGCAGGCGCTGTTTTAGTGATGAGTAATGGTTGTGTTTATATGTTGCCCATAGTTAATGGCAAGTATGTTCATATTTTGCCGCTAGTTAAATTTGTGGCGATGCGGATCTTTTAGTGGTTGATGTAATTAACTGGTAATGCCTGCAGTCTTCTTTTTCCATGAGTGTTGTTGTTTTCTTTTATCTCGTTTTTTTATTTTACTCATCTAGGAAGATTGCATGTCTGGTACCAATGATTCTTCGTCGGCAGTTGTTGCTGTGTCTGATACTGAGCTAAATGCTTTATTGGCTGAAATCAATGGCGCACTGCCGCACACTTTCGGTGACTTTGGCGGCGCTTTGTCCTGGGCGGTGCCTTGGAATACCCAACAGCAGATCACTGCCTACAACGCCGCAAGATATTTTCTTGATCGCTATGCAGCGCCAGGCTTGGGTGTGCTTGATCATCTGAAGGGCGACTTGGCACTTGCCACTGACCCGTTGCTCGATCCGGCCAACGCGCTCGAAAGCCTGATTCGCAGCCCGCGGGGCCAGGCACTTGGTCAGGCTGTTCAGACTGCGATGGGATCCGTTGCGACGCAAGTCAGCGTGGACGAACATGCACTGGCTGCTGTGCAACTGGTGCTGGACCCTTCGTCGATTCAATACCCTGATCGCAATATCATTGCCGATTACGATTTCACTGAATCCCGGCACTGGGGGGCAACTGCGTCAACCGTGCTCGGACATTTCGAAAGGCACCTGCACACTACTGGCATGTGCAGCGTTGCGATGGCCGGGCTGAGTGCTTACACCCTGCTGGCTAGGCGTGCGAGTGTCTACCTGATCAAAGACCTTCCCGATAACGTCAGATACGGCGGCGCCGCGTGGGTCAACCTGACGGTGGCGGCGGCCGCTATCGAAACCGTGACGCCGGGCAAGGTGCTGAACATGACCTTCGCCCAAGTGATGCTCAGTGCTGAAAACACCGAGTTGTTCGACCCGGACGTTCTCGGTCTGGCCCAAACATTCGCATTGATCGATTGGGGGCTGGTCAATGGATTGCTCAAAGAAAAAGAAGATGAACGTAGAACCGAGACGGAGCTAAATGCCGTCAGAGATGAATTTCAACGCCAGTTGAAAGAGCGACTTGAAGCATCGGAATTTTTGAATGCGAAAATTCCAACGCGCAAGGAAATCGCCTTGGCCAAACTCAAGCAAAGGTTTTCTGGTAACGTCCCTTTCGAAGAAAGGCTGTTCTACAACGGCGTGCACGTTGTTATGAACGGTGGAAAAGATGATCTGCATTCGCTGCTGGACATTGCGATGGTGGATAGTCCGCGCCATTACACCTGGAGAACGGAAAAAGAACATGTTCGATATCTTCTTCCCGCTATCAATGCTCCGCTCGATCTCGGTGTGGCGGATGATTTCAATGCGCGATTTGATACCGCTATTAGTTCTCTCAAGCAAGGTACCTTATTCACCTTGAAGTATCTGATATCGCAATTGCCACTGCGCGACAGGGAAAACCTGGAATATGGAAAGATTGATTTTTTTCAGAGCAAGATCTACAAGCTCGGCACCGGGCTCTGGGGACGGGAGCTGACCGCAACGGATCCGGTATTGACGCTGCGCGTCGAACGAAACGGCGAAGTCACCCTGTACTCCATCAATTCGAAGAACGGCATCATCGCCCAGCGCTACGATCACCCCGGCAAAGCAACCGAGAAACCCGACCCGCACAAACCGAGCCTTGTGCACGCCATTGAACGTTTCGAGTCCGAGGTTCCGTTGATCGGGACCGTGAGTCACTCGCCATTGCCAACGCCGAAAAGCTATTCGAGCGAGCGAACCCGGCTCATCGCCCAGACCTTTGTCAATCATCTGGATCTGGACAATGAAAGCATCTTGCAGGCAGCGCGGGGTCAGACAACCAGCGAACAACAGAAGGCAAGAATTCAGGCCGCCGTGGACTTCGTTCTGAACCTGATTCCGTTCAAGTCAGCCATTAGCAGTTTTATCAAAGGTGATTACATCGACGGTGCGATGGATCTTTTCATGGATGTACTGGGATTCGTCACCGCCGGTGCGAGCATCGTCGCAAAACTGGCGCAACTGGCGACCCGAACAGCTTCGGTACTTTCCAAGACCCTGCGTGCGGCCAGGATCGTTGGGACATTTGTGATCAGTGAACTCAACCCGCTGAGCGCATTTCTGGCAGCGGGACACCTTCTTGGCAAGGGGGTCGTGTTCGTCGGCGTCAAAGGTTTGCGGCAATTGAAAAAACTGCGAGGCGCCGGGCGAGGGACTGATCTGCTGCTGGCCATGAACAAACAGCGGGCGCCGGTCATGGTGGGGACCTTCAAGGTCGGTGAACAAAGTATGGAAGGTGTCGGTGTGTTAAAGGATGGCAATTGGTATCACTACAACGCCAAAACCGATCGGTTGTATGGCGCGCCGATTGATCTTCGACCGACGATCGGCCGTCTGGCATTAGGCGGGTTTGCCAACAAGGACCTGGCGCGCCTGGCCGTCAAACTCTCCGATATCGCGGGTCTCAGCGCTAATGCCCAAGGTATTTTTCGCAGTGCCGACGGGCAGCGCTTTTACATTCGTAACATCGACGCGACAGGCAACGAGGCCATCTACTGGATCAGGAACGACTTCACGCTCAGCGGCGATATGACGGACGTCGTCATTGTCGATCCGACGACCAATCGGGTACAGGGTAGCCGAATCCGGCGGGTCGCAGCGGACCAATGGGAACCGATATCTGCCCGCGGTGGTGACCTGCCGTCCGGCGCGGTGGACGTACCGGCGGGCACCATTGTTGAGGAAAGCGCCAGCCTGGCGAGTCAATCCGTGCACACTTCAACCAATCCCTTGAATCGTCACTCGGCGTTTTCTCGCGAGCGGCTGCCCAATGGCTTATGGAAGCCTGTCATCGAAACCGTCTCCGCCAAACAGACTGCGCACCTGCCGTTTGATTGGGGTCGGATGTCGCAGGTGCGTTATTCGTTTGAGCGCACCAACATTCATGAGGCGCTGTCGACACCGGCACTGAGCCGGCTGACCGTGTCGACGGAACTGCTGGATCCGCGTAGAGCCGGCTATAGCCCTGAGATTGCAACGCAATTGGCGAAGAAGGACGGCGGCGCGGAGTTCATGTTTGTCATGGAGCGCGTTCAGCCTGCGGCTATTAACAGCGGCGAATTCAATGCGCTCAAGATCCATGATCCGAAAGTCGACGGGCTTCCCAAACAGGCGAATGCCGTCGCCGGATACTGGGCGCCTCAAGGTGGTTATGTCGATGTTCCGATGCATCCCGCATGGGATCAACCGGATCATTTGTTCACACCGGGATTCTCTGGTTGCTCACTGGTGGTGGATCAGATGGACACCACCCGCCTGCGGGTCAGGCATGTCGAAGGTGCAAAGGAACTCGCTCAGTACAATGACCTTGCGCGGGAAGAACACGGCCTGGGCCTCAGTACATCCATGGAGTTTCACGAATACGGCCTTAGAGTTGACAAGAACGGCAACGCGGACTCGATTCTGACCGGCGTTGCATTCATGAAATACGACCGCTCGTTGCGAACCTGGACGCTTCACTTTCAGTCCAGCCAAGGCGCCGCGTCGATCATGAAATTCTCATCTGTGAAATCCGGTTGGCTGACGCAGGCAGACACGCTGGCGATGGTTTACTCCGATTCCAGGGTTGTCAAAGTGGTGACCAGGCCGGTGCCCACACATACCGGAAGAACGGCCGGGTAATGTGACGCTGCACCATCCTTGTGCAATACTCGCCGCCGTTTTCGGCGGCCTGTTTTCCTGCAGCGGCCACTTGATGATTGAGGTCGACCGGCTGCTTCGCGACAACTCCCGCTGATTCTTGCGACTTATTGAGTGAAAAAACCTGCTCAAGGTTTCTTACACTGCACGCCCCGCTGATCTTGCAGGCCTTGTCCGGCAAGACGCGTTCGCCCACGAGGCGGCGCGGTTTCATGGTAGCCAAGGCTTATCGGCCGACGCTTCGACACTCGGTGGTCATATCCAATAACAAGACGAGGTTGTATCCCATGCCAGTCGGCAATCACCTGCCTCACGGCGACACCGCTCAGGGCGGTCCGCTCAAACGTGAACTCGGCGAACGGCACATTCGCCTGATGGCGCTCGGTGCCTGTATCGGCGTCGGTCTGTTTCTCGGTTCGGCCAAGGCCATCGAAATGGCCGGCCCGGCGATCATGATTTCCTACATTCTCGGTGGCCTGGCGATCCTCGTGATCATGCGTGCGCTTGGCGAGATGGCTGTGCATAACCCGGTCGCCGGCTCATTCAGCCGCTACGCGCAAGATTATCTCGGCCCGCTGGCAGGTTTTCTCACTGGCTGGAACTATTGGTTCCTGTGGCTGGTGACCTGCGTCGCGGAAATCACCGCAGTGGCGGTGTACATGGGCATCTGGTTCCCTGATGTCCCGCGCTGGATCTGGGCCCTCGCAGCGCTGATCAGCATGGGTTCGATCAACCTGATTGCGGTGAAGGCCTTCGGTGAGTTCGAATTCTGGTTCGCCCTGATCAAGATCGTCACCATCATTGCGATGGTCATCGGCGGCGTCGGCATCATCGCTTTCGGTTTCGGCAACGACGGCGTAGCGCTGGGTATTTCCAATCTCTGGGCTCACGGCGGCTTCATGCCCAACGGCGTGACCGGCGTGCTGATGTCACTGCAGATGGTCATGTTCGCCTACCTCGGTGTCGAGATGATCGGCCTGACCGCCGGTGAAGCGAAGAACCCGCAAAAAACCATTCCGGATGCCATCGGCTCGGTATTCTGGCGGATTCTGCTGTTCTATGTCGGCGCATTGTTCGTGATCCTGTCGATCTATCCGTGGAACGAAATCGGCACTCAGGGCAGTCCGTTCGTGATGACATTCGAACGTCTGGGCATCAAGACCGCGGCGGGCATCATCAACTTCGTGGTGATCACCGCAGCGCTGTCGTCATGCAATGGCGGCATCTTCAGCACCGGGCGCATGCTTTACAGCCTGGCGCAGAACGGCCAGGCGCCGGCGGGTTTCGCCAAAACCTCGAACAATGGTGTACCGCGTCGCGCGTTGCTGTTGTCGATCGCCGCGCTGCTGATCGGCGTGCTGCTCAACTATCTGGTGCCGGAAAAAGTCTTCGTCTGGGTGACCTCTATTGCAACCTTCGGCGCGATCTGGACCTGGGCGATGATCCTGCTGGCCCAGCTGAAATTCCGCAAAGGCCTGAGCGCCAGCGAACGCGCCGGCCTCCAGTACAAAATGTGGCTGTACCCGGTCAGCTCCTACTTCGCACTGGCGTTTCTGGTGCTGGTGGTCGGCCTGATGGCGTACTTCCCGGACACCCGCGTGGCGCTGTATGTCGGCCCGGCGTTTCTGGTGCTGCTGACGGTATTGTTCTACGTGTTCAAGCTGCAACCGACGCCAGTGTCGCAAGGCACGGCGCGTTCAGTGTCGTAAGTTTCAACCGCTGAAAACAACAAAGCCCCGGTCGCGAGATCGGGGCTTTTTTGTCGCTGGTTCGCCGGCAGACGATCGTAAGCGTTACGCTGCAGCTACTTCACTCGGCTCAAGACTTTTTTTATCCATGCCGTTACCTGTCCCTCAGGCGTTTGTCGTTTCTGATCATGTTTGTGCTTGGCCCTGGCCATATCGTTGATGCAGTAATTGATGTGACAGAAGCCGAACAGGACCGAATACAAGCGGTTCATTCGCAGTTCAAAGTTGTGCTGGGTCAGCGTGTAGGCGCGCAAGGCTCTGCGAACTCGAAAGCACCAGGCAATCGCGATGAGCTGGGCAACGACCGTCACCGCATACCCGGTGGCTATGAACCACAGGTGAGGTATGGCGAAAAAGATTCCGCCGAGACCACAGAACACCAGATAAGCGACCAGACCGGCGTGGCTCAATGTCTTGATCCGGGTGACCTCCTCAACCACAGTTGCAGTTTTGTACAGCCATACAAGCGGGTAGAGTCCCATCGTGATCAAGGTGAGCAGAATGAGATGAAACGTCTTGAGATTGTTCTTTTCCTTGAGCGTCGAAATGTCAGACATACAGCGTTTTTCCTCTTGGGCGACGTAGCGACTGGCTGCCGGGCAGCGGTGAGTAACGCTACCAAACTCGCGAGTGGGAAATTTCCGAGCTTTTGGGCGGACTTGTCGTCAAAGTCTGGCTGAACCGGGATGCTCCTTGCAGGGATCTTCTGATGACGCGAGCGGATCGGGCATGGGATCCTGCGACCTTTTCGCACAAGGCATTTTCCGACTCATGACACCGACATCCGCCGCTTCGCCCCGCATCATCCGCATCGCCGCTGCGCTGCTGCTCAACGACCATGGCCAGACCCTTTTGGTACGCAAACGCGGCACCAGCGCATTCATGCAACCGGGCGGCAAGATCGACGCGCATGAGCTGCCGGTGCACGCGCTGGTTCGTGAGCTGGAAGAGGAGCTGGATCTGCGGATCGATCCAGCGCAGGCGATCTTCCTTGGCCAGTTTTCTGCCCCAGCCGCCAACGAGCCGGGATTTGTCGTACAGGCAGATATCTATCAGCTGACGATCAATACCGAAGTATTCCCGGCGGCGGAAATCGAAGAAGTGATCTGGATTGATCCGGCTACTGACGGCGATGTCATCCTGGCGCCATTGACACGCGATGTGATCCTGCCGTTTTATCGAGCCTCGCTGAACGCAATCGCCTGATCATCCACGCAAAGGACTTTGCCATGATCCCGCTCCCGGACTTGCTGATTTTTGCTGCTGCTGCGTTGCTGATGGTGCTGACGCCGGGGCCGAACATGGTCTACCTGATCTCGCGTTCGATTTGCCAGGGACGCAAGGCCGGAGTGACCTCGCTGCTCGGTGTGGTCGGCGGATTCTTTGTGCACATGTTTGCAGCCGCTGCCGGTTTGACGGCAGTTTTTCTCGCGGTGCCGATGGCCTATGAAGTGTTGAAGTGGGCCGGCGCGCTGTACCTGCTGTGGCTGGCCTGGCAAGCGGTGAAACCCGGCGCGCGCTCGCCGTTCGAGGCGCAACAACTGCCGCCCGATTCGTCACGCAAACTGATCACCATGGGCTTTCTCACCAGTGCCCTGAACCCGAAAATCGCCGTTTTTTATCTTTCGGTGTTTCCGCAATTCATCACGCCTGAGCACGGTTCAGTGTTCGTCCAGAGCATCATTCTTGGCCTGACGCAGATCAGCGTCAGCTTCAGCGTCAACCTGTTGATCGCGCTGTTCGCGGCGGGAATCGCTTCGTGGTTTGTGCGCAACCCAACGTGGCTGGCGGTGCAGCGTTATTTTATGGGCATGGTGCTCGGCGGTCTCGCCGTACGCTTGATGCTCGAACAGCGGCGGACTGCCTGAAATGTGGATCGAACGGCTGGACGCCAGTCATGCCCTGGCTTACCGCGCACTCATGCTCGAAGCCTATGATCGTCATCCGCAGGCGTTCACCTCCAGCGTGCGCGAACGGGCAGTGATGCCGTTGAGTTGGTGGGAAGGGCGGCTGACCAGCAAGCTGGATGTGCTGCTGGGGGCGTTTGAGGCGGGGCAGTTGGCCGGAATTGTCGGACTGGCGTTGGAACCGCGTGAAAAGGCACGACACAAGGCCACGCTGTTCGGCATGTATGTGTCGGCGGATTTTCGCCAGCACGGTTTGGCGTTCGAACTGGTGCAAGCGGCACTGGCCGAAGCGCAGAACCATCCGGCGTTGAAGCTGATACAGCTGACGGTTACTGCGGGCAATGACGCGGCGTTCAAGCTCTATGAGCGCTGCGGTTTTATCCAGTTCGGCCTTGAGCCTTTGGCGGTGCGGGTCGGCGAAGATTACTTCGACAAGATCCATATGTGGCGTGAAATCCCTCAGCCATAGAGATCAAAAAGATCGCAGCCTTCGGCAGCTCCTGCACAGAACCCGGTAGGAGCCGAAGGCTGCGATCTTTTGATTTGGCTTTTAACGGACCGCGCTCACACCGTCCAAGGTCGAAAACGAAGTGTCCTTCGCCGTCAACAGGAAATCGCGCATGTACGGCGCATCGAGCATGTCGGTGCGAATCGCTGCATAGAGCGTCGCAAACAGACCTTTCTCGCCCAAGCGTTTGGCTTTCACGTACCCGCGCGAGCTGTATTCGTGCAGCGCCCAATGCGGCATGCCGCATACGCCGCGGCCGCTGGCGACCAGTTGCATCATCATCACCGTCAGCTCGGACGTGCGTACCTGCGCCGGTTCGATATCGGCCGGTTCGAGGAACCGCGTAAAGATATCCAGCCGATCACGCTCCACCGGATAAGTGATCAGCGTTTCCGTCAGCAGGTCTTCCGCCACGATGTACGGCTTGCTCGCCAATGCATGCTGATTGGCCACCGCGAGCATCGCTTCATAGGTAAACAGCGGCACATAAGTGATACCGGCAATTTCCAGTGGATCGGAGGTCACCACCAGATCGAGATCGCCGCGCGCCAGGGCCGGCAGTGGGGCGAAGGCAAACCCCGATGCCAGATCCAGTTCGACCTCCGGCCACGCATCGCGGAACTGGTCGATGGTCGGCATCAGCCATTGAAAACAACTGTGGCACTCGATCGCCATGTGCAAGCGACCGGCCGTGCCACCGGCCAAGCGGCTGATGTCGCGCTCGGCGGCGCGCAGCAATGGCAGGGTCGCGTCGGCCAGTTGCAGCAGGCGTAAACCGGCGCTGGTGAAACGCACCGGTTTGGTCTTGCGTACAAACAATTGCATGCCCATGCGCTCTTCCAGTTCCTTGAACTGGTGAGACAGCGCCGATTGCGTCAGATGGAGGCGGTCAGCGGCGTCGACCAGGCTGTCGGCTTCGCGCAAGGCGTGCAGGGTTTTCAGGTGGCGGATTTCAAGCACCGATGGCTCCATGAGCAGAATTTGCTGTTTCAGCGATGGCGGTGAGTTTGTCTCATGTTGCTCGAGCTGTCGACAGAGTGTGCGAGCCTGGGCGCGACGACCGCTCGGCAGTCTTCATCAAACTGTCACGCAACTGTGGCAGCGCGCTTGCACAAACTTCATCAGACTCGCGCTCTACTGGGGTTCTGCGTTTCGGTATTTTTCATGCACAAGATGTTTTTATCCATAGCGGCGCTGTTGGCCGCGCTTTTGTTCTTCACACAGTCGATGGCGGCAGCGCGTTGCGACGTCAACGTGCCCACCGAACATGTCGATCTGCCGCAAGTCAGCCTCGCTTATCAGAGCATTGGTCGTGCTTCCGACCCGGCATTGCTGTTGGTGATGGGCCTGGGCGGGCAATTGATTCACTGGCCCGATGAAGTGGTGGTCGCGCTGTGCCAGCAGGGTTTTCGGGTGATCCGTTACGACAACCGCGACGTCGGCTTGTCGACCTGGCGGCAGACGCCAGTCGAGGCCAATCTGACCTTCGAAGTGCTGCGCTACAAACTCGGACTGCCGGTGTCGGCGCCGTACAGCCTGACGGATATGGCCGATGACGCGCTGGGCCTGATGGACTCGCTGCACGTCGAGCAATTTCATGTGTTGGGCGTGAGCATGGGCGGCATGATCGCCCAGCACATGGCAGCGATGGCGCCGCAGCGGGTCGAGAGTCTGACGTTGATCATGACCAGCTCCGGCGCGGAAGGATTGCCCGCTCCCAGCGCAGCGCTGGTGCAATTACTGGCGCGTCGCGGCGCACCGAATCGCGCGATAGCGCTGGAGCAGCAGGCCGATTTGCTGGCGGCGTTGGGTAGCCCGACGGTGACCGATGATCGGCAGGCGTTGTTGCAGCAAGCGGCGGCGTCATACGACCGCGCGTTCAACCCCGAAGGCGTGAAGCGGCAGATCATGGCAATCCTCGCCGAGCCCAGCCGCGTGCCGCTGCTCAACCGCCTGCGCGTGCCGACGTTGGTGGTGCATGGCACGGCTGATCCGTTGCTGCCGGTGATGCACGGCGTACATCTGGCGGCGCATATCCGTGGCAGTCAATTACGCCTGATTCCGGGGCTGGCCCATCGTTTTCAGGAGGCGTTCAAGGAACCGTTGCTCGGGGCCGTGTTGCCGTATCTGCAGGCGCATCGTGAAGACTCTCCGCACTGGGCGCAGATTGAGCCGATTGTAGGTAAGAATCTGCTCTGATCCGTTGTACGTAACGTCGTCCCCTGCAGGAGCTGCCGAAGGCTGCGATCTTTTGCCTTTGTTTTTCAAGATCAGGATCAAAAGATCGCAGCCTGCGGCAGCTCCTACAAGGGCAGGTGATTCGGGTGGTGTATCGTGCATATTTTCCGCACGATTCCCCCCGCGAGGTGTGTGATGAGTTCTGCCTTGAAGATCGACTTTGTCAGCGACGTTTCCTGCCCCTGGTGCGTCGTCGGTTTGTACGGCTTGCTGGAAGCGCTGCAGATTCTGCGCGACGAGGTGCAGGCCGAAATCCGTTTCCAGCCGTTCGAGCTGAATCCGAAAATGGGCGCGGACGGCCAGAACATCGCCGAACACATCCAGGAGAAATACGGCTCGACGCCTGAGCAGTCGCAAAAGAATCGCGAGGCGATTCGCGCCCGTGGTGCCGAACTCGGTTTTGCTTTTCGCACCGATGGCAACAGCCGCATTTACAACACCTTCGATGCGCACCGGTTGTTGTATTGGGCTGGGCTGGAAGACTTGCAGTTGTCGCTGAAGCAGGCGTTGCTGAAGGCTTATTTCAGCGACGGCGCTAATCCATCCGATCATCGCCAACTGGCGCAGATTGCTGAAAGCGTCGGGCTGGATCGCCAGCGCGCAGAAGCGATTCTGGCCTCGGACGAATTTGCCGATGAGGTGCGCGAGGAAGAGCAGCTGTGGTTGCAGCGCGGGGTGAGTTCGGTGCCGACGGTGGTGTTCAACGGCCAGTACGCAGTGACGGGCGGGCAACCGGTCGACACGTTTGTGGGCGCGATCCGGCAGATCATGGCCGAGACCAAAGGCGGCACCGTCAACGGCTGAGAATACGTCCTTGTAGGAGCTGCCGCAGGCTCGGGCCGCGATTGGACGATCTTTTGATCTTGATTTTGAAAAAACAAGATCAAAAGATCGCAGCCTGCGGCAGCTCCTACACGGATCAGCTATGTAGCCGAACCCACACGGTGACCAAAACAGTGGCGGCGATCAACCACGCCACCGCCGCGACCGCCAGCGACGCCTCCAGCCGCAGGCGATCCACCATCACGTACAACGTCGCCAGGTACACGAAGTACGGAATGACCGACCACATGCCGAAGACGATTGTGGTTTTCAAGTCCTCAATCGAACGGCCCTTGCCCACGATGTAATGGGCGATCAGCGCAAACGTCGGAAACAGCGGCACTAATCCTGCGATGTAGTAATTTCTGGTCTTCGACAACGCCGCGATGAGCAGCACCACCGCCGCGCCCAGCAGCGCTTTGAACAGTAGATCCACAGGGTTCTCGCTTAATGGCTAAGGCCATATTTTTTGACTTTGTCGAACAGCGTGGTCTTGGCCATGCCCAGTTCCAGACTGGCTTGGGTCAGGTTGCCACCACTGCGTTGCAGGGCGTCATTGAGCAGGTTGCGCTCGAACGCTTCCACCGCTTCGGCGAATGCCAGGCCTTGCCCGCCACTGCTGGCGCCGGATTTCTTGAACGCCGGCAAACCGAGGGCGAAGCGTTCGGCGACGTTGCGCAGTTCACGCACGTTGCCCGGCCAGTCGTGGCTCATCAGATTGGACAAGGTCTGATTGTCCAGCTCCGGCAGGGCGCGATCGAAACGCAGCGCCGACTGCTGAGTGAAGTGTTCGAACAGTTGCAAAATGTCTTCGCGGCGCTCGCGCAGCGGCGGCAATTCCAGAGTCACGACGTTGAGGCGGTAATACAGGTCGCTACGGAATTCCCCAGCCTTGCTCGACTCGTCGAGATCGGATTTGGTCGCCGCGATCACCCGGCAATCCACGGCAACGCTTTGGTTCGAGCCGAGCCGTTCGAGGGTGCGTTCCTGAAGCACCCGCAGCAGTTTGATCTGCAACGGCAACGGCATGCTCTCCACTTCGTCGAGAAACAGCGTGCCGCCATCAGCGTGTTCGATCTTGCCGATGCGGCGTTTGCCGGCACCGGTGAAGGCGTTGGCCTCGTGGCCGAATATTTCGCTTTCGAAAAGGTTTTCCGGCAGGCCGCCGCAATTCAGCGCGACGAATTGTTTGCTGTGACGCCGACTGAAATCGTGCAGGCAGCGGGCGACCAATTCCTTGCCGGTGCCGGTTTCACCCTCGATCAACACGTTGGCCGAGGTGTCGGCAACATTGGCGATCAGTTCGCGCAGGTTCTGCATCGCCGGTGAACGACCGATGATGCGCCCTTCAAGGGAATCGCGTTCGGCCAGTTGCCGGCGCAGCGATGACACTTCGCGAGCAAGGCTGCGTTGCTCCAGCGCACGCCGCGCCACGTCTACCAGACGTTCCGGCGAGAACGGTTTTTCCATGAAGTCATAGGCGCCTTTCTGCATTGCGCCGACGGCCATGGAAATGTCGCCGTGGCCGGTGATCAGCACCACCGGCAGACTGCGGTCACGCTGCTTGAGCCGGGTCAACAGCTCCAGGCCATCGATGCCCGGCAGGCGAATATCGCTGATGACGATGCCGGCAAAGTTATCGCCGACCCGCTCCAATGCCTCTTCGGCACTGCCGACGCCAACGCAGGGAATGTCTTCCAGCGTCAGCGCCTGCTGACAACCGAGCAGCACATGGGGGTCGTCTTCGACGATCAGCACACTGAGTTCGTGGTTCATATTGGCTCGGCAGGTGTAGGGCTTAGCAACGGTAAACTGAGGACGAAAGTGGTGCCGCCGCTAGCCGGGTGTTCGACACCCAGATGCCCGCCGGTGGCGGCGGCGAGGCTGGCGGACAGCGTCAGTCCGAGGCCCAGGCCTTGCTCGCCGGGCTTGGTGGTGAAGAACGGTTCGAACAAATGCTTGCGCGCTTCGGCGTCGATGCCGTGGCCATTGTCGCGCACGCGCAGGCGATATTTGTTGTTGAATTCGTCGCCCTCCAGCCACAGTTCGGGCGTTGGCTGCGCCTGCATGGCGTCGAGCGCATTGCCGATCAGGTTGACCAGAATCTGTTCCAGCCGCGTCTGATCGATCTGCACCTGGACATCGATGAACTGGCGGTGCACGGCCAGCGCCGAGGTTTCCACCCGCGCACCGAGCACTTGCAGCGCGGCATCGACGGCTTTGCCGAGGCTGGCCTGGCCCTTGTTGTCGCCGCGTCGGGCGAAAGAGCGCAGGCTGGCGGTGATCCGGCCCATGCGGTCGATCAAGTCGTTGATGGTCTTCAGGTTGGTGCTGGCGATATCAAGCTGACCGCGTTCGAGAAAGCGCACGGTGTTGCCGGACAGGGTGCGCATCGCTGCCAGCGGCTGGTTCAATTCGTGGGCGATGCTGGTCGACATCTGCCCGATCGCGGCAAGTTTGCCGGCCTGCACCAGCTCATCCTGTGCGCGGCGCAAGGTTTCCTCGGCTTGCCGACGTTCGCGGATCTGACTTTTCAAGCGTTCATTGCTGGCGCGCAGGTCGGCGGTGCGTTCGGTAATCCGACGCTCGAGCTGGCTGTTAGCTTCCTGCAGCGCTTCGCGAGCGGCGAGGCGGGTGGCGATGACCTTGCGCCGCTCGTTCCAGGCAATCAGCAGAAACGCCACCAGCGCAAACGCAACGGCGACCAGAATGCCTTGGTTGATGGCTTCGCGGCGCAGATCCTGCAGCGGCGTCAATAGAGTGAAATTCCACGGCGTATCGCTGAGTGGCCGGGTCTGCGCCAGATAGCTGATGTCGTCTTCGTCGGACTGGACTTCGCTGTTGGCCGGAAAGGTGAGTTTCTCCACGCCTTCCGACAGGGTTTCGCGGGCCAGAGGTTGCAGTTCGTTGAGCGGGAACCAGTAATACTGCAGGCTGCGAGCGAGTTTTTCCTTGGTCTCTTCGCTCAACGGGATGACCGCTTTCAGGCGCCGGGCTGGATCGCTGGACAGAATGATGATGCCGTTCTCGTCGCTGACGAAAGCTTCCAGGCGCGCCCGCTGCCAGCGTTCTTCCATGGCTTCCAGACGCACTTTGACCACCGCCACGCCGATGATCTTGCCGTGTTCTTCGAGGCCGTGGGCGAGGTAATAGCCGGGCTCGCCATTGGTGCTGCCGATGCCGTAGAAGCGGCCCGGCTCGCCACGCACGGCTTTCTGGAAATAGGCGCGAAAGGACAGGTCTTCACCGAGGTAACTGTCGACATCGCGCCAGTTGCTGGTGGCCATGACGCGGCCGGTAGTGTCCATGACGTAGATGGCCCGACTGCGGCTGCGCCGGTTCAGGCCTTCAAGATAATCGTTGACCGTTTGCCGGTGTTCCGGCGTCGGATCGGCCAGCAGCTGCGGCACGCTCGTTTCGAGTTCCAGCAGGCTGGGCAGGTAGGTGTATTTGCTGATCTCGCTTTCGACGGCGCGGGCGTGAAGTTCCAGCTGACGCTGGCCGTTCTCGCCGAGGCTGCGAATGCCGAAATGTTCACTGGTCCAGAAGCCGATAAAACCCAAACCGATCATCAGCGCAATGATCAGCGGCGGCAGGAACAAATGACGGATCAGACGGGGCTTCACGGCAAGTGATGGCGGCGCTGCGCGATATAGAGTGGAGTCGCATTTCATCACAGATGCCTTGGGTCAACCACAACAACAAACCCTGCCAATTTCCCTGTAGGAGCTGCCGCAGGCTGCGATCTTTTGATCTTGAAGAATAAAATCAAAAGATCGCAGCCTGCGGCAGCTCCTACAGGGGAATGCAGGTGTTGTTTTTAGTGCTGCAGGATTTTCTCGAGGAAGTGCTGCGCGCGTTCGGAGCGGGCGCTGATGTCGCCGAAGAACTCTTCTTTCGGGCAGTCTTCGATGATCTTGCCAGCGTCCATGAAGATCACGCGATCCGCCACTTTACGGGCGAAGCCCATTTCGTGAGTTACGCACATCATGGTCATGCCTTCGTGGGCCAGCTGCACCATTACGTCGAGCACTTCGTTGACCATTTCCGGGTCGAGCGCCGAGGTCGGTTCATCGAACAGCATCACGATCGGATCCATCGCCAATGCGCGGGCAATCGCCACACGCTGCTGCTGACCGCCGGACAGTTGCCCCGGATGCTTGTGCGCGTGGGCAGACAAACCGACGCGTTCGAGCAGTTGCAGACCTTTTTTGGTCGCCTCTTCCTTGCTGCGGCCCAACACCTTGATCTGCGCGATGGTCAGGTTTTCGGTGATGGTCAGGTGCGGGAACAGTTCGAAATGCTGGAACACCATGCCGACGCGCGAGCGCAATTTCGGCAGGTTGGTTTTCGGGTCGGCAATTGAAGTCCCGTCAACCACGACGTCACCTTTCTGGAACGGCTCCAGGGCGTTGACGCACTTGATCAGCGTCGACTTGCCGGAACCCGACGGGCCGCAGACCACGATCACTTCGCCTTTCTTGACCTCGGTGCTGCAATCAGTCAGCACCTGGAAGTCCCCATACCACTTGTTGATATTTTTGATAGAGATCATACGGCGAACCTTTTTTGCAGTTGCTTGACCAGCCGCGAGGCGGCGAAGCTGATGATGAAGTACACAAGACCGGCGAAAATCAGGAACTCATTGGAGCGGCCAATGATGTCGCCGCTGGCGCGTGAGGCGTTGAGGAAGTCGACCAGGCCAACGGTGTAAACCAGCGAAGTGTCCTGGAACAGAATGATGCTCTGCTGCAGTAGCAGCGGGGTCATTTTGCGGAACGCCTGCGGCAGGATGATCAGGCGCATCATCTGGCCGTAGTTCATGCCCAGTGCCTGTGCGGCGCCCATCTGGCCTTTCGGGATCGACTGCACGCCTGCCCGGACGATTTCGCAGAAGTACGCCGCTTCGAACATCATGAACGCCACGATGCACGAGGTGAACGCGCCGATCGGTGTGTCTTCGCCGGTAATCCAGCGCAGCACGAACGGCACCGCCAGATAGAACCAGGTGATTACCAACAGCAGCGGGATCGAGCGGAAATAGTTGACGTAGGCACCGGCGATGCTCGACAGCAACTTGTTGTGCGACAGCCGGCACAGCGCGAGGATCGTGCCGAGAATGATCCCGCCGATCACGCCCATGGCCATCAGCTTGAGGGTCATCACCATGCCGTTCCACAAACCGGGAATGGCCGGGACGATGCCACTGAAATCGAATTCCATTATTTACCCCCCACGGAGATCAGGCCGGGCACGGCAACTTTCTTCTCGACCATGCGCATCAGCAGCATCAGGCTCATGTTGAGGGTGAAGTAGATCAGGGTTGCCAGGGTGAACGCTTCGAACAGGTTGGCCGAAAATTCTGCCGTCTGTTTGGTCTGCGCGAGCAACTCCATCAAACCGATCAAGGACGCCACGGAGGAATTCTTGAACACGTTCAGAAATTCCGAGGTGAGCGGCGGAATGATGATCCGGTAAGCCTGGGGCAGGAGCACGTTCCAGTAGATCTGCGGCAGTTTGAAGCCCATGGCGCGGGCGGCCGATTCCTGGCCGCGCGGCAACGCCTGGATGCCGGTGCGCACTTGTTCGCAGACACGTGCGGCGGTGAACAGACCGAGGCAAACCACAACGCTCAGGTAGGCCGAAGTCGTCGGGTTGAGGTCCTGCTTGTACCACTCCTGCAGATCTGCCGGCAGCAGGTCGGGCACCAGGAAGTACCAGATGAACAGCTGAACCAGCAGCGGCACGTTGCGAAACAGTTCGACATAGCAGGTCGCGATGCCCGACACGATGCGGTTCGGCACGGTGCGCATGACGCCCAGTATCGAGCCCAGCAGCAGGGCAATGATCCAGGCCACGATGGCGATGGCGATGGTCCAGCCCAGACCGGAAATGAACCAGTCGAGATACGTCTCGCTGCCCACGCCGGTGGACTTGAAGAACACGCCCCAGTCCCAGTTGTAATTCATTAGGGTCTCCCCTCGATTCGATCGATGTACAAGTGCCCGCCTGGGGAAACTCCGTTCCCGCCCCGGTCTTTTTTTCAAAGGCCGGGCACACGCGATCGGCTCGACAGCCACCGGTTCGAGTGTTTCCAAAAAGTGCCAGCAGGGAGTGACCATCCCCTGAAAAGGCAGGCGCCTCCTCAGGGGATAAGGTTAGTCAGAAATCAGGATTTCTTGTCGTCAGCCGCTTTGTCGGTCGGAGTGGCGATCAAAGCCTTGAGCTCGTCGCTCATCGGGAAGTTCAGATTCAGGCCTTTTGGCGGGATAGGCGCCATGAACCACTTGTCGTAGATCTTGTTGATCTCGCCCGACTTGTAGGTTGCGACGATGGCGTCATCGACAGCCTTCTTGAACGGCGCGTCGCCCTTGCGCACCATGCAGCCGTAGATTTCATACGACTGCGGTGTACCGGTCACTTCCCAATCGGCGGCTTTCTTGGCTTTCGCCGCTTCGCCAGCCAGCAGGGCGTCGTCCATCATGAACGCAACGGCACGGCCCGATTCCAGCATCTGGAAGGACTCGCCGTGGTCTTTGGCGGAGATGACGTTCATGCCCATCTGCTTGTCGGCATTCATCGCCTTGAGGATGCGCTCGGACGTGGTGCCAGCGGTGGTCACGACGTTCTTGCCTTTGAGGTCGTCGAAATCCTTGTACTTGGAGTCTTTCTTGGACAGAAGACGGGTACCGATTTCGAAGATGCCAACGGAGAAGTCAACTTGCTGCTGACGCTCGACGTTGTTGGTGGTGGAGCCGCACTCGACGTCCACGGTGCCGTTCTGCACCAGTGGAATACGGGTCTGCGAAGTCACCAGGTTGTATTTGACTTGCAGGTTTGGCAGATCGAGGTCTTTTTTGATTGCTTCGACGATGGCCAGTTGAATGTCGTGGGAATAGCCAACCGGTTTGCCGGTCGCGTCGGCGATGTAGGAAAACGGAATGGAGGCGTCGCGGTGGCCCAAAGTGATGGTATTGGACTCTTTGATCTTCTTCAATGTGCCGGTGAGTTCGGCGGCGAAAACTGGTGTGCTGATCAGAGCGGCAGCAATGGCTGCGCCCAGGATATGGGGAACGATGCGCATCAAAATTTTCCTCGACATTGTTTTTTTTATGGAGCCAGTTTGTCGGCCCTTTTGTGCTTCGAATGCCTGACGGCTCCTGAAGTGTTGGCACATCGGGCATTCGTCGAGAGAGTGTAGAGCATGAGTCGTGCCAGAGCAGTGTGGTTGGAATAAGTTGATGATTTATAACGATATTAAAGTTTTATGATGATTTTGTAGTCTGCGGCTGATCCGGTTTGCCGAATTGACCGGGGAGTCTTGTTCGGAAAACCGAACGAGCAACACCCCTCACCCTAACCCTCCCGAAACGTCGGACCGCCCGGAGGGAGAGGGGACTGACGGGTTGTATGGGCGAACTACGCCGTATTGGATACCGAGTCGAACTCAGGATTCGAACCTCATGTAGATCGACTCCCTTCCCCCCTCTACCCCTTGGGGGAGAGGGCCGGGGTGAGGGGGAAAAGATCTCACTGACCCAATCAAATTTTGCACACCACACTAAAGAAAAAGCCCCTGATCTCGCGATTCAGGGGCTTTTTAGTACGGGCATTGCTCAGATCACGCCGCTTCAATTTTGCTGCGGTTCTGCTCAACCTTACCCAGATACGCCGCAAGCTTCTCCTGCTCGGCCGAAGTGGTAAACAACCCCAGCTTGCTGCGACGCCACAGAATGTCATACGCGGTAGTCGCCCACTCTTCGCTGCACAAGTAGTCCACCTCACGCGTATAGAGACCGCCGCCGATGTGTTCGCCCATGTCGGCAAGGGTCTCAACGCCTTCGAGCATGCGCCAGGTGCGGCTGCCGAAAGTGGTGGCCCAGCGACGAGCGATCTCGCTCGGCACGAAATCGAACTTGTCGCGAATCTGTGCGCTCAAGGCCTGCGGCGTGGTCATGTCCTCGCCGCCGGGCAGTGTGGCCGTGGCTGTCCAGCTCGGACGCATTTGAGTGAAGAACGGCATCAACTGCGCCATCGCCGACTCGGCGAGTTTGCGGTAGGTCGTCAGCTTGCCGCCAAATACTGAAAGCAGTGGCGCTTGGTCATTGCCCGCCGACAACGCCAGGGTGTAATCGCGGGTGACCGCCGATGGGTTATCGGATTCGTCATTGCACAGCGGGCGCACGCCGGAGTAGCTGTGCTGGATGTCATCGCGGCGGATCTGCTTCTTGAAGTGGGCGTTGACCACTTTCAGCAGGTAATCGGTTTCGCCTTCAGTGATCGCCACTTTCGCCGGATCGCCCGTGTATTCGCGGTCGGTGGTGCCGATCAAGGTGAAGTGGTTCAGATACGGAATGGTGAAGACGATTCGCTGATCTTCGTTTTGCAGAATGTGCGCGTGATCACCTTCGTACAGTTTCGGCACGATGATGTGGCTGCCCTGAATCAGACGAATGCCGTACGGCGATTCCAGTTTCAGGTCGTCACGGATGAACTTGGCGACCCACGGGCCGGCGGCGTTCACCAGCGCTTTGGCGGTGATCGAAAACAAGCTGCCGTCGGCGCGTTCGAGGTTCAGGTGCCACAAGCCTTTGGCACGACGCGCGCTGACGCACCGGGTCTGGGTGTGCACATGCGCACCTTTTTCACGGGCGGCCATGGCGTTGAGCACCACGAGGCGGGCGTCATCGACCCAGCAGTCGGAGTATTCAAAGCCGTTTTTGATTTCGCTCTTCAGCGCACTGTCGGCGCCGAACTTGAGGCTTTTCGAACCCGGGAGTTTTTCGCGCTTGCCGAGGTTGTCATACAGGAACAGGCCGGCGCGAATCATCCACGCCGGGCGCAGGTGCGGGCGGTGTGGCAACACGAAACGCATTGGCTTGACGATGTGCGGCGCCTTGGCCAGCAGCACTTCGCGCTCGGCCAGCGCTTCACGCACCAGACGGAATTCGTAATGTTCGAGATAGCGCAGGCCACCGTGGATCAGCTTGCTGCTGGCTGACGAGGTGTGGCTGGCGAGGTCATCCTTTTCGCAAAGGAACACCGAGAGGCCGCGACCGGCAGCATCCGCTGCGATCCCCACGCCATTGATCCCGCCGCCGATCACGGCAATGTCATAGATCTCGGAGAGGGGGGGCGTACGCAAGGTAGAGGTGGACATCGGCGGGCCTCGGGCTTTTTGATTTTATGTCTTGGAAATCGAACATAAATGTTCATTTGCGAAAATGGTAGCCCATAAAGACACGCGCAGCCAGTCACGTTCGATTGAAAAAACTCATCGAAGGGCGGGGAAAGGAAAATTTTCGAACATTAAATGCAAAAGATCGCAGCCTTCGACAGCTCCTACACGTCAGGTGAACCCATGTAGGAGCTGCCGAAGGCTGCGATCTCTTGATGTTGCGAAGGTTTAAACGACTTCCAGACGAATCTTGTGCTGACTCAACAATTGCGCCAGCGCCGGTACCGGTTGCTGATCGGTGACAAGGCAATCAATCAGGCTGATCGGCCCCAACCGGATCATCGCGTTGCGTCCGAACTTGCTCGAATCCGCAGCCAGAATCACCTGTCGCGCATTAGCAATAATCGCCTGCGATACCCGAACTTCCTGATAATCGAAGTCAAGCAGGCTGCCGTCCTCGTCGATGCCGCTGATCCCGACCAGGGCGAAATCAACCTTGAACTGATTGATGAAATCCACGCTCGCCTGGCCGACCACGCCGCCGTCACGGCGCACATTCCCGCCCGTCAGCAGCACATCGAAATCATCCTTGGCGCTGAGCATCGAGGCGACGTGTAGGTTGTTGGTGATGATTTTCAGGTGACTGTGATTGAGCAGGGCGCGGGCAATCGATTCGGTGGTGGTGCCGATGTTGATGAACAGCGAGGCGTGATCGGGAATCTGCGCGGCGATGGCTTCACCGATGCGTTGCTTCTCGTCGCGCATCTGATCGGCGCGCATCGCATAGGCGGTGTTTTCGACGCTGGAATCGTAGGCGGCGCCGCCATGGTAACGGCGCAGCAAATTGGCTTCGGCGAGTTGATTGATGTCGCGGCGAATGGTTTGCGGGGTAACAACGAACAGCGTGGCCATTTCCTCGATGCTCACATAGCCGCGTTCGCGAACCAGCTCGAGGATTTGCTGCTGACGGGGAGGCAGATTCATGGGGCTTCCTTTGGGCTGCCGTGCAAAATTTGCCCATGATGCCGCAGGAATCTGCTCCCGACCAGTTAGATACCTATCTGAAGCTCAAGCCTGGCTTATTCAGCGTCTTCACGCGCCCAGTCACGGGTGCGGCTGACGGCTTTTTTCCAGCCTTTATACAGCTTCTCTTTTGCCGCTTCGTCCAGGCTCGGTTCGAACTCGCGCTCGATGACCGCTTTGCCACGCAGTTCTTCCAGGCTGCCCCAGAAACCGCACGCCAGACCGGCCAGGTAAGCCGCACCGAGCGCTGTGGTTTCGCGCATTTGCGGCCGCTCGACCTGAGTGCCGAGAATGTCGGCCTGGAATTGCATGAGGAAATTGTTCGCCACCGCGCCGCCGTCCACGCGCAGGGCTTTGAGGCGCTCGCCGGAGTCTTGTTGCATGGCGTCGAGGACATCGCGGGTCTGATAGGCGATCGATTCCAGCGCGGCGCGGATGATGTGATCGACGCGCACGCCGCGCGTCAGGCCGAACAATGCGCCACGGGCATACGGGTCCCAGTAAGGTGCGCCGAGACCGGTGAAAGCCGGCACCAGATAGACGCCGTTACTGTCCTTCACTTTATTGGCGAAATATTCGGTGTCGTGAGCGTCGTTGACGATTTTCAGTTCGTCACGCAGCCATTGCACGGTCGAGCCACCATTGAACACTGCGCCTTCCAGCGCGTAAGCCACTTCGCCTCGTGGGCCGCAAGCGATGGTGGTGAGCATGCCGTGCTGGGATTTCACCGCTTTGTCGCCGGTGTTCATCAACAGGAAGCAGCCAGTGCCATAGGTGTTTTTTGCCTGACCTGGTTCGACGCACATTTGCCCGAACAGCGCCGCTTGCTGGTCGCCGGCGATACCGCCGATGGCGATGCCGCTTTTGGTGCGACCGTAGATTTCCGAGGAGGCTTTAACTTCCGGGAGCATCTCGCGCGGGATGTCGAGAATCTCCAGCATCTTCGAATCCCACTCCAGCGAATGGATGTTGAAGAGCATGGTGCGCGAGGCGTTGGTGTAATCGGTGACGTGCACTTTGCCGCCAGTGAATTTCCAGATCAGCCAGCTATCGACAGTGCCGAACAGCAGTTCGCCATTGCGCGCACGCTCGCGGCTGCCTTCGACGTTGTCGAGGATCCACTTCAGTTTGGTGCCGGAGAAGTACGGGTCGGTGACCAGACCGGTGGTGTCACGGATGTAGTCTTCGTGGCCATCACGCTTGAGTTGCTGGCAGATTTCGGTGCTGCGGCGGCACTGCCAGACGATTGCGTTGTACACCGGGCGGCCGGTGGTCTTGTCCCAGACCACGGTGGTTTCACGCTGGTTGGTGATGCCGATGGCGGCAACCTGATCGTGATGCAGGCCAGCCTGCGCCAGCGCTTCAACCATCACCGCGCTCTGGGTGGCAAAAATTTCCATCGGATCGTGTTCGACCCAACCGGCCTGCGGGTAATGCTGAACGAATTCGCGCTGCGCGGTGCAGACCACGTTCGCGTCGCGGTCGAAAATGATCGCGCGGGAGCTGGTCGTACCCTGATCGAGGGCAATGATGTAGTTCTTGTTCTGAATGTCGGTCATGTCGATTGCCTTGGACGAAATAAGGGAGAGTGGGCCGTGGCGCAGGCTCGAATGGGCAGGAGCCGGCGCCGACTGTTTCAAGAAGTTCTTGGTTTGCCGTCA